>JANQJJ010000241.1 GCA_028281725.1 Pirellulaceae bacterium | reverse complement strand
GATTTGCAAGGCCTTGGAAACCGTGCGATAGGGAATCACACCCGCGAGATTGACGCATAAAGCCACCATAGAAGCACCGTAACGATGGCCGAAGATATTTGGATCGGTAAAAGGGGGAGTGACACTTGCTGAGGCCTCCTGTGCTTGCCCGAGCTGCTGTTTAAGGAATTCCATAGGCCAGAGCCAGTCACTCCACAATAGTGATGTGAAAAACGACGGAAATCCACGCCCATCAAGAGTTGTCTTAACCGGTCGATCTTGTTAAGTTAATTACTCGCACTGATTTACTTAACAAGAAAAGGGGGAGCATCTATGAGCGTATGTGAAAGGAATCTGATTGATTACATCACAAACAAGGGTGGCTACAACCAAGCCGACTTGGCCCAAAAACTGGGTGTCAGCCGCGCGCAAATCACCAAATGGAAGCGAGGTGAGTATCTTCCTCTGGAGCGGCAAGAGCAATTGATGAAGCTGGCCGGATTGTTTGAAACGGTGAGCGAGGGCTGGGCGATGTTCGCAGAGACCAAAGAGAACGCGGATGCGTGGTATCAGTACTTTCGAGAGCTGTGGAAAGATTTGGAATGGGGTGACTCACTTCGCGATCTAAGCAACGACGAGCCCGCATTGTACTTGTGGCATGTGCTTGAAGAATTGCTTGACCTGGGCGCTGAGATTCCTGCTATCGCACCGGAATCTCAGTGGGAAGGTGGAGACGAAGACACTTGCGAACTGACTCCTCTTGCACGTTGTCTGACAGCTGTTTTCGAGACTTGGGGACAACTGTACGACTGGATGGATTCGACACTCGAGTTTAGTGATGTCGATGATACTGCCGAGTACGAGTTATTTGACGTTGTGCAGGATCTACGATGGATCTCATCCGGCATTGCTATCGAAGACATCGAGTCAGATGTCTTGACTGCGACTGGCTGCGATCCTGCCAAGATTCAGGCGCACGTGGAGCAATCTCGCAAAAAAGCGGCGGACCGGCTGGCTGAGATTTGCAGTATCCGAATCAAGCATCGGTTGCCGATCACAGCTGACTATTTCCAACTCCTGACGTCGCCATCAATCGACTTGGCCGAAGCTTCCTGGTTTTGCCGCAGTGCGGATTCGCGACACGCTGGCGAAGCAATAAAATCGTATCTTTCCTACGGCGAAACGCAGCTGCTCTCGCATCAAGAATATCAATCAATGATGCTCCAGCAACTCGACCGAAAACTGGATCGGTTACTGGCAGGGCCCCAGTGAAGGTTGAAAACCGATTACTGGGTACCCCCCGCTCACCAATGAAATAGCTCTCGGCCGGAAGTTGGCGTAGGGCTGTTGGTCCTTTCAGTCGGGGTGACAGGACGGCGTTAGAACAAATTAAATCACATACCCGAGCTACGGTTAAATCCTGGTGACATTCATGCAACCTCCTCGTCGCGCCGTTCTAGCGGCCGTTCTGTGTATGACGACACTGACGTCTTGGGAGCGGTTGCCTGCCGAGGTGATACAGTTAACCAAGTCATGCGAAGTAGAACTTGGCGCTATCAATGCGGTGTGTGTTCGCTCGACTCTGGGGGCGGTCGCCGTCTATGGTTGGGATCAACCAGTCAATCAGGTCTTACTCACTCACGGCCGCCGGGACGTGGTTTGGAGGGCGAGAAAGGCTGCCGAATCGGCCGAAGTAATCGCTCCGGCGAGGGAACGTGATTTGTTGGAAAAGGGAGCCGAGTACTGGGGACGATTTCCGGTCGCACGCTACCACGACTATGCCCAACAAACGACAAAAGTTCCGGCCAATTCCTGGCCTGTTAAACGGTGGGTCCAAGCCGGAGATAAGATTCGGCTTTCAGGAACTTCGTTTGAAGTTCTGGAGACGCCAGGTTTCACACGCGGGGCGGTCAGTTACGTGGCGGAGTTGGATGGCAAACGCATTGGTTTTATCGGGGATCTAATCTACGGCGATGGCAAGCTGCTCGATTTGTACAGCTATCAAGACGCCATCCCAGCGGCGCAGATTCGCGGCTATCATGGCTACGGGGCGAGGCTAGCCGACCTCGTCGCCAGTTTGGATCGCATCATCGGCGCTAAGCTGGATGTGGCAGTTCCCGCGCGTGGGCCAATCATTCATGACCCGTCGGCAGCTGCCGCGAAGCTTCGCGGGCGCGTGCAGTCGATCTACCACAACTACCTATCAACCAACGCTTTGCATTGGTACTTCAAAGAGGACCGGATGCGAGCGTGCGGGCAACGTGTTTTGGGGCGCGACGCAAAGATTGAGTTGATGCCGTACTGCAAGCATGAGAAGACACCGAATTGGATCTACGAAAACTCCACAAGCCGGTTGATCTTGTCGGACACTGGCGCCGGATTTTTGCTCGACTGTGGTTCGAACCGAGTGATCGAGGCGATTCAAGACTTGATCAATCAAGAGGCAGTGGACAACGTGGAAGGCATTTTTGTCACTCATTTTCACGATGACCACACTGATGCCGTTCAGGAAGCGGCCGAGGCGTTCCAGTGTCCTGTTTACGCCACCGAACAATACTCGGATGTGCTCGAACGTCCGGCGGCCTATCATTTGCCCGCGATGACCGGAAACCCGATTAAGAGTGTGAAGAGGATGGGCGATGGCGCCAGGATGAAGTGGCATGAATACACGTTTACATTCCATTTCTTCCCGGGCCAAGCGTACTATCATGGGGCGATGCTGGTCGAGAAACCGGGAGAGAAGCCGGTCTTCTTTATCGGAGACGCCTTCGCTCCCTCAGGGTTCGATGACTACTGCGTTCTCAATCGAAACCTGCTCCATGACGACGAAGGATACCTGCTTTGCCTCAAGAAAGTGGGGGACGCGGGCGACTGTTGGTTGATCAACGAGCACATTCGCCACGTCTTTCAATTCAACAAAAAGGAGATGGACTATTTGACGAGCCGGTACCGAAAGCGGCGAGACTTGATTCGCGAAACAGTCGCCTGGGATGACACCAACTACGCTGTGGACGAGCAATGGGCTGCTCTCTATCCGCGGAGTGAGGCTTTGTCAGAAAGCGAAGTGAAGAGAATGGAGCTGCGCGTCGTGAATCATTCGAACCATCCTCGCAGGTACGAGCTCACGTTCAACCTTCCAGAAAACGTCGCTACATCCGACGCATTGTCCCCAGTGATTACGGTTCAGCCAGGGAAGATCGGGAAGGCATCAATACGAATTAAAGCGACAGGTACTTGGGAAGGACCTTCTTGGCGAGTCCTGACGGCGGACATTCAAACCGACGGAATGCATGTTCGCGAATGGTGTGACGCATATTTGACATACCAGGAGCCGGCAAGGTGAGCCCGTCCGCTTGGTTCGATCGCAAACTCGTCTGTGAAAAACGCCACTGTCTGCCGTCTCGGTCAAGCCGCGCGCTGGTCTTCTCAGCCACGGTCTGGGTATTGGCGGTTGCCGGGTCGATGGCAGATGCTGACCATGTGGCCGAGGAAGCGCAAGCTTCGCATCCGATCTCGATCACGCGGGCCTCGGTTTACTTGACACCCGAGTCGGCAGATGTGCGGATCGAAGTATTCCTTGAGGATCTCTACCTTTTTCATCAACTACAACCCAATCGCGAGGACTTCCTGGACCTATCGGTGATTCGCCAGGGCATCCAACTGCACGAGCAGTTCCTGGCTCAGCGATTTGAAATCACCGATGTCGAGGGAAATCGATTCATGGCACAAGGTGTGGGCGTCGCCGCGTACGAACTGCCGGCAGAAGGTGTTCCGCTGTCGGATCTGATGGGCCATCAATTGGTCTTTGAGCTTCAGTACGTGTTTAACCAGCCGCCGGAGTTTCTCACCTTTACGCAAATGTTCACGGACGAAGAGGCCGTGCTTCCTTCCGAAACGCAGCTGGAAATCAAACAGCAAGGCGGCGGAGCGGCGCTGGAACACACTCTGCTGCCACACGTGCCCTATTCGATGAGAGTCAATTGGGATAGTCCACCTTTGTCACCAGAGGCCAGTGACGAAGAACGCCGCCAGTGGGAGCAGCGCGAGAAGCAGTCGCTATTGGGAATCACAAATTACAGTCGAGTTTACTCGTTTCTTTACATTGACGACTTTGAAGTTCGCCACGAAATCTTGGCCCCATATCTATCGTTAGATGAAGATCTGCTCCTGACCCGCGACGACGATCCTCTGCTGGATCTGACGGAACAGGATTTGGCGCGGCAGCAGATTGAAGGCTACTTCGCTTCTGGAAATCCATTGAAGATTGACGGCATGCTGCGCAAGCCGATCGTCCAGCGATGCGATTTCTACGGCTTGGACATGACCGACTTTGCCATCCCGTCGAAGCGTCGAGTTGTACCGGTTGCGAACGCGAGAGTCGCGCTGATCCTGAGCTACCGATCGGACGAGGCGCCACAATCGATGGAGCTGACTTGGAATCGGTTCAACAACGCTGTTTGGTCCGTCTCTGCGGCAATCATGGGGCAAGGCAAGCCAGTTCGTGAGAACTTGAGCCGACTCGGGCAGCGCAACGTACTCAAGTGGACTCGCCCCAAAGAATGGCGTTCGCCTGCTCCCATCGCTCCCGTGGTGGCGACGCGGCAAAAGTCCGATTCGAAATGGTTGTCCGTCGCGGTGGTAATTGTTGGGGGCCTCTGCGCGATAGCCGCCCTGGCGTCGGCTGCAATGCGTCGAGTTCGATTAGCCGTTGCGGCGGGACTTTGCACGATCGTCGCTGGAGTTGTTTGGGGACAGGTTGGCGACCGCCTGGCAATGCCGTCCCATTTGCCCGTGACCGACAAAGTTGCCGAGGACGTGTTTGAGCAACTGCATGACAACGTCTATGCGGCTTTCCGACGTCGCACCGAAGAGTCGATTTACGACGGGTTGGCAACGAGCGTTGAAGGAGATCTCTTACGCCGAATCTATTTGGAGATACGTCAGGGACTCGCGACCGAGGATGACGGCGGCGCCACGGCGCGGATCGACTTGGTACAGAGGCTTGACGTCAGTCGGACAACGCCCGCTTCGAAAAACTTGCAACGGCAGGATCCAGACGGTTTTGGAGTCAATTGTTCTTGGAAGGTGTTGGGGCGCGTTGAACATTGGGGGCATGTCCACGAGCGGGACGTGGTTTACCGAGCCCGTTTTGATGTTCGTGACACAGGCGAACATTGGAAATTGGTGGAGATGGAAGCCTTTACCCAGAAGTCAGTGGATACTTCGACCCAACTCGCGCAGTGATCGCTATACTGTGATCGCAGATTTGAGGACCCGATTCTGGCAACTCAGCGCATGCGGGGCATTTCAAGGTCACGCTGGTTGCAGTCGGCGCCGTGGTTGCTGTAGGTTCTCCTCACACTCGACTGGGGCATCGCATGCTTATTGCCCCAGTCGAGTTCAGATGACTTTGTGCGGTCAGCCACCGTAGCACTCCGAAACCAACAATTCACGGTTTGAATGGGCGTTGTTCAAACGAAGAAGTCTAGGAAAACAACAATGAAGCTCAAACTGGTAGCTTTTTTCCTTTGTTCCGTCAACTGCGTTCCACTGTTCGCGCAGGAAGCCGCGACGCTCTCCGCCTCAAATATTGCCATCGATGCGGAATCCGCTGCTGTCAAACGCATCGGTGATGACATTCGTTATCTGGCGTCGGATGAGTTGGAGGGGCGCGGTCCTCAAACTAAAGGGTTGGAGCTTGCGGCAAAACGCATCGAGGAAGTGTTTGCGGAGGCTGGCCTTATCGGCGGTGGAGACGACGGAACCTACCGCAAGCCGTTCGAGATTCCTGTTGACACTAAAGTGATCGAGAAGGACACGAAGCTTGTCTTTAAAACGCAACGTGGAATCATCGAGCTTAAGGCTGGAGAGGATTTTCAGCCACTGGCGGCAGGCGGTAGCGGCAATGCCAACGCGGAGGTGGTGTTTGTCGGTTACGGCATCAACGCGCCCAGGTTGAAATACAGCGACTATGAAGGCATTGATGTTGAAGGAAAGATTGTCGTCGTAATTCGTCGCGAGCCGCAACAAGGCGACGATACGAGCGTCTTCGATGGCAAGCGGACCAGCCAGCACGCATTCATCCGCACGAAGCTGGACGCCGCCAAAAAAGCGAAGGCCGCCGCGATCGTTATGGTCAATGACCCGCACTCAACCCACGAAAAACCTGATGAGTTGAGCCACCCGGCGGGGTTTGGCTCGCGAGGCGCTGGCATTCCCTTTTTCCACATGACCAAGCAACGATTAAACGAGCTGCTGGAAAAGCACCCCGTGAAAGCGGGCGACAAGGAACTGAAGACGGTGAAAGAGATCGCCGACCAGATCGACTCCGACCTTCAGCCGCTTTCCCAACCACTGGACATCACAGCGGAAGTTGGCAGCAAGTTTGATGAGATCCGTGCTGGTGTCAGCAACGTCATCGGGATTCTCGAAGGTGAGGGGCCATTGGCGGATGAGACGATTGTCGTCGGTGCCCACTACGATCATCTTGGAATGGGTCCGTTCGGTTCGCGACGGCCAAATCAGCGTGCGGTCCACAATGGTGCCGATGACAATGCGACCGGGACTGCGGCGGTCATGGAGCTTGCCCGTCGGCTCAGCGCCACAAAATTGAAGCGGCGGGTTGTATTTATTGGATTTACGGCTGAAGAGCGAGGGATTCTCGGCAGCAACCACTACCTCGCGAACCCAGCCATTCCTTTGGACAAGACGGTCGCCATGATCAACTTTGACATGATCGGCATGTACGGGAAGCAGGGCCTCACGCTTGGTGGAGCCAACACGGCGAAAGAGTTCCCAGAATTGCTCGCGCGAGCAACAGAAGGTGCCGAATTCAAATTGAAGCAGAGCCAGTCCGTGGGCGGCAGTGATCATGCTGGCTTCTATCGCAAGGACATCCCGATCATGTTCTTCCACACGGGGTTGACGGACCTGTACCACACGCCTGACGACGATTTCGAAACGATCGACGTCGCGGGTACGGCGACCACAATCGACTTGGCCGAGCGTGTGATTCGCGAGATCGTCGAATTGTCCGAGCGACCGACATTCGTCAAAGTGGCTCCACGCAGACGTCAGGGTGTGGTTTACCTTGGTGTGATGTTGGACTTCGACAACGCGGTCGCGGGGGCTGGAATTCAAGATGTCGCCCCGAACTCACCGGCGTCCAAAGCGGGCATGAAGGCGGGAGACGTCATCATCAAAATCGAGGACAAGGACGTGGCGCGCGTTCAAGACCTGCCCGCCATCTTACGGCAACGGAAACCCGGCGACGAAGTCAACGTGATCATCAAACGGGGGGACATGGACGTAACGCTCAAGGTGATGCTCACCGGGCCGCCACGGAACGGATAAGTACGCTTTGTGGATCTCGAGGTCGATCTGGGTGGGGCGTGGCATTTTGCGGTAGCTGATTCCATCAGCACCTGAGCGTTCGGCTGACCATCGCGTGCTCCGGCCCAGAAGGGAATCCAGGTACTCTTCAGGGGCGGTCTCTTTTGCTGCCAGCAGGAAACGCGACCGCTGGAAGCAGTCGAGCGATGCATCCGAAAGCTGCACACAATTGCTCTTCTGCTTTCGGTATGGGGCACCGCCGAGGCAAATCGGTTGCTAGTGGTCTGTCAAAGCTTAATCTTTGGGTCGGGTAAAGGGGTCAGGAGTCAATTGCCGCCAGCGGCCCTTCGGGTGCTGTGCACGATTGACTCCTGACCCCTTTACCCAAGTCTTTAGTGTTGACAAAGCACTAGGGCGTCTTAGCTGACGAAGCGGCTGGTGCGAGTTGTACGGACTGAGGGCATGTGCCGCCAAGGACCAAGCGACTGGGCACTCGTAGCGTCGCAGTCAACCGAAACATTCTCCAGACACGTAAGAGACCCATTGATGGCTGAAGAGACGATTGCCCAACCGTGGTACCGGCGAATTGGACCTGGCCTGATCACTGCCTGTGTGGTGATCGGCCCGGGAAGCATTATGACCAGTTCAAAAATCGGCGCGAACGACCAGTATGCGATGCTCTGGGTAGTCATCATTTCGGTCGCCTTCATGGTGCTCTTCATGACCCTCGGCGCCAAGCTAGGTGTGGTGGCATCGAGCGCTCCTGGCGACTTAATTCGTAAGAAGGCCGGAAAATGGCTCGCGGTGCTGGTGGGCATGGGCGTCTTTTTCATTTCCGCCGCCTTTCAGTCCGGAAACAATATTGGAGTCGCGGCGGCGTTTGAGGCATTCATCGAATCCAAGTCCGTCGTCACCGGCCTGGTGATCCTGTTCAATCTGCTGGCGATCTCCTTCCTGTTCGTTTTTAAGGATATGTACCGTGTGCTCGAAAGAGTCATGACGGCCTTCGTCGCGCTGATGCTGATCTGCTTCGCAATCAATCTGTTGCGCCTGAGGCCCAATGTGGCTGCGATGGCAAAAGGATTTGTGCCGTCGCTTGGCAACTCCGGCGAGATGTTACCTATCCTGGGACTGGTCGGCACCACCTTCGTGATTACCGCGGCCTTTTATCAAGCCTACCTGGTGAGGCAAAAAGGCTGGAAGCTTACCGATTTAAGTAGCGGCCTGATCGACGCCAGAATTGGATCGGTGATTATGTTTCTGATCACGGTCATGCTGATGTCGACAGCGGCCGCAGGCTTGTACACAGGCCAGACGGTCGAACTGAGCAACCCGATTGCCGTGGCCACGTCACTGGAGGCAACCTTTGGACCGACGGCCAAAATCATCTTTTGCGTGGGGCTATTCTCCGCCGCCTATTCCTCCTTTTTGGTCAACTCGATGATCGGAGGATTTATGGCGGCGGATGGCCTGGGATGGGGCTCCAAACCAAGTGACACCGGTCCCAGGGTCATGACGACGGCCGCGCTGTTGACGGGCATGCTCGTTGGTGTCGCCGTATTGATGTTCAATTTTGATCGAACTCCGACCATCATCGCGGCCCAGGCCGTTACGGTAGTGGCGGCGCCGCTGGTGGCTGGAGTTCTGTTGTGGCTGACCAGTTCGCGGGATATCATGGGCGAGCATGTCAACGGCCCTGTGACGGTCGGTCTTGGATCAATCGGACTGGTGACGCTGATCGCCATGGCGGGCAAGACAGCCCTGGTGGATCTACCTGGCAAAATCGACTCCTACATGCATCCGCCGGCTGCGGTGGAAACGGTTCAAACGCAAGAAATCCGTACAGCTCACGTACGCCCTCAGCCCCGAGCGGAGTCAAATTGAGTTGGCAACGTCAGACGGTCCTCCCGGCGGCACAGGCGTAGCGAAAGGCACGCAGACGATGCTCAGCGATCCGCAACTCGACCAATTCCGTCAGCTCGGTCATCTCACGATACCGGAGGTATTCGACCGGCGCACGGTCGCCGGCGCCTTGGCCGACATCGATTCCTGGAGTCGTGAGTTCTTGGAGCAGATATCTGAGGAGCAACAGCGATGGTATCTGGAGCAGGCGGATACGACGGGCACCGTGCTCCGCAAGCTCGATGAACCCGTCTTCCATCGAACCCTACTGAGGCAGATGGCTCAGTCGGAACAGCTGGTGGGAAGCGTTGAGCAGTTGATTGGCCCGGGAGTCAGTGTTTTCTTCAGCCAGGTCTTCTGCAAACCACCGGGATTGGGCGGCCCCAAGCCAGTGCACCAAGATAACTTTTACTTCGGTCCCGATGATCTGGACGCTACGTTGACGGTCTGGATTGCCCTGGACGATGCGACGCGAGAGAACGGATGCCTGTTCTACGGCAACGGCAGCCACCGTGGCCCGGTCTACGAACACATGGCTCCTCCCGACGAACCGTACAACCTCCAAATCCCCTCCGATCAAGTCGACCACTACCCAATGACGCCGGCGCCTGTACCGGCCGGTGGGATCTCGTTTCACCACGGCAACACCTGGCATCAGTCGTCGAGTAACACCAGTTCACGACCGCGGCGAGCGATCGCGATGCACTATCTCCGGAACAACGCTTCGCTGATCAAGCCGGCGCTACCCTACGATCCTTCGGTTGTCGTGAAGATCAGCTAAGGAGCGTTTTGCGTGTTCTTGCAGTCTTTAGAAAGTGTTTTCAAAAATCGAGGCAGGTGTCGTGGTCGATCGCGATCTGCTGAGTTGTCCGCTCGACGCGGTTCGCGACACGCGCGTGCTCGAAATCTACTTGGGAGGCAAACGCGTTTACCAGGCCGAAGTCGACTAGCGCGTTAGCCGAACGGTTTCGCCAATCGTTTCACGATGCCTCGAACTAGCAGATTCAGGACGGCTCCTCGAGGATTATCATTGATCATGAAGGTCCAGGTCGATGACGGGCCTCGCAGCCCCTCTTTCTCCAGGTCGATGCCTTCAGCAGTAAATCTGGCCGTGCGTAGCGTGGCAACGGTCCTTTCTTCGACGGCCGAGAGAAAAGAATTGAACTCGAGGTTCATCTGCCGATTGAACAGATCCAATGGGTTGAAACCACCGAAACTGGCCAAGTGAATGTTTTCGCGAATCTCGGCAGCATGTGCCAGGTGGTCACTCCAGCACCAGTCGAGGTGAATTAGCGTCACAACGCGTTCAGCGTTAGCAACGTACGTTTCGCCCCACTGGTGAACAAGCTGTTGATGCAAATCCGGTGCGTGCTTCTTCAAGCCGGTCGGCAGCCGAGTTCCACGCAGGAGTTCCTCCCGGTCTCTGCTGATCGCCTTGCGCTGAACCTCCAGCAGGTGCGAGTACAAACGAAGCGTGCGGCGGATCTCGCAGCATTCCCCCTCGATGATTCGCTGCACTTGAGCAATTCGTTTCGCGGTATCTCGAGAATCGAGCGGTTCACTTGCCCCTGGCGTCCGCACCCAATCGGCGATGCCATGATCGGCGATCAGGTCGTCTTCCAGGCTGACAAAGAACCGAGATTCGCCGGGATCTCCCTGACGCCCCGAGCGGCCTCGCAGTTGATTGTCGATACGCCGGCTTTCATGTCGGTTGGTGCCGATCACGTACAGTCCACCAAGCTGCACGACTTGTTCTTTCGTCTTTTGATTTGTGCCGCCAAGGCAGATGTCGGTTCCACGTCCAGCCATGTTGGTTGAGATTGTCACGGCACCCAGCGCGCCAGCCTCGGCAATAATCTCAGCTTCGAGATGGTCGTTGGTGGCATTCAGCACGCGGCAGGGCACACCCACTTCGTCCAACACCCGCGCGAGAATCTGAGTCTCTTCAACGCTGGCTGTGCCAATCAACACCGGACGACCGGTCGAATGTTGAGCCCGAATCTCCTGGGCCAATGCCTCTCGCTTCAAAGCCTTAGTGGCGTAGATACGATCGGGATGGTCGATGCGGTTACACGGGCGATTGGGCGGCACGATAACGATTTTTAGTCGGTAGAAATCGGCGAGTTCCTCGGTAGCTTCCACGGCCGTTCCCGTCATGCCGGCGAGACTGTGATACTGTTCGACAAACTGCTGCAGTGTGATCGTATTTAAGATCTTGCCCTGTGGTTGGATTTCAACACCTTCCTTGGCCTCCAGTGCCGCTTGCAGGCCTCCCGGCCATTTTCGATTCTCAGCGACGCGGCCAGTAAATTCGTCGATCAACTCGATCGCCGCGTCCCGAACGATGTAATCGACGTCGCGAGTTAACAACGCTTCCGCTTGCAACGCGAGATTGATTCTGGCTAGGAGGTGCATATGCTCCTCGCTATGCAATTCCGCAATGCCCAACCGGTCCTCTACCCATGAAATCCCCTCATCGGTCAGCGAGACATTTCTTCCACTGGCCTTAATCTCGTAGTGGACTCCCTTGTGCAGCGGACGTACTAACTTGGCGATTCCGTATAAATCGGTATGGTCACGTTCTGATTCCGTGGCAATCACCAACGGTATTCTCGCTTCGTCAATCAGAATCGAGTCCGCTTCATCGATGATCGCTGCGTGGAAACCACGCTGAACGCGATCTTCCAACTGTTGGCAAAGCTGATCGCGTAGAAAGTCGAAGGCCGCCTCCTTGGCCGTCACGTAAGTAATGTCGCATCGATAAGCCGCCTGCCGATCTGCCCGAGACATTCCTTGAACGACGTGTCCGACAGACAGTCCCAGAAAACGATACAGAGGCAGCATCCATTTCGCATCGCGCTCGGCCAAGTAGTCATTAAAGGTCAACACATGAACGCCCTGACCGCTCAGTGCACGAAGGCAAACCGTCACGGCGGCAGCCAGCGTCTTGCCTTCGCCAGTCTGCATTTCGACGCACTTATCTGCCAGCATCGCCACAGCCGCCAACATCTGCACATCGTAGGGGCGCATGGCAACCGCTCGGCTGGCTGCTTCGCGGATGATCGCCAAGCCTTCGACGCGGACGCCCCTAAGATTCGCTCCATCTGCGACGCGTTGCCGAATCGAGTCGAACCTACTCCGCAGCTGCCCATCCGACAGAGCTGAAACGCTGGGGGCCTGCTTGTTGACGTTGACTACGATCGTTTCATAGGCCGAGTTGGAAAGCGTGATCCCCTCCCGCAACCGATAGACCATCCGGCCTAGCCGGGCAAACAGAGAATGAACGGATACTTGGGCCATTTTTGTCATCTCGAGAGTGTTCCATTGCCGCCTAGGTGGACAGCGCCCATCGATTGCGAATTGGCTTTAAGTCGCGGACTCGCTGGGAGGCTATTCGAGCAAAATGCCAAGTTATTTGACACTTCTGGGTGAACACTCCTGTATCAACTGGGCCTCTCGCCAGGGGAGCTTTGGGTGTCCAGGCGGGCAAGGAGCAGCTTGCCGAATTCGGGGAAGTCATGGGGAGGATCTCGCCAACTCGACAGACCAGTCGCGAATAGCCTTTTCAGTCGCCTGCTTGTCAAAGGCCGCAAATCCAAGAATGATCCCTCGAACGGCTTTCGGCTCTCGCGAATACATTTTCACCGAGTGATACTCCACTCCGGCACGCTTGGCTGCTGCGATCAATCGATCCTCTGCTCGCGCCGTCACTCCCCTCACGACCAAATGCAATCCCGATTCCGGCAAGTCGACTTCGATGTGCGTTTTCAGATGCTCGAGTAAGGAATGATAAAGGAATTTTTGTCGATCGTTGTACAGCGAGCGCATGCGCCGAATGTGCTTCAGGAAGTTCCCCGATTCGATGAAGCGATGTAGCACCATTTGCGTTAGCGGAGGTGAAAACCGATCATGCAACCAGCGCGCGTACGCGAATGTCTGAGATAGCTTCGGAGGCACGATCAGAAAGCCGAGACGTATGGCTGGAAACAGCATCTTGCTAAAAGTTCCCATGTAGATTGTCCGTCCCGATTGATCAAGACTGCACAGCGCCGGATGCGGCCGACCTGTATATCGAAATTCCCCGTTGTAGTCATCCTCGATAACCCAGCTCTCGTGTCGCTGAGCCACCGTGAGCAGTTCTAACCGCCTGTTCAGACTCATCGTCATCGCCATCGGCCATTGGCCTCCCGGCGTGACGTAGATCAGCTTTGGCTTCCCACCGCGTGTCGGCATTCCCGACACATCAATCCCCTCGGCATCGAGCGGCACGGGAACAACACGAGCCCGTGCCAGTTCAAGCAATTGATTGGCCGGAGCATTGCCGGGTTCTTCAACCCATACCGTATCGTTGGGCTCGATCAACAGCTGCATGACAAGACTCAAGCCCTGTTGTGCACCCGACGTGACAACAACCTGCTCTGCCGCGCAGGCCACTCCGCGTGATATCGCCATGTACTCAGCGATTGCCTCGCGCAACGGAGGAAACCCTTGCGGGTCACAATGATTCAACTGTTGCGAGGACCACCTCGCCCGCTCATTCGCAAAACGATTCCAAACTGCCACGGGAAACTCGTCGACTGCCGGGAGATGCGGGCGAAACGGCGTCGCCCGATCGGCGGCACTCGGAAACGACTTCGCCAATTCGGTCAGCCGCCGTCCCGCCGCGGAAAGGCACTCGGCCGTCGCCGTGCCGGTCAGCGGCAATTGTGGGTGCTCATCGAACTCGAAGGCCTCCGGAGGCAAGCCGGCGACTCGAGTTCCAGAACCCCGAACTGTTTCAAGATACCCTTCCGAAATGAGTTGCTCATAGGCTGTGAGCACCGTGTTCCGAGAAATGCCAAGAATCTGAGCGAGCTTCCGACTCGATGGAACCCGCGTCCCAGCCGACAGCAAGCGACCGGAAATCGCACTGCGAATTTGGCCTTCCAGCTGGGAGTACTGACTTTCCGACAGAGAGTCATCGAGGCGGATCGTATCGAATTCAAACCGTTCTTTCGATCGCGGACTCATCCAAAGTGGCTCTATCAATAGTTTCAAAAGTGGATCTTCCTTGGAACCACTATAGTTTTACAATTGCGGTCGAACAACACACTCGGGAGCAGCTTTCGGGCGTTCCTGATTTTCGAGACCACCAGCAGTCGAGGCGATCATGACTGAATCTCGCGCAAACTACTTTCAGTTTCTGTCACAGGAAATCGACCACTTCACGGAAATTGAGAGCTCTATCGACCAGTATCCTCTTGGCTCCAAATTGATCGAGTTGGTTAAGCTGCGAGTTTCGCAGATCAACGGCTGTTCGTTTTGCGTCAGCTATCACACCCAGCGCCTTCGGTTGATGGAAGAGACGACCGAGCGGATTGACATGACCGTCGTTTGGCAAGAAGCCCCTTGTTTCACGAAGCAGGAACAGGCAGCTTTCCGGTGGGCGGAGGCGGTTACCAGGTTGGCCGATTCGTCTGGCATCGACGATCGTCTCTACGCTGACGTGGTCGAGGTGTTCGGAGAGGAAGGTATCAGTCAATTGACGCTGGCGGTCGCCATGATCAACACCTGGAATCGGTTGGCCGTTTCGTTCAAGGCCGATCATCGATTCATCCCGGGACTATTGCAGCCAAAGCAACTCGCTCAGTCATAACTCGACTTTCGGAATCTCCCCATGCTAAAACAGATTTACCCATGCCTACTCGTCGCTCTCTTTTCCGGTATCGGCTTGCCGCTGTCCTCCGCTCGGCGCGCTGCAGGTGCCGATGACAAGACTCCGGTCAATAAGAAGCTCGCACTGGAGGACAGAGAAAAACCAGACGCTCCAGCAGTCCACGTGAAAGTGCTGCGTGCTGAGAAACTATTGGGCCTGCATGATAATCGGGTTGCCAAGGCTTCGATCATCGAGGTCGCCTTGGACCCGCTGGCATCCAGCCCGCCTCACCGTCATCCGGGCCCGGTGACCGGATATGTGCTCGAAGGGACGCTGGAATTTCAGATTGGCGATCAACCGCTACGGACGCTGCGTCGGGGCGACACGTTCTTTGAACCTGCGATGATTCTGCACCGCGTGTCCCGGAATCCCGACAAGGAAAAGCGATGTCGCGTTCTGGTGACGATGATCCACCCTGCGGATGCGAAACGTCTCGTCATTCCCGAGCCAGTCTCGGAGTTCCGGCAAAAGAAGAATCCGGCGGAGAGGGCAAAGTAGTGAACGATTCTTTAAGATTCGCATGGCTTTCGCCAACGGTCGCGATCATATGCTCGCGATTGACGTTGGCCGCCTCGTTTTTGTCTGCGGTCGCCGACCGGTTCGGGCTGTGGGGCCAGGCGGGAACCGGTGAGGTCGCGTGGGGCAGCTTTCCTGAGTTTGTGGCCTATACCGCAACACTGTTGTGGTTTCTCCCACATCCCATGGCTGTCGTTGGCGCATGGATCGCAACCTTGCTGGAAATCCTATTGGCGATCGCTCTCATCTGCGGCGTTTGGACTCGTTTTTTCGCCGCCGCCAGCAGTCTATTGCTGCTACTGTTCGCGCTGAGTATGACATTCGCCACTGGACCGGAGGGCCCACTATCTTACTCCGTCTGGACCGCCTCGGCTGCCGCACTTCTTCTGGCAACGCATCCATCACTGGGTGCCAGCGCAGCCGCTTCGAGCGGTGCGTCATAGCCACTTGTAAACGGGGCCGTAACTTCGAATACCCATCACGCTCGTGCTCTCGCACAAGCCGATCAATCGAAAGAACCGCGGCCAGCCCTTGCCGCACTACGCCGTGAATCTGACTTTCTTGCGCAAAAGACGGTCCCACCGGGCACTTCTGGCCTGATTTCTCATCAAGAGACCTCAGTACCAGTCCCGTGGAAGACTGGAACGGAGTGGTCGTACTTTTTGCGCGATTCTGGTTGCGCTGCCTCCGCGCCGGATGTAACACACGCCCTCATTCTTACGCTGCTATCTTGTGCATATCCCAGAAAAGATGCTGCCAACCGTCGTCATCGCTTGCAATTGAGGTATCGCCATGGCGGAACTACGCTCGAGACAAATCAAAGATCAGTCGGTCCGAAGAGAATTCCGAAAGTCTCTCGATGCGAATAAGATCACGGAAACCGAAGTGAAGCGGATCATCCGGAGCGTGAACGACAACCAGACCATCACTCGCACAGAGCTTCAGGACTTGCAGCGCATTCTGGACGAGTCGACGAAGTTAACACCCAGAGCAAGATTGCTACTGGCAGACTTCGTCCGCGAGGCGGATCGACTGAAGGGTAACAAGGCGCATCTCAAGCTGCTGCCTGTGGTCCATGGGAAGAAGTTTGATTCGCAGTTGACCAGGCCAACGGGGTATTCCCGAATCTGGAGCCTCACGATCGAGGCCCGCGTGGTTCTCAAAGCGGTCGACGATCCGGATATCTGTACTGATCGAGGTGCCGACCGATCTTGTGTCGAGTGGCCAGACGGAGAGTTCTCCAAGTTCAAGTTGGCTCTCAAGCGTCAGAGTCGATTTTGGTCGGAACGTTTCTTTTTAAAACCGCCTGACGGCCTGAACAGCTTGCAAGTCGACAGCCGCGCCGATCCGTACGTGCTTTGCAAATTCGATTTGCAGCTGGTTCCTTCTGTCGCAAGACGGCACCGAACAATTCGGGCAGTCTACCTGGACCCGGAGGACTCCAGCCAAATGAGATCCCATGCTCGGCTCTATGACAACAAGGATGTGAGGGTTCGAACAACGCGTCGCGGTGGCAAGACCTATAAACGTGTAACCGCCTGGCATGAACTCGGACACTTGCTTGGGCTGAAACACATCGGGGTGATCAACGGCTATGCTGAGTGTGGTCCCGGAGACGATACCGGTGCGAGGGTATGCTATGGAAAGAACCATCGCGATCGTCAAGACACCATGGGAATTGGCACCGCACTGAGAAAGGCACACGCGACTCCTTGGACCAACGCCATAGCCCAGCACACCTTCACGGACGCAGCTGATTGGAAAGTCTTAGTCAACTCCCACGCGGCTGAGAAGTTTAAACTGGACTAGGCATCACGCGGGAAATAGCTGTCACATCTGCAAAGGTGCTATCCCACTCCTCCGGGATGATCGCCAGAAAAACAGGACCGTTGTTTCCCGCGGCGATGCCTTGAGTGATCGTCTGCGAAGGTAGCCAATTGAAGGCGATCGGGAGAGGGCTCTTGGCATTGATGATTCCGGAACCATCGCGGCCTGCCCGAACAAGCTTTGCCTGAATTACCCCGGCAGTCCGGCTCGTCGCCATTCACGGCTCACGTAGGAGAGAGCAGGACTCGTCGAAGCACTGGAGTAGCAGAAGGGTACTTCCGATTCTCTCGACGACAAGCGTTTCATTCAGTGATTCGGCCATTCCCTCTTGTTGCAGGGCCCCCCTGCTGACGGCAAGTACGAGTATCGTCTTCGGCGAGACCAATCCATCTGGTGGAACGGGCGAAATCCCATACGCTTCCAATGGGACAACATGATTGGCGAGTACGCCCGTCAAGGTCAGCTCCGGCTTGGCGGCGAGCGTCTTCTTTAACGGTAGCATGTCTTGTCCCCAGTCGAAAGCCGAGCCTGTCAGCAGGTGTTCTGGGCGAACTACTTGACGGCAGGCTAGATTGGTAAACGCGAAGTGGTTCGGAAACGCGCACAGCGACTCGGCAATAAAAGACACGACCAGCAGCATTCCCAGCCAGTGACTAGCCCGGCTTGCGCAGCACCTACCTGCCAGCGCTGCAAACATACACAGTATTGGGACCACTGGGAGCATGTAGCGATACTCCGTCGTAAACTCAGATTTTGCGAACAGCATGCACAAGTAGGCAACACTTGGGACAATGATCACCACCGTCTCCAACTTTAGATAAAATCGCCAATTCGCGAACATCGCAAAAAATCCCATCGCCAGGGCCACGGTAAACGCGATGGGCGATTTGCATAGCGTCGTGGCAGGATAGTAGTACCAAAAACCTGGGCAAGCTTTGCCAAGCCAATAAGACGATGGCGGGTTTTCAAAATCGAGAAGCTGTACGTCAAGACCGCGAACATACTCCGTCGGAACTAAACTAGCAGATTGGGTCAGCCATCGCGTGTTTTCATTCAAAATCAGCTCCCGGATCGTCCTGCTCTCAAAATCGGCCGGATCCATGCCTGCCGTCGTTCCCCGGGCACCATACGCCAAATTGACCATCACTAGGCCCAAGAATAGCGATACGACATTGAGCTTGATGCACCCTAGCAGATATCTTCGAGACCGAAATTCTTTGCCCACCAACAACGCGCTCAGCTCAACTAAGATTAGCGAAAGCGGGAACACGAAAAATGTATACCTGGTTAGAAGACCGAGCCCAAAGAGGATGCCGCACAAAACACATCTGGTCCAGCTAAAGTCTCTCAGCGCTGAACCGACGGCCAGCCAAAGATAAAGCCAAAGGCAGGTCGTGAGCATATCGGCTGTCCCGCACGTTGCCCAGCTGACTGCTACTGGGTGAAACGCCCAAAATCCAACGGCAACGCAAGCGGAAATCTCGTCGAAAGCCAATGCCGCCAACCGGTAGACAGCTTCGCCGACTAAGCAGGAACATAACACGAGGTAGATATTGCCAAGCATTCCGGCGAGCTGCCAATCAAACCCTTCGGTTGTAACCATTGCCTCACCCAA
Source organism: Pirellulaceae bacterium (assembly GCA_028281725.1). GTDB lineage: Bacteria > Planctomycetota > Planctomycetia > Pirellulales > Pirellulaceae > Aureliella. Next base: position 15,274 of record JANQJJ010000241.1, on the reverse strand, counting down.
GGCGACTTCAGGCCGGCGCTCGGGCCCGGCAGCCAGTTCCGGGACATCGAGAAGTCCGTAGGACGGAAGGGCTAACAGCACGCGGTGTATGGGTGGGTTGACGCGGTAGGAAACGAAACTGCCGGTATCTAGAAAATGGTATCCGGAAGCCAAATGAAAGATCGAATCGCCGAACGCACCCGAACGCAGGGTCGTCAACGCGCACAACAGAATATGAGTGGCGAGGAAGGCGCAACGGACAGCGAGCAGTTGACTTCGGGACGGTTTTACCGCTACCCATGGTCGCCAAACGGCTAGTGCGAGCTGCGCACCCACGTAGCTCCTTGCGTCAACGGTTTTCAACACAGACTCGCTGAGCTCTGGCACCCGTTAAAATGGTACGCTCTAAAACTGCTTGATACATCTAAACATCAGGTAATTCGAACGCCACAAAAATTGTTCAGGCCGGAGCCTTGAAAATCCATTTCGGCTCGATTGCTGCTTGTTTTAGCCCAGAGCTACAAGTGGCTAGCCTCGACGAATCACCGGGGATCGCCTTCTCCGAACCACGCGGCAACTGGAGACACCTCCTCTCAAGCCTTGAACAGTGTTGTTCAAGACACGTTCTCATCAGGTTCTTTAGACGGCTCCATGGCCGTAAAGCCCTTCCTCCGCATTAATCCAATCAAACAGACCAGAACGCTTCCTGTTGCGGCTACGGCCAGAAAGAAAAACGATGTAGTTCCGCTGGTTGTTCCGGCGGACGCTACTCCGCGGCCTAAGGTAGTCCCACTCAGCAAAGCCTGCTCCAACTCACCCACCGTATCGGGTCCTAGAGATACGCCACTCGCAACCCGAGCAATTTGATTCCCGACGACCACCGCAGGACCATGTAACTGGTACTCGCCGGCGCTCTCAAAAGTCAACTCGGCATCTGAGGGTTCGCGGTACGCGAAGTCATCCACGGAAAACCGGTAACAGTGTTTCAATTCGGATGCGTTCGACTCGATCTCATACGCGATCACCGTTTTGGGAAACCAGCCGACCCCATCGACTTCAATCGCCTCTACCGTTTCGATGTGCGTAGAAGCCTGATCGCCGAGAAACGCCACGTGTGTCGGGAGATAGTTCATTGTGGTAGAGAACTCGTGGAGCAAACGGGTCTCGCCTAAATCCGTTATCACTCGAACTTTGTCTTCATCTTCTTCGATCGTGTTTCCGAACGGGCTTGGCAGCCCAACATTGTCGAGCAGGCTCTCCGCCGGAACCGCAGCCTCACCAGTAAAGAAACGACCAAGGCTGTTCCAGGGCGACAGTCTGGTGATTCTGTTAGCCATCTTTTCCTGCGTACCCAAATTCGCTACGCCCAACTCATCGGAGAAAGCAACTCTGACGTCACCATTGTCGATGTACTTTTCGCCTCCGGAAAAGGGGACGTTGAACCTCCCGTTTCCAGTGGGAGTACTGACGAACGTATCGCCAACGTCTACTGTGAACAACTCCTTTTCACGCCGTTTGGCCCACCATCCATTTGCATTTCCATGCAGCGTTGAAAGCTCGCCGGCAATCAACTGCTCCCTCGACTGGGCAATCCCGGCTTCGAAACTGAATTTGCAGACATACGTCGCGAAACTCGCTTGGTTCGCCAACGAGCGATAGGCAATCTCCTCCATTCGCGAATCTTGAGAGTAGACACATGCGGCACCAAGACAGATATTGGCTCCAGCCACCAGCAGCAGAACTCTGTGCACCTGATTCATAATCCGCTCAATGTTAAATAAGTTTACATACGTTTCTCTAAGCATTTTCCTTGGCCGCGTATCCGTGAAGCGTTCGCCGGCCAATCGGACGTCCGGCGAACTGGATGTCAACATCGCTGCCTACGCTGATGAAAGCACGCTGGCCACCTCGAAAAGGTGACCAGCGGCTAAAACTACGAACTACAGACGGTGCGTGCGAGCAAATAGCCCTTACTCACCCGATGCAATCCCACTCTCGGATCCGCGGCAAATCTCATAGTCATGCCCCGTAGGTACGGAGCCACCCGTGACCTTCCCTAAGAATCCGAGAGTAGTCGTCGCTACTTGCAGTTGCCACCAGTATTGAAGGAGACTCCACATGCGTTGCCACACGCACCACTGACCGGATGCACTGAACGGTAGCCTTCAAACAGAGCACAAACTTGAACGGCCGGGCATCGATTGCATTGGAACGAAGTTCCTGATGCCTGGCAGGTACCTACGAGCACCGCTTGCGATGTCTCGGCTATCATACCGGCCGCCCCATTGGGACACGGCCCAGCAACGGGCGCACAGGTATTGACGCTATGGCACAAGTTAAACCCATTGCATCTTTGTCCGGGTGGCGTATTTACGCGATTGACAATGGCCCCAGTCGCCGGATGCTGACACTTGCCTAGCGTAGGCGGCTGTTGAGCATGCACCAATACGGCGCCTATCCCGAAACAAATTGCAAGTCCCAACGCACTGCAAACGCCTCTCACAACATATCTTTTCATCGTAATCCCTTTCACCGTCAACGTTTTGAGTCAAGCTTCGACATAGACAACGTCAAACGAAACCGTTTCATCTTCAGTTGTAATCACCTTAACTATCTTCTTTGTAACGGAATTTTCAGTAGGCGCTCCTTTCAATGAAATTTGTAGACGGTGCTTCGGCCGGAACCCAGCCGTAAGCTGACTGACATCCAAGAGTGCATCACCGGATAACACGGTCTTGATACAAAAATCCGATCCATCCGCCCGCGAAATGGTGACCTGCTGGGGAGTCGTGCTGCGCATCAGCACATAGCGGGGCGCAACGGTAAGCGACTCCACAACCGTAACCTTGCCAAAACAGGTAATCTTCATGTCCTCGTCGTGATCCGAGGAGACCGTCAATGAATAGGCCAGCCCGTTGGCATTGGCACCGATACCCGTGCCATCCACGCGCAACAGATAGGGAATCGCCAACAAAGGGAACCCACCTCTGTTGGGGAACTCCTCAGGTTCACCGGCGCTTTTCAACTCAGCAGACAAGCTCTCTGGAAGGACTTTAACGCGCAGCGCCGGCAGCGTCTCGGGTTGAGTGCCCTCGTAGAGCAACAACAGCTTCTTCTGAAATCCAATGGATCCGTCAGGGGAGCTAACCTCGGGATCCAACATCTTCGCGGTATGAAGTTTAGATCCGGAATCTTCAAGCAGACGCGGAAAGCAGTACAGATGTTGCGTAAATGATAGGGCTTTTCCGTCAGAAAAAATTGGCTTGAAAGAAATGACGCGACCATCAAGTGACGCAAGTCCAGAGGTCGACACCCGAATGGTCAGCTCGCACTCACCGCCGGGGAGAATCTCGCCCTTACTAAAATCAACCTCGGTACAACCACAGCCTTTTCGGACATCCACTATTTCTCGAGGCTGGCCGGTTTCGTTTTTGATGCACAGTTTGGAAACGTGAAAATCGACCTTTCCTTCCAGAAGTCCGATCGCTGGAACTTCATAAGGAGTCTCAGGTGCAACCTCGACCTCCTCGTAAAGGTCAACACCACCCATCGTCCACCGGAGGCGCTCACCGACCTCGTTCGCGTCCCGCGACTGGCTGCAACCCAACAAGGTTAGAAGCGTAAGTAGAGACAATTCCTTGCGCCAGCTCACGGAACCCCCCGGTGTTGATTGGGTGCAACCACACGATATGAGTACAAATGTATCACTCAGCAAATACTGTGTCAAGGAAATAGAAATGAAGTCCAGCAGACACACGATAGTGCGGTCTTACGTTGGCTTTCCGGTTCGGCTCCACCACCTGAGCTCGCAAACGGGCCCTCCACGAGAAGATAAAAATTGGTCGCAAGGCTTGAGACCCAACGGACCGGGCACGAGACGTGAACAGTGGCTCAAGTCGTCGCCACTCCTCGCAACATGGTGAATCGCCACGCGACAACGGCGAATCGGAGTTACTGGTGTTACTCGCCGCGCGCACGATTCTTTTTGAGCGCCGCAAACGCGTGCAAGACGATGATTGCTTTGACGCTTATCAGGGGCGCAGCGTATCGATCGTAGTAACTGACAAAAATGTAAGGAACCAGCATCAGCACATAAATGGAGATGGCCGCTCGCAGTCCTGGAGCGCGAAGCGGACGCCGCAGCAAGACCAACAGCAGCAGTGCGCGCAGCGGCAGCGGAAATAGGAAACGTTTAATGCCTGTCAGCCATCTGCCCGCCTCCCATTCAGGAGCCAAGTCCCGATAGAGTAGACATGCGGCGCCCCATCGATTGATGATTTTCTCAAGGAGGCTGGTTGGTCGTGTTCGTATGGATTCGACAACGGCTCCCCACCGTTCGTCGATGAATTGCAGTTCTCCAACGGCAAGGTATCTCTGCCGCTGCGGACCACTGGATTGCCAGGGATGTTGACCAAGCGATGTAACGTCGAGAACGCCGTCGTCGTCGAGGACTTGCGATTGCCAGACCTCGTAAACCAGGTTCGACTTGATGGGAATCCAGCGTCCCATCACCATTCGATTTCTGAGCATCCACGGCGATACCATTAAGATGGATACGGTAGCAGTCAATGCCAGCGGAGTCGCTTCGGCCAACCAACACTTTGGTGACTTGAACGAGCGAATCGAGAGCTTGGGCAACCAACGCGTGGTGGTAGCCACAGCCCAGGTAAAGCCCGCTACGGGGCTGCATAGCGCGGAAAATCCACCGAACACGCCCCAAGCCACCTGATGTCTTCGCTCTGCGGGAGGCCCCTGCAGCCGAACCAAACCGAACCATGTAATATTGAGGACTAGCAATACCAGCCAGACGTCGTGGGTAAACTGGAACAGATAGTAGAACTCGACAGAGAAACTGGCGCAAAGAACGCAGTAGCCGAAAATGGGGACCGACAACTCGCGTGCTTGTGAGACTATGAGGACGCCAGTTGTCGCTAGAACCAGCATTTTGATCGATAGGATCGCCATCACGACTGACTCGCGCGAGTCGCCCGAGATCCAGTAGATGCCCGCAGTCCAATATACGAGTACCGGTGGCATCCATGCGGTAGGCCCCGATGGTTCACAAAACGGGTCAGAGAAACCGCGACCCTTACGGATCGCTAAAGCGATCGTGTCATACTCTGCTCCTAAATGCGATGTCGAATCCGGCCGGAGCCAAATCCCTTGTCGCGGGTTGTGACGACGCCAATGCGCGACAAGGGAGAAGCAAACCAAGATCAACCCGATGGCAACCAGGTCGACGACTCTGATTCCGAGGAACATCCCATCGCGTTCAACGCTCTGATTCAAGGGAGTCATCCGATTCGCTCAGGGGCAACTGAAATTGATGATGTTTTCTCGCGCGACGAGCACTGAACAGTTTTGCATCGCCAAATCCTGAATTCAAGCATTCCGATATCTGAGAAGGTCACCAGAAAATCTGGGAGCATCTACCTAACCTCCCTTAGTTGTGGTTGGTTGCCGCCGGAGAGTAGAATGCAGGCTTCAGACGCCAGCTCGGAGTCGAGCCAACTGGCGCAGCGCGATGGGATTGCGGCCGTTGTCTCTGGTCTTTTTACGCGCACGACAGATGGCGTTGCCAAACGCGAGAGGAGCGATTCGTGGTACCCACAACAAGAGCACACATGAGAAACTTCGGTCGTCGATCCACCTACCTGAGCCGGTTCCACTCCGTGTGGCTCCAGCAAAACTCGGTGCAAGCAGGGTGGGTCATCAGCGCTGCCCTGATGTTATGCCTCGTGCTCCAGCCTCCCGCCGATGCGACGGCTGCCGACGAATCGACGGGGCCTCCGAACATCATCTTCATCATGGCCGATGATCTGGGATATGGCGACCTGGGCTGTTACGGCCAGACGGTGATTCAGACACCCAGACTGGATCAGATGGCTCGCGAGGGCATGCGATTCACGCAGTTCTACGCGGGATGCACTGTGTGCGCTCCGAGTCGTAGTGTGCTGATGACCGGACAACACACCGGCCACACGCATGTGCGCGGAAATGCGGGCGGAAGCAATATGCTGATCCAGTCATTGAGAGATCAGGACGTGACCGTCGCGGAAGTCCTCAAGCAGGCCGGCTACCGGACAGCTCTAATCGGCAAGTGGGGCCTGGGAGAAGTTGACCAGCCAGGCTTTCCGCTGCGGCAGGGATTCGACTACTTTTTTGGTTATCTCAACCAAGTCCACGCGCACAACTACTATCCCGAGTTTTTGTACCGTAATGACAAGGAAGTCCGGCTGCGCAACAAGGTGAAGCTACCCGAGGGAAAGGGACCGGGATTCCTGGGAGGAAGCGCCACGAAACGAGTTGACTACTCGCATGACTTGTTCGCCAATGAAGCACTCCAGTTCGTGCGAGACAATGCCGATGGTCGGTTCTTCCTTTATCTGGCGCTGACGATTCCCCACGCCAACAACGAAGCGACGCGCATGGTGGGCAACGGGGCCGAGGTACCGACCTTTGGCATCTACGCAGGCGAAGACTGGCCGGATCCAGACAAAGGCCAAGCGGCCATGATCACGCGCATGGACGGAGATATCGGACGGCTCTTTGATCTACTGCAGGAGCTGGAGATTGACGACAACACCCTGGTCATGTTTACCAGTGACAATGGGCCTCACAATGAAGCCAATCACAATTTGGAGCGTTTTGATCCCAATGGGCCTTTAACCGGCATCAAACGATCGCTGACAGAAGGCGGCGTACGCGTTCCGATGCTCGCGCGCTGGCCCGGCAAGATTGCCGCGGGAAGCACCTCAGATCACCTGGGTTACTCTGCCGACGTGATGCCGACCCTCCGTGATTTGAGCGGGTCGAGCACGCAGGTAACGACGGACGGAATTAGTTTGGTGCCCACACTCACCGGCGAAGGAACTCAGCCAGAGCACGAGTACCTGTACTGGGAATTCTACGAGCAGGGATCTCGTCAGTCCGTGCGCTTTGGAAACTGGGTCGCCATCCGCCAGCCCATGCTGACCGGCTCTGTCCAATTGTTCGATCTTTCCGTCGACCTGGCCCAAAAAAAGGACTTGTCGGCCCAGCATCCCGAACTGGTCGAAAAAGCCCAACAATACATGGATTCTGCCCATATTCCGCACCCCGACTGGCAACCTCGAGGCCGCGCCTCCCGCCGGCGCTAGCCCCGAGAAGGACTGCCCAGCCAGATTTCAGAATTGTCCGCGGATGCAGCGAACGTTACGATTCGTAATGATCGTATACTGGTGCAGTTGAAGTTTCCGGAAAAAGAAGCCCGGCACTCATCGTGCCAAGCACCTGCAGCATCGTATCGGCTGTTGGTATTGGGCTCCTGTTGCGGACGATGCATTTCTCTTCTCGGACTAATACGTGATTGTCACAACTGAACTTTCCAAACAATTTCAGTGGTCTGGCAACACGATCAACGCGCTGAACGGCATTTCCTTTGAGGTGAGAGCCGGAGAGGTATTCGGTTTGCTAGGCCCCAATGGAGCGGGCAAGACCACGACGCTAAAGATTATCATGGGTCTGCTGCGTCCGGACCGAGGCCACGCCGAGGTTGGTGGGATGCGTACCGGCCCCGATTCATCGGCGGTGCGCGCCAACATAGGCATGGTCTCCACCAACGATGGTATCTATCCTTGGTTGACGGTTCGCGAGATGCTGCTCTACTTCGCGGACTTGTATTCTGTGCCTCTCGACGTCGCCCGTGAGCGTCTGAGCTCACTGGTCGACAAACTCCAGTTGTCTCGTTTCTTGGAGCAGCGCTGTTCCACGCTGAGCACCGGGCAGAAGCAACGAGTCATCTTAGCGCGGGGATTGATGCACGACCCGCCGGTGATGCTGCTGGACGAACCGACGCGAGGCCTGGATGTGGTCGGCAGCCAAACAGTATTCGAGTTCATCGCTCATCTGAAGGAAGTGGGCAAGGCCGTGTTGCTTTCCACCCATCGTCTGGATGAAGCTGAACGCGTGTGCGATCGCTTTGGACTGCTTCATCGCGGAAATCTGATGTACGCCGGTTCACTGGCGGAAATACGATCGGCGACTGGCGAAAAACACCTCACGGAAATGTTCTTGAGTATGATGCGCAGCAACGAACAGCGATCGCAGGAGAACGCATCATGTTCCCCCGCATAACGCCCGCGCGCATGGTCCGCCTATGTTTGAAGGAGTTGCGCGAGTCGCTACGTGACCGGCGAACGATCGTGACGCTGGTGTTGATGCCTCTGTTGGTCTATCCGCTGTTAAGCCTGGTCCTCAATCGAGTCTTGCTGACGAGCGTTTCGCCATCGGCGGAAACAACCGCGACCTTTGGGATCGGCGTCGATCTCAAAGATAGCAAGTTACAGAGCGTCCTGGAGGCAGGCTATATCCTGCTGCACGATCGTGAGGCCGCGCCAGTCTTCCTGGATACCCCGGTTCCAGATAGAAGATCTCGCGACGATGAGCCGGATCAGCAGAACAGCTCCGCCCTCCCTCGACCGCAACTATTGATCCTGGAAGATAGTGGCAAGGACGCGTTGCGGAATAAGTCGGTTGACCTGGTCATCACCAACAAGGCGACCAACGAAGACGGAAGCGTGGCGCCAGTCTCCGACAATCGCCTTCTCAGGCAACTGGTGAAGCAACTCCTACCCTTGGATCAATTGCCAGAGGGATTCGACCCGGAATCCATCCTGTCCCTATTTGGCGACTATGAAGTCCGTTATCGCCGGGACGATCCGCAGAGTGAGCGAGCCCTGCAGCTACTCGAACGGATTCTGGCCGCAGTCAACAATGAGACGTCGAGTTGGTTGATCGAAAACAACACGGAAGAGGAGTATTCGGTTCCTTATGGCTTGGTCGCAACGCCCGTCGTCATGCGAAACAACTACGCGGACTTGCTGGCGACGATGGTTCCGCTTGTGTTGGTATTGATGACCATGGCCGGGGCCGTTTATCCTGCGATCGACCTGACGGCCGGTGAACGAGAACGCGGGACGATGGAAGCGCTGGTTGTATCGCCCACGCCCAATGCCGCGCTGCTCTTTGCCAAGTATTCGGCCGTCGTCACCGTCGCACTCCTGACCGCGTTGGCAAATCTCGCGGCGATGACCATCACTCTGTGGGTCAGCGGAATTGGCAAGCTGGTCTTTGGCGAGGGCGTGCTGTCGGCCGGCGTGGTCGGAACGGTGCTGGTCCTGCTGGTACTCTTTACGATGTTCTTCGCGGCTCTGCTGCTGGCCGTGACTAGTTTTGCCAGAAGTTTCAAAGAGGCCCAGGCGTATCTCATCCCGCTGATGTTGCTGGCGCTTACGCCCGGAGTGATGAGCCTGCTGCCCGGCATCGAGTTCACCGGTCTGCTGGCCACGGTTCCACTAGTCAATATTGTCTTGCTGGCGCGAGAAGTTCTCGTTGGTTCGGCAGAATGGAATTCAGCTCTCGTCGCGGTCATTTGCAACGGCATTTACGCCTTGGCGGCACTCGCCCTGGCTAGCCGGTTGTTTGGGTCGGACGCGTCCATGCATGGTAGTGGCGGCAGTTGGCGAGACCTGCTATTGCGCCCCGCGAGGCCTCATCGGTTGCCGAGCTTGGATCAAATGGCGCTGACGATGGCTGGCATGTTTCCACTGTACTTCGTCGCGTCGAGCATCTTACCGTCGAGCAGTGACGATATGGCAACCCGGCTGTGGATCTCGGCCTTGGTTTCGTTCACCCTGATTCTTGGCGTACCGTTTCTTGTGTGCTGGTATCGCAAGATCGATTTTCAGCAAACATTTAGGCTCTCCCCAGGGGGTTTGCGAAGCTGGTTGGCTTGGCTGCCCGCAATTCTGCTGCTGGCCGGCTCGGCATGGATGCTTGCTCACGAGATTTTCATTGGTGGTCAACTATTGGGTATTGGTACGATCCGGCCCGAACATTTTGAACGTGTCGCTCAATTCCAAGACCAGCTGCAAGAGCTGCCACTGTGGCTAGTGCTCTTCGTTTTTGCGGTCACTCCGGCGGTCTGCGAGGAGTTCCTGTTTCGAGGGTTCGTACTCAGTTCGCTGCACCGGTACACCACAACCTGGGCGATTCTCTTGTCGGCTGGTTTGTTTGGGCTCATGCATGTGCTCACCTCGAACGTATTGGCTATCGAACGTTTCCTGCCGACCACTTTCATGGGACTGATTCTCGGTTGGCTCGCGCTGCGAACCGGCTCAGTCTGGCCCGGTATGCTACTCCATGCGCTGCACAACAGTCTGCTACTGACGCTCAGCTATTTCGAGGAACGATTGGAAGCCTGGGAGATACTTGTCCAGGAAGGCGAGCATCTACCCATACTATGGCTGCTCTGCGCTGCCGCGGCGATGGTGATCGGCACGATGGTGTTGTGGGCCAGTACCAGGCAAGGCATTCAACCGCCGACCATCGTGGTGGACGCGCCTGGGCCTCAGGTCTCCGCTGCGGATTAGCCGCCCGCCGATTCTTGATGGCCGCCGACCGTTCCGCCAGTCGGCGACAATCGGGATTGGTGTATACTACGGGTGGTTCGAACTCCTGGCTTGTGCAACATCGGCCTGGGGGATTTGCAACTGGCAGACGCCTTGGAAACGGCTCGCCGACGCGTCCTCAGCCTGAAAACGTATCACGAACTCCCACCTAAACGTCGATCATTTCTGGATCGGGAAAACCATCCGTGCGAAATTCATTCTCGCTAGTACTGGTTTGCGTCGGCACGCTGGCGATGCACCACGCTGCGTTATCACCGCGTGCGTCTGCCCAATCGCGGCCTACGGCAGCCTCATCCGAATCCCAGTCGGACTACTCGACCGGCCAGTACCCAGCCGACAAACCATTGACTGGTGACTACGCCAACGAATCGGCCTATGAAACGCTTAGCAAGCGCAGATACGTTGCCGAGTATCAGGCCGGCGGTCTCTATCGGCAGCCGGTAGCGATCGAGTTCATTGATTCGTCCCGAGCTTGGATAAGCACCAAGCGGACCGGACAGATATTCGAATTCGATCTACTCGATCGGTCCCTGAGGGTCGCTCATCAGGATGAAGATTGCAGTTGGGGCGACATTGTAAAGCTTACCGACAACACGATCGCCGTCGCCGAACACCGATCTGGCCGAGTGGTTATCTTTCAGCAACGGCAAGAAGACTGGCATATTGTCCACTGGCTGAACGCACCGGGACATCCCAACGCCATCGTCTGGGACTCGGACAACCGCTTGCTCTATGCGACAGGTCTCTGGTCGCAACGGCTTTACCGCTGGCGATGGGATGATATCAACGGACTCGAATCGCCGGACGCCTGGTCTGAGCTGGACCACGTCGATTTACCTATGGGTGGCGGTGAAGTATTGCTCCTTCCCAAACATCGCTCTGCCCTGATCGTCGATGCGTTCGGCCGAGACTACGTGATGCTCGATCTGCAAGCGGAGCGATTAGTCAAACATGGCAAACTGTACGGACACAACGTGACGGGCCTGGTCGCTACGGACGACGAGCAGACAGTACTTTTTCCGCATCAGCTCTTGAACGAATTCATACAGACTGTCCGTGGCGATATCACTTGGGGTGGCTTGTTGAGTAACAACTTACGTTGGCTGCAGACCGATCGCCTGCTATCGGCGTCCGGCGACGAAATATTTAGAAAAGGCCGATTCTACCCGCTCGGCGCTCCGGGAAATGGTGCGGGAGACCCATCCAGTCTGAGTCTGGCCAGCTCGGGACGAATCGCGGTAACTCTAGGCGGCACGAATCGAGTCGCGATCGGCGTGGAGGGCGAACATTACTTCCGTCAGGTCGATGTCGGCTTCCGTCCGGTGGATTGCCAATTCTCGCCCGATGAAAAACAGCTGGTCGTTGTCAATCAGTTTAGTGATTCCCTCAGCCTGGTGGACCTTGAGTCATTCGATGTGGACCACGTGACGCTTGGCAGCTTGAGGCGGCCGACCGCGGCGGAACGGGGAGAGCAATTGTTCTTCAATTCGTTGCTCTCGCACGACGGCTGGATGAGTTGCCACAGCTGCCACAGCCGCGGCCATACGAATGGTCAACTGAACGACAACCTGACCGACCACACGTTCGGGACTCCCAAGCGCATCCTTTCCTTACTTGGGCAGGCAGAGACCATGCCCTACAGCTGGGGTGGAAGCATGCAAACTCTTGAAGAGCAGATTACGCATTCGATTCGGTCGACGATGGCCAGTGACGATGACGTGGATCCGCGGGTCGTCGGCGACATCGCGGCCTTCGTGCGTTCGTTACCCGAACCCCCGAGTCTGCTGGCTGCACGCCAAGGCACCGATGATCGATGGTCGGCCACGCTGGAAGATCACTATCAACGCGGCCAAGAACTCTTCTCTAGCCTGGGTTGTGCAGACTGCCATGGTGGAACGCGTTTTACCAGCGTGGAGACGTTCGACGTCGGACTCGTAGACGAGCAGTCGATGCGGCTTTTCAATCCTCCGAGTCTGATCTCTGTCAGCCAGCGCCAAAACGCTCTGTTTCATGACGGAAGTAGTCAATCGTTACGAGATGTAGTTGAAAAGCAGAAACATCAGCTGCCTCGAGAACTATCAATGGAAGAACGTGACGCACTCGTGACCTTCCTGGAACGTCTATAGCGGTGTCCCGGATTACCTCGGCAACTTAAGTCAAGACCGGTTTCGGAACTTCATTGTCCACCTGCCTTTCGACAACCGACCACTCAGAAAAGAGAAAAACCCGATGAATCTGTCAGGCTACAAGTCACTGCACGGACTGCCGCCCCTGGCCGGCTTGAGTTCCGTCGAACGGGCAGCCCAGTCGAACTGGAGCGTCCAGCAAAGCGTCGATCGACTGAAGCGTTTGCACTTTGTGCTGAAAGAACTCTGCACCACGTTGACTGCTCGAATTACGTCAGAGCCGATCTACGAACTCAAGACCGCGTTCAGCCATCACGCGTACCTTTGCGCTGAGCAAGTCAATTTGATTCGCACTCGCGTCGGCGAAATGCGCGAGCCGCCACTGGGACTCGACAAAGTACCCCACGCAGGGCTGAAGCGCCTGTGTGACGAGTTAATGACTGTCCCCACGACGGAAGGCCTGCTGGCGGGTTGCTACGAGATTGCGCTGCCGGCGGTCGTGGCGGCATGCCGGCGGCTGCAGCAGGACGCCCATCCCCTGGCAGATGCTCCGACGGTGCGGATAGCCAAACTGATCGCGTTCGAACTGGGCGAACTGGTTGAATTTGGCCAGCAAGCGATCCCCTGCTTGCTGACCGAAAGCACGCGCCAGCAGCTACAGCCCTGGCTCACGCGGCTAGAAGAGTGTTTGGCTTGCGCCGGCGATCTCGACGGTCTCGCGCCGCAAACCGACCTGTTGCCCGAGCCATGGCATTCGGCGGAGCCGTTCGTTTACGACTCCGAACCCAAGAGAGACGACCGGTTTCAAGACCCCTTCAACGCCGGGGTCAATCCAGAAGCGTTCCTGTACGACGAGCGATTTTCGGCTCGCGATAAGACGCTGATGATGTACTACAAGAGAATTCGAGAGCTGGATGTCCCGGAGATGATGGCCAGCATCTTAGTCGACCTCAGGGACGAGGAGCCTTGGGAGTTTTACATGGAGATGATTCGCCAGCTCTGGGATGAAGCCCGGCACGCGATGATGGGCGAAGTGGGTTTTGCCGCCCAAAACCTAGACTGGACGCGTATCCCAATCAACTTCACCTGGTCACGCAATTTGAACAGTCAACTCGACGCGCGCGAGCGGCACGGTGTGCTGTTTTTCATAGAACAAGGACTAATGCCTCGCACGGGGAAGCGATACGAATGGGAAGTCGGCGTGGAAAGTGGCGATCCACTATCGGCTCTCTTCCAAGATTTTGACTGGGCCGACGAGGTGCTCCACGCGCAGATCGGTCGGCGCTGGTACGTCCCACGATACCAGTCGCTCGGGCAGGCACTGAGCTATGGTGACCGATGCTGGAGCAAGGTCCTCAGCCAATGGCAAAAGTATCGAAACGAAGGCTGGACGGAACATCGGAATTGGTGGCCTGAACTCTACCGGCAGGCGTGCGAAAATTGGGGACAACCACCCGACCCTGCCGCACTGGCCTTTTGTGAAACCTACGAAGACAGTCGCGCGGACCTGCAGAAGTTGGACTGATGCAGACCGCTACCATCCCATCATGAGTTCGCGGAAGAGGCTCTTATGCTCAAAAACATCTGTGTTGCCGTTGTCGTCCTCACATGGACCATTCCAACCTATACTCCGGCTGCCGAGCCAACTAAGAACGTCGCCATCTGGCCTGAACTGGCTCCTGGTGAAACAACGCGGGACGTTGGTACGCCACTGCCTGGTCGGGAATCGGACAAGCCACCTATCACACGGGTAGAAAAAATCACCTGCCCGACCATGGACGTTTTTCCGGCATCTGAGCCCAATGGCACGGCTATGCTGATCTTGCCCGGTGGCGGATTTGGTTACGTCGTTCCCGACCTGGAGGGCTCCGAAGCGGCTCTCTGGCTGAACGACCTCGGCATTACGGCGTTCGTCTTGCGGTATCGCACGACCACTCAAAAATCGGGCCCCCGTTGGCAACGCCCTCTGCAAGATAGCCAGAGAGCTCTGCGTCTGATTCGCAGCCAGGCAGATCGCTGGAGCATCGATCCTGACCAAGTGGGACTGCTGGGATTCTCCGCCGGTGGTCAGGTCGCCACGATTCATATCACGCAAACCGACGATGCCTATACTGCTGTCGACGACGTGGACCTGCAAAGTTTCCGACCGGATTTCGCGCTACTGATCTATCCCTGGCAGATTATGGATTCTCAGTCAGACGGCCTGATCGCACCCATCGAGATTACCAACCAGACACCTCCGGCCTTCATCGTTCATACCGACGATGACCGCTCGACGTCCTTGGGTGCTGTCATGGTCTACGCCGGCCTGAAGAAAAACAATGTCTCGGCAGAACTGCACGTTTACCAAAACGGAGGTCACGGATACGGCACACGCTCGCGTTCGGGCTCGGCCATCGGTACCTGGAAAGATCGCGGCACCGAGTGGCTACGAATACGCGGACTGGCAACTCAAAACTAGCGAGTTGTTTCCGGGGGCCTGCTAGGCAATGACCTCGTTGACAACGCGCGCATCTTCCACGCCGGTTAGCCGGAAATCGAGCCCCTGGAACCGATAGGTAAACTGCTCGTGGTCGATGCCCATCAAGTGCATCACTGTCGCATGCAAATCGCGCACGTGCACCGGATTCTCCGCCACGTTGTAGCTGAAGTCATCTGTCTGACCAAACGACATCCCACGCCGGACCCCACCGCCCGCCATCCAAATCGTGAAGCATC
>JANQJJ010000213.1 GCA_028281725.1 Pirellulaceae bacterium | reverse complement strand
CGAGGCGCTCGGTGGGAGGCATGAAGACATACAAGCGTCCTTCACGCGGTTCCACGCACAGGGCCGTAGGCACGATATCTTCGTCCGTAAAGACTCCGGCCTGCTGCTGCGACACACGGGCACTGGCTCGGCCGGCGTCGGCATGGGTCACTCTGATCTCCGGCTGCGCGCGAGCGTCCGCTCGGATTGAGCGCGTCGTTCGGTTGCTCGAAAAGATCGGCAAATTGGGCCGAGAAGCACTCGGATCTGCTGGTGAAAAATCTGGATAAGCACTCTCCGGTGTCCATGGCAGCGAATCGAGAGGGAGACGCAAGCCAATCGGTGAATCGCCGGGCAGCAGAAACATGTGCTCGGCTCGTATCGGCCACCGGCTGGAAATCCAACGTGGCTTGGCTTGCCACCATTGTCGCCGAACAGGCAGGACGTAACCGGTAACGGTCCCAATGCCTTGTTCCGCGATTCGAGCTAACCTCGCCCGATCCTCCGGACTCTTCAAACGATTATCTCGAACATCGACATTGATTGGCAGTTGACGCTCTTGACCTACAAAGTTGGCCACGTCTTCGTAAACCGGGAATGCCAAGTCGGCATCGAGTTGCAAGTTTTCCGCTAGCGCGCCGATAAACTCGTGTGCCTGCGCTTCACCATGGCCATAGTCTTGCCCCTCGCGGGCCAGCAGGGCAGACCTGAGCCAAATTGGCTGGCCATCGTCTCTCCACATACAAGTCAGTGCCCACCGAGGTAATGGCTCACCCGGGTACCACTTGCCTTGGCCATAGTGCAACAGACTCTTGGGCGCGATGCGCCCCTGCAGGCGTTTGATCAAGTCGTCCGCTAGTCGACGTTTGGTTGGCCCGACAGCCGCCGTTGTCCATTCCGCACCTTCCATGTCGTCGCTTGACACGAACGTAGGTTCGCCGCCCATCGTCAGCCGCACGTCGCCACGTTCGAGTCGCTGATCTAGAGCACGGCCAACTCGATTGATTTGCTCCCACTGCTCATCGGTGTACGGCTTGGTAACGCGAGGATCTTCGTGAATTCGCGTTACCCGCATGTCAAAGCTGAACTCGGTTTCGCACTCGTCCACTCCTCCGGTAATGGGTGCCGCCGTGCTGGGCTCGGGCGTGCACGCTAGCGGAATGTGGCCCTCACCGGCCAGCAAACCGGAAGTCGGGTCCAGCCCAATCCAACCGGCGCCTGGAAAATAGATTTCCGCCCAGGCGTGTAAGTCCGTAAAGTCCTTGTCCGTTCCTGCGGGGCCGTCAAGCGACTTCACATCGGGAACCAGCTGAATCAGATATCCAGACACGAATCGCGCGGCAATCCCAAGATTCCGCATGATCTGAACCAGTAGCCAGGCGCTATCGCGGCAGGAACCGGTGCGACTGGACAACGTCTGTTCGGGCGTCTGGACACCCGGTTCCATGCGCACCAGGTACTCAACGTCCTGCTGCAGTCTGAGATTCAGCGACGTAGCAAAATCAACCGAACGCTGGGCTGACCGATCCACACTCGCCAGCCAATCTGAAAGCAAGGGGCCCGGCATATCATGCTCGAGAAATGGCCGCAAGTCCCGCAACAGCCAATCTTCATACCGGAACGGCCATTGCTCGGCATACGATTCAATGAAAAAGTCAAAGGGATTGATCACGGTCATTTCCGCAATCAACTCGACTTCGATATCCAATCTACGCGTCGGCTCGGGAAACACACATCGCGACATGAAATTCCCGTGCGGGTCCTGCTGCCAATTCTCAAAATGCTTGTCTGGACGAACTCTGAGAGAGTAGCCAGCGATGGGCGTCCGGCAATGAGCGGCTGGACGCAGTCGAATCAGCTGCGGAGTCAGCCGGACCAGGCGATCATACCGATAGCTGGTACGGTGACTAATCGCGACGCGAATGGTCATGGAGATCGTTTGCTGCGAGAATGCTTTGAATCGTTGAATCTGAGGATTCTAGCGGTTCGCAAAGCAAGTTGACAGCTGGCGTTCTCGATAATCGGGCGTTCAGGAATACCGTTCAAATCCGTACCGGTGCCTTCGGCACGTAGTGTAACTGAGAGTGGCCAGGTGGAACGCGGAGTACAATCAATCGAACAACCTGGTCAAGCATGTGTTAAATTGGCATCGACAATACGAGCCTGACACCGACGACTATCAGCGCCTGACCACGATAGAATTGGAAGACCGCCGTGGATGATGTGACAGTTGCCAATTGGGACGGAGACGAAATCCCGCCGGGACAGACGAAGAACGTCAAACTGACTATCAGCGAGAGCTATAGCGGGATGAACGTGCGCATCCCCATCCAAGTGCGACGGGCCGAGCAGGAGGGGCCAACCGTGTTTATCACGGCCGCTTTGCATGGCGACGAGATCAATGGCACCGGAGTGGTCCGCCAGCTGATCCAAGACGGCAACCTGAATATCGTTCGCGGCAACCTGATTCTGGTCCCGGTTCTTAACCTGCTTGCGTTTGAACGACACTCGCGATATCTGCCCGATCGACGTGACTTGAACCGATGTTTCCCCGGATCCAGTGCCGGTAGCCTGTCTGGGCGGACGGCGAAAGCCATTTTTGACGCGATCGTACGTAGAAGCGATTTTGGTATCGATCTCCATACTGCAGCAGTGCGTCGCACGAACTATCCCAACGTACGGGCGGACCTCTCCATTCCGGAGGTTGCCCGAATTGCGAAAGCTTTCGGTACTGAATTGATTATCGACGGCGCCGGACCGAAAGGGGCTTTTCGCAGAGAGGCCTGCCGCGCCGGGTGTCCAACGATTGTTTTTGAGGGTGGCGAAGTATGGAAGGTGGAGCCAGCCATTGTCGAGTCTTCCATGAAGGGTATCTTCAATGTCCTCCAAGAATTGAACATGCTCGACGGACAGCCCAATATCCCAGCACAGCAAGCCGTCTTGAAACAAACCAAATGGGTTCGCGCCGAGAGCGGAGGCTTTCTTCAGTTTCATGTCAATCCGGGGGACGTCGTTCGCAAAGATCAGCCCCTGGTTACCAACACCAATCTGTTGGGCATTGAAAAAAGCGTGCTCTACGCGCCTTTTGCGGGAGTGGTGCTCGGAATGACCACCTTACCGTCTGTGGCTCCCGGTGAACCGGTGTGTCATGTGGGACGGCTGCCAAAAAACATGCAGCCCAAACGATTGGAGAAAGGGCGAACAGAAGAAAGGGGGTTGGAGGAACGATTAATCGAAGAACTATCGACCAACGTGCATGTGGTAGAGCGTACAGGGAAAGACACGTCACCGACCTGAGCTGCATCCGGCTCATCCTACAAGCCTGCTTGATCCCGCACAGTCAGTCTCCATAATTCTCGCGGCGGTGACAGACATCGTACTCGAGTTGTTGTCACGGTTTCTTTTCAGGTCGAGATCGACAGCCCCGTCGCGTAGGAAGTCCCATTCTTCCGCCCGCGATGCTGCTTCCTTCGTCTGGATGCCCGCGTCCCTCCTTGCCGCGTCACGGCACTACTGGGTCACGGCGCCGAGCAACGCGCGATACTCAGACGGCGTGGCGTCGCGATAACGCCGGAAGGCTCGATTGAAAGTGCTCAACTCCGGAAAACCACAGTGCAAAGCGATTTCCGTAATGGACAGGTCGCTGCTTGCCAGTAGCTGGCAAGCGCGGCTGATGCGAACATCCGCAACAAACTCCTGAAACGTCATGCCCGTGTGAGCTTTAAAGAAGCGACTGAAGCCACTGCCGCTCATGTGAACGATCTTGGCCACCGTGTCACGATCTAAAGTCTCGTGGGCGTGCTCATTGATGTGGTCGCACGCTCGACGCAAACGTTCCACGTCCAGCTGAGCCGCAACGGGCTGGTAGCCGGTACTGCAGATCGTCTCCATTTCCTGTGACTCCGCCATCAGATGCAGCATTTCCAACAAGCTGATGATGCGCGGAAGTCCCTGCTTTTCACCAAGCCCACAGATTTGTTCGACCAGCATCTCTCGGAGCCTGCCACGGGCCTGTAGTCCCTGACCGGCTCGCGTTAGCAACAGCCTGACGTCTCGCAGTTCGGGCCTTTGTAGCCAGTCGGCTCCGAGTACCGTATCGTCGAAGTGAACGACAATCGCTCGGACATCGCCGGGGTCGCTGGAATCGTAACGCCATACATGCGGCAGGTTGGAACCAAGCAACACCACCTCGCCCGGTTCGATCGCACAGACCTGATCACCAATTAGTCTCTGCCCCGTACCCCGAACAACATGGCACAATTGAAGTTCCGAGTGAAAGTGCCATGAACAGCCGGAATACGACTCATCAATTTCGATCAAGCGAATGGATTCATCCGATTTCCGCGGTGATGCAAACGGCTGGGCGTTTTTGGTGTGATGAGTCATGCCCTGATTGTATACCGTAACGGCAAATCGTTCATTCAAATTCCGCCAAAGGTCACAGAACGCCAGAGAATGGCTACCAATCGCCAAGCACGTAGGCGGCTGCATGATTAGACTGGACGCTTTGTCGAGCAGCCAAGCTTGGCCGTTGGGTTCCACCCCAGCTGCCAGCCTGCGCTACGTCCCCACCAATCCTGCACCCTACCGGATCATCAACCATGGGCCTCCGTCTACCAGTTCGCGCAATTTGTGTTTCCCTGGTCGTATCGCTTCTCGCATTCTTCCCGTCAGGAATCGCCCGCGGGCAGGAATCGAACTTTGTTCGATTGTTTGACGGAGAGTCGCTCGACGGCTGGGAAGGCGACGAGCGTTTTTGGCGTGTGGAGGACGGAGTGCTGATCGGAGAAACCACCACGGAAGTCACTACTCCTAAAAACACATTTCTGGTCTACAACGAGAAAGAGTTCGGCGACTTCGAGCTGCGGTTTTCATTTCGAGTCCAAGGCGGAAACTCGGGAGTGCAGTATCGCAGCGAGTTGGTCAGCAAGTGGGTGGTCAAAGGTCTGCAGGCCGACTTTGAAGACAAGATACACAAGGGAAAGGACAAGTACTCCGGGATGTTTTTCGAGGAAAACGGACGGATGTTCATGGGACAGCGGGGTGACGTGGTGATTGTCCGAAGTAACCCAGAGATGCCCAAAAAACCTCTGATCGAAAAAATCGCGACGGTCGGATCAGCCGCCGAACTTGAAAAGCACATTCAGCGCGATGACTGGAATGACTACATCATCGTCGCACGAGGCAATGTGTTCATGCACATCATCAACGGACACGTTATGTCGATCGGAATCGATGAAGATGATCTCAACGCTCGCCAGTCCGGCATCGTCGCGTGGCAGCTACACGCCGGGCCGCCGCTGAAGATCGAGATGAAGGACATTCGGATCCGCGAACTGGACTGAACCACGTAGAATAGCCATCTCGACTGTCGAGCCCGAGAATTTGGGCTGGCGCCCGAACCATGATATTTGGAAATTGGAATGCACATACGGACTCCATCTCAATCTACCTTCTCGCTGTTGATACTCGCTCTCGCGCTAGTGGGTCACACAACGTCGGCGTCCGCTCAGGAGGCTGCCTTGCCCTCCGCCAAGCCGGGCGAGATCGGGTTGGCCGAGGACCAGCTGCGGAGCATCACTGAGTTCCTTGAAAGCGAGGTGGATGCGGGGCGGATTGCAGGCGCCGTAGCCTGTGTGGCCCGACACGGGCGAGTGGGATACCTCCATGCCGTTGGCAAAAGCGATCTATCGAGTGGACGGGCGATGCAAGTGGATGCCCTCTTTCGAATCGCGTCGATGACCAAGCCGATCACTAGTGCCGCCATCATGAGTCTGGTCGAAGGCGGCGCGGTGTCGCTCGAGGCTCCCATTTCGAGATACTTGCCGGAGTTTTCGGATCTCCGAGTGCTCAAGAGCGTTGATGGCGACTCGACCACGACGGTCGCAGCCGAACGTGAGCCGACGATCCACGACTTGCTGACGCATCGGTCGGGCTTCACGTATGGCTGGTTCGGACCGCAGAAACTAGATGCCATCTACGCGGAGAACGATATTCCCGATCTGTTTGTCCCGATCAGGGAGACGCTCGGCGACCGAGTCTCGCGGATAGCCGATGTGCCGCTGAAGTTTCAACCGGGAACGGCTTGGGACTACGGCGTGTCCACTGACTTACTCGGCCGCATTGTGGAAGTGGCTTCCGGTCTCACGCTGGAACAATTCTTCCGAGAGCGATTCCTCCGTCCGCTGAAGATGAACGACACGCACTTTTATGTGCCCGCAGACAAACTAGAAAGACTCTCTGGGCTGACCACAGTCGACGAGCAAAAACAGCGACTGCTGGCGGTAACAGGCACTCCGGTGACAGCTGGCTTCCTCAAGTTTTCGGACGACTACTGCACGTCGCCGGACGGACGATTCTTTTCCGGCGGAGGTGGACTGGTGTCGACGGCTTCCGATTATCTACAGTTCCTGCGAATGTTGCTCCGCGGCGGAGAGCTCGACGGCGTCCGCGTGCTGAAACGCGAATCGGTGGCAACGATGACGTCCAATCAGATCGGTGACCTGACGATCCCGTTTCCTGGCCACGGCGACGGATTCGGCTTCGGATTCGGTGTCGTCACGGATCGCGGCGGGGGAGCGGACGAGTTTTCAGTCGGCAGCTTTTCATGGGGTGGAATCTTCAACACATACTTCTGGGTCGATCCGCAGGAGCAGTTGATCGGTGTGCTGATGACCCAGGTCTTCCCGAACGATCACCTCAACACACGATCGGAATTCCGACGGCTGGCTTACGCGGCGATTGATGACTCGGGCTTCGAGCGAGTCTATCGCTATCAGCCTGGCGAAGAGTTCGCGAATCCGTTTTTCAACGGTCGCCAGCTCCGTGTCAATGCGCCGGAGGTTAGCATTCACCCCGAGTTCGCTTCGCGCAGCGAGCCTCGATCAAGCGGGATGGCTCGCATTCGGATCGACGAGGATCTGCGGAAGGTGCGGCGCGTCGATTTGACAGCCGAAGTTTGGGGTGGGCACCCCGGCACGGCCAATAAGCGAATCACGATCAACGGTCGCACGACACGGCTTCTGCCCGACGTCGGAACGGGGGCGCATAACTGCACGCATCAGTATCCGTCGTTCAACCTGCATCCGACCGATCTGGTCAACGGCTACAACTCACTGCAGTTTGCCTGTGACCAGGGAGACACGTTCTGGGGGCACTACATCGTTGACAACGTCGAGCTGCGAATCGGTGTGAACCGGGAAGACAGGCAGATCACCGAAGAGGGCCTGTCGGACTTCGAGCCCCGAGTTTTGGCGGGGTCGTCGCCCGCTGGATTCAAGCTCAAACTCGCTCTGCCGGAAGCCAGGCAGTCGGCTATCGCCGCAGTCCACTATCAGGCTCGATACACTGGTTATGACGAGAACGGAAACGGGCGGCAAACCGACTGGCACGGCATGACTAAGGAGCAGCGCCCCTACGGCTGGCTGGGTTCGTCGACGGACTGGCCATTCGAATTGCAGTGGGACACCAGCATGTTGCCCGCTCAGCAGCGCATTGAAGTTAGGGCTTTGGTGGAATTCAAAGATGCCGAGAATCTGCGTTATTGGACGAAGCCGCTGACCGGTTTGACGATCCAGCCGCACGACGGTGAACGTGTCCGGTTATACCAATCAACTGACCTGCCGCAACCGTTCTGGTCTCGCAATAAGAATGAGAAGGAATGTACGATCGACTTGGACGTTGCCCCCGACAGTCTCCTGGCGGCCGAGCTGCATGTGGTCGCGTGGACGGGAGGCGCGGGAACCGTAGCCAATTATTTTACACTAAACGGCGAGCATCTTCCCATCGCGGAAGGCGAAGGACACGAAACGGTTTACTCGCGCCTGCCGATCGAACCATCTTTACTACAACGTGGCCCGAATAAGATCGTCCTGCGGTCGGACACGACGCACCATGGCATCGAAATCATGTTGCCGGGGCCGACGTTGGTAGTGCGGTATCGGGACACCACCGAGTCGACTTCGCCAGAGGATCCTATTGGCGACACGACGACACTCAATCAATCGCCCCCAAACGACCAATCCCGCGCACTGGAGCAATTCGCGCTAACGCATCCCGGCGATGCGAAAACGGGTGCACAGCTTTTCTTCAACGACAATCGCACGAAATGTTCCGTATGCCATCGCGTCAGAAATCAAGGTGGCTCGGTTGGCCCGGAACTGACGAAAATCGGTGGAAAGTATGATCGCCCGCATCTGATCGACTCACTGCTCTACCCGTCGAAACAAATCGGATACGGCTATGAAACCAGTCATGTGCTGACTGTCGATGGCAAGGTCACGACCGGCGTTGTGAAGGAGACTGACGACACCCACATCACGATCGTTGATGCCACAGACCGACGCACACGCATTGCGACTGCCGACATCGAAGAAGCAACCGTATCCAAGACTTCCATCATGCCGAGCGGACTGGCCGATACCCTGTCCGCACAGGAACTCACCGATTTGGTCACTTACCTGGAGACGCTCAGCCCGACGAAGAGCAAGATGGGCGGAGGTATCTCCGGGCCGGCTCAGCTGCCGGACGGATTTGAGATGACAACCATCGCCACCGGGCTTTCCGGGGCGACGGCACTGGAAGTTGCTCCGGACGGACGCGTCTTTGTTTGCGAACAGGGAGGTGCACTGCGAGTCGTCAAGGACTCCGTGCTGCTTGAGCAGCCGTTCGTCACCGTGCCGGTCGAAATGAACTGGGAACGAGGGCTGATTGG
Organism: Pirellulaceae bacterium; assembly: GCA_028281725.1. GTDB lineage: Bacteria > Planctomycetota > Planctomycetia > Pirellulales > Pirellulaceae > Aureliella. Next base: position 21,697 of record JANQJJ010000213.1, on the reverse strand, counting down.
GGTCACCGTGGCTCCCGACTTTCCCGCCGACCCGCACGTGTACGTCGTATATGTGACCGACCAACCTTACACACACCATCGCATCAGTCGCTTCCGAGCCGACCAGGATGTCGCCGAGCCCGGCAGCGAAGAGATTCTGCTTCGCGGCGACGACCAGAGCAAGTTCGGCGGCAACGTTCCGGCCGGACATCAGGGCGGAGCCATCCATTTTGGCCACGATGGCAAGCTCTACGTGGGAATCGGAGAGCAGACAGCGAAGGCTCCGGCTCAGCGAATGGATGCCCTGCAGGGAAAGATCCTGCGGCTCAACCCAGACGGAACGATTCCTTCAGACAACCCTTTCGTTCAAGAGACGACTGGCAAGTATCGGGCAATCTGGGCCAAGGGGTGCCGCAATCCCTTCACGTTCGCGCTGAGCAAGTCCGGCGACATGCTAATCAACGATGTGGGTGGCAAGTTGGAAGAAATCAATCGCGGTATCGCCGGAGCTAATTACGGCTGGCCGACGGTTGATCACGGCCCGACAGGTCGTGATGACCTGGCCGATCCGATTCATACGTACCCCCAATCCTCGATCAACGGTGGCGACTTTGCAGAGACATCGACGCGGTGGCCCAAACGTTTCCGAAACAAATATTTCTTCGCGGACTTCGTGCAAGGCTGGGTCCGATTCATCGACCCCAAACAGCCGGAAACATCGAACGAGTTCCTGTCCGGAATCCGCCGTCCCGTGGATTTGCGTTTCGCTCCGGACGGAAGCCTGTACGTGCTGCTGAGAAACGCTTGGGTCGTTGACGACAAGTACGCTGGCGGCACGGGGTCATTAGTGCGAATTGACTATCGAGGTAACTAGTTGCTCGGGCTCCGGGCTTCTTTCGCCATACAAAATCAAGTAGGCCGAAGTGAAATCGGTTTAGGATGCCACCGAGTACGAAGGTGGTTCCGCTTAAGTATGAGGTTGGCATGACAAAATCGAGTCTCATCACCCAGGCGTTCATCGCGTTTTCAGACATCAGGGCGTTCGCAGGTGCTGCGGTCGTTCGGGTTGCGGCCCCGGTTGCCGGCGGCAAGAGAGATTTTGCGATCTTGTTACTAAGATCCATTGTCACAGTCACCGTACTCTGGCTGCTGACACCGACAGTCGGGCTCGCGCAAAATCCGCCATTCGATGTCTTTCCGGATGCCACACCGCCGTACTACCGCGTGCGGTACGAAGCTTCCGAGCAACCAGGGGCGCTGAGCATTCCGGTGAATTACACGATCTGGATTCCTGACGGGGTCGAGACTCTGCGGGGTGTGGTCGTCCATCAGCATGGATGTGGAGTGGGGTCATGCAAATCGGGCCTGACCGGCGCGTATGACCTGCACTGGCAAGCCCTAGCGCGAAAACATGATTGTGCGTTGCTCTCACCCGCCTACGAACAGCCGGAGCACGTCGATTGCCAGCGGTGGTGCGATCCGCGCAATGGCTCTGACGATGCGTTTCAAAAGTGCTTGAGGGATCTCGGGACGCTATCCAACCATCCAGAGCTTGCTTCCGTGCCATGGGCGCTGTGGGGACATAGCGGCGGAGGGCATTGGGCGGGAGGAATTACGTTGTTGCATCCTCAGCGGGTCGCCGCCGCCTGGTTGCGATCGGGCGTCCCGTTGCTGGAACCGAATACCGAGCGTCCCAACATCAAGACGCATACCGTTCCGGACGCCGCGCTCCACATTCCGATCATGTGTAATCTTGGGACCCAAGAAGGGGTGACTGTCAGCGAGGGCCGCTTCTCCCAAGTCTGGCCGTCGGTTGAACTCTTCTTCGGGACAATCAGGGGCCGAGGCGGTTTGATCGGTGTCGCGGTCGATCCGTTGTCCTCGCATGAGTGCGGCAACCAGCGTTACCTGGCAATCCCTTGGCTCGATGCGTGTCTAAGTCTGCGGCTACCCAAAAGCCATGGCAAACCGCTCGAGCGTCTGACAACCCAAGCCGCTTGGCTCGCCAAGCCGACCGGTTCTGTAGCCGTTCCCGCAGCGCAGTTTGATGGCGATCCACTGAAATCGGCATGGCTTCCCGGTGAAATGATCGCTCGCAGCTGGATGGAGTACGTCCGGGACACGGCGGTATCCGACTCCACACCACCCCCAGCTCCGACGAACGTGCGGCTGAGCAACCACAAGTTAACCTGGGAAGCCCAAGCCGATCTTCAAAGTGGTATCGCAAGGTTCATTATCGAGCGAGACGGCAAGCATCTGGCCAGCGTGCCGGAGCAGGGCAGAAACAGGTACGGGCGTCCTGTCTTTCAGAATCTCCAGTACAGCGATACGCCAACCCAACCACTTGTGCCAATGCAGTTCACAGATGAAGAGACTCAGCCGAACGCCCATCACACCTATCGAGTCATTGCGGAAAACACAGTTGGCCTGCAATCCAAGCCAACGGCCGCGAGTGACATGGTTCAGAGAGACTCGCGACGGTGAGCTTCGTCACCCTCTTGAACGGTCGTGGGTTGACGCTGGCAGATGAAATTCTAGACGCCTCTTCTAGCTTGCCCATTTGTCCCGACAACGCTTCGCAAGTTGGCTCTCTGGTCGCCGACTCTGCCCGAAACCGACAGAGGACGAATCAGAAGGCCGTGGAGCTGAATCGGCAACTGGCCCCTATCGGAAACCAGGGATACCATGACAATTCATGGATCCGATCGCCGACCTCTATGTGAGAAAATGCGGCGTTGGTATTCAGGTGGAATGGAAGGTTGCGGCGCGATTGACTAGCTGGACAGCGCCACTTTGCATGAGGCGCTAGCCGCGGGTTTTGCTGCATCAACCGGCGGCCGACGCCTTGCCGCTCGTTGCCCCGCAAACCATGGAATTTTTGATTGAAAGTCAAATACCTAGAATCCGCGTTTACAGGCCACACTCTCTGGATGATGACATGAATGACGGCAGTCACGGAATCGAAAGCATCGAGCAACCGGGAAGCACTATTTCAGAGTTGCTTGCCGCGGGTGAGGTTGCCGGAGCAGCCGTCGAATTGAATCGTCTGAGTCCGGCAGCTCAGGCCAAGGTCATCGCGGACCTGACTCCGGAAGACGCAGCGGAACTGGTCGCGCAAGTTGTGGATATCAGTGCTGTCGAGATTCTGGATCAACTTCCGACCAGCTTCGCAGCCTCAATCCTGGGCGAAGTCGTCAGTGACCATCGCGCAGACCTCATCGCGGAACTACCCAGCAAGACGGCCCAGTCCATTCTTGAACAGATGGATGACGTCGAAGCTGAAGATACGATTGCTCTGTTGAGCTATGCCAGCGATACGGCCGGCGGCCTGATGGTAAAGGAATATCTTAAGTTTGATGTGAACCAAACGGTTCGAAGTGTGGTCGAAGACCTTCAGGAGAACTCTGAACGTTACAGGAAAATGGATGTTCAGTATTCCTTCGTGTGTGAATCGGGACGGTTAGTCGGCGTACTTCCGCTGCGAGATCTGTTGCTGAGTCCTCGCCAGTCGACGCTTGAAGATGTGATGATCAAGAAGCCGCTGTCGGTCGTCGATAGTACCTCGATTCAGGATCTGGAGTCTGTGTTCGAAAATCACAGCTTCGTGGGCGTTCCGGTCGTCAATGAATCCGGTGACCTGCTGGGCGTTGTCAACAGACTGGCGGTTGAAAGTGCTCGCAGTCAACGAGATCGTAGCGACTACCTCAAGAGTCAGGGAATCGTCGGCGGCGAGGAAGTGAGGAGTCTGCCGTTGTGGGATCGCTCGCGTCGTCGCCTGTCCTGGTTGAGTGTGAATATCTTACTGAACATCGTTGCCGCAAGCGTGATCGCCGTCTATCAAGACACTCTGCAGTCGGTCATTGCTCTAGCCGTTTTTCTGCCGATTATATCTGACATGAGCGGTTGCAGCGGGAATCAGGCAGTCGCCGTAAGCATGCGCGAGTTATCGTTGAAGCTGATTAAGCCCACGGAGTTTTTGAGAGTGTGGCTTAAGGAAATCTCAGTCGGCCTCGTCAATGGCGTTGCCCTCGGCTTGCTCATTGCAGCTGCCGCGATGCTGTGGAAAGGAGATGCGCTCCTCGGATTTGTTGTCGGCACGGCGCTTTGCGTGAACACGATGATTGCCGTGTCCTTCGGCGGGATGGTGCCGCTGGTACTAAAACGGCTTGGAGTCGACCCGGCCATAGCGTCTGGACCACTCCTAACGACCCTAACCGATATGTGCGGATTCTTTCTGGTCTTAGGCTTAGCCAGCATGCTGATGGTCTGACGTGCGGCTGGCTAGTCTGGTGGTGATTCTGCAGTCACCAGCCCACGAGAAGCGAATAAGTCGGAGCCTGGCTCTTCAAAAACATCTTCCTGAGATGGATGGGTATCAATCTGCTTCGGTGTCCGCATCGATCGTTTGTTGATCGCCGCTCTGCGTTTCGTCGGCAACCGGAAGCTCCGGCAAGTCCTGAACTTTGGGGCGACGCTTCCGCCGTGTTTTCGCCGGGATTAGATCACGCATCGCATCCAATTTCCCGAAACATAGAAGCCGATCACCCGATTCAAGCACTCGGTCGGAGCGCGGATTGGGGACGACAGAGGTACCGCGGTAGAGTGTGAGCACGGTGAGGTCCCGATCGCGCAAGCCGGACTCTTTTACGGCCTTCCCCACGTATTCAGAACCCTCTGGAATGCGAATCTCAGTAACTCCATACCCACGACTTACCGTCAGTCGCTGCCGAAGATCGATTTCAGGAAAATCGACCTGGGCGGCGATGTAATCGATGATCGCTCCCGCTATGTCGAGTTGAGTGCAGCGTTCAATACCCTCGAGCCCGGGTGATGAGTTGACTTCCATGATTTGTGGGCCATCTTTCCCCTCGAGCATGTCCACACCCGCCACTCTCAAGCCTAAGATTTGGGCAGCCCGGATTGCGGTCTCACAGTAGTCCGCATCGAGCGTCACCGGCTCAGTCATTCCTCCGCGGTGCACGTTGCTGCGAAACTCCTGCCCTTGGGCAACTCGACGCATCGCGGCGACAACCTGATCCCCCACAACGAATGCCCGAATATCACGTCCCTTACTCTCCGCTACAAACTTCTGAATCAGCACACTCTGTTTTTGGCTCTGCAGTCGCTCGATGATGCCTTCGGCTGCCTTGTCGGTCTCCGCCAATAGGACACCAATTCCCTGCGTCCCTTCGATTAGCTTGATCACGACCGGCGCACCGCCTACACGCTGGATTGCTGGGAAAACATCCTTCTTGTCGCGAACAAATGTCGTTTGTGGAATTCCGATGTGATGACGGCTGAGGATTTGTAGGCTCCGGAGCTTATCCCGGGAATTTGAAATACCGCCGGAGGAATTCGCGGAATAGACATCCATCTGCTCGAATTGCCGGACAACCGCCGTGCCGTAATACGTAATCGAAGCACCGATCCTGGGAAGAATCGCATCGTAGGGTGACAGGCGTTTTCGACGAAAATACAGATCCGGTGAACCTTGCTCCAGATCTATGGCAAACTTAAGCGTATCGAGCACCTTGACGAGGTGCCCGCGTTGCGCGGCCGCTTCGCGAAGCCGACGCGTGCTGTAGCAAGTCCGACTGCAAGAGAGGATTCCCAATTTCATCGTGAAAGATTCCTTACCAGTGCTAGTGTTTTTTCTTGCGGCTACCTTTTCCACCCAGGTAGGATCGTCCCGCGTCCACCAGGAATCTGCGCCGGAACGCCTCGCGACCTAGCAGCATCCGAAATCCCATTTCCTCTCGGTTAGCAAGAGTCAGCTCAATATTCCACGCCAAGCCAAATAGCTCAATCTCGGTTATGATCACCGGGCGTTTCATCGCTTTTCCGCTAGAACTGCGAACCAATCGATGTTCGAGGACTCTGGCTTCAGCTTCCACGACGAAATCTTGATTTCGCTGAATCGGGTGAACCTGGAAGCGAACCCAATCCTCGTTCTCGCGCTGGAACTCTTCTAGAGCGAAAGCATAAAGCGAAGACGACCTTGCCCCAGAATCAATCTTGGCTTTGATGCGGTGGATTCCCAAGTTGGGAACGGCAATCCACTCACGCCATCCGATAATGGGTAGGTTTGACGAGTTGATTGGATTCATGACGCACTCCCGAATTGCCACAATATGTCAGATCGTAGGAATCGGCGTCAGGGGGTCAGGCTGCGAAAAGCTAAGCACCCAATGGCGAAAACTGGGGAAATCGCACCTAGCATTTCGCGTCGCCTACGCTGCTAAGTACCAATAGCGGTAGCTCTGGGGTTTTTTCGGACGGAAGCGTTCTGGATCGAGACCGTCCTGGTGTAGATCGGTAAACTACAATCTTCGTGGAATCGCTCTTGCTGAGGATGTTTGATTGAAACGGTTGATTCTGACACTGCCGTTCGTTTTTTTTCTTCTGCTCTCTCGGCAGGTCGCCGCTGCCGAGGAACTAAGAGTCGGCGTAGCGCAAATAGACATCACGCCGCCCGTCGGCTTTCGCAAAGGGGGCGGATACGGCGAAGTGATCAGCACGGGCGTACGTGATCCGCTGTTCGCGAAGTCGATCGTTCTCAGGCAGGGTGGCGTTTCGGTAGCCCTTGTTTTCAACGACCTTCTTTCGGTGCCTCCAGATTTAAGTCGGTCTGCGCGCCAACGGGCCAGCGAGCAGACAGGAATTCCGGCAGAGAACATTGTCATCGCGGCAACCCACAATCATGGCTCACCTGAATACTGGGGGCCCCTTCGCGATCTTGCTCATGAAGCGGCCCTGGATCAGCATGGCAGTGATGCGCGAGAGACCATCGACTACCAGAAGAAGCTGGTCTGGGCATGGAGCCAAGTCATCGGCGAGGCTGATCGCGTAGCGCTGCCGGTGACCATGGATGTTTGCGTTGCCCGGCAGCCGGGCTTGGCGTTCAATCGTCGTTACCACATGCGGGATGGGTCAGTGCGTTTTAATCCGGGACACGGAAATCCCGAGATTGTCAGACCCGCAGGCCCCATTGATCCGGACATTCCCGTCGTTTTGTTCCGCCGCTATGACGGGGCGGCCGAGCCGATTGCCTCGTTGACCACGTTCGCGATGCATACAGCCGTAGACGGTGGCGGAACCGTCTTCACTGCCGATTTTCCGGCGGTACTGCAGACTCGCCTCCAGCAAAAGTTTGGAGATGCATTCATCTCGCTCTTCGCCGAAGGCACCGCTGGCGACATAAACCACATTGACGTGCATGACACAAACCAGCTTCAAGGTCCACCGGAAGTCCACCGAATCGGCAACGCACTCGCCGACGCGGTCCTGGCGGAACTGGAGCGCGCAAGACGAAGGTCGCCTTCCGATCTCGCGGCAACCAGCGAAACCATCCAGGTATCCTTCCCAGCGGTTGGCGAAGCCAGATATCAGCAGGCGAAGCAGTTGCTAAGGAACCAAAAGACCGGCCGCACGCCATTCTTAGAGCTTGTCGCCGCCTGGCGAGACTGCCACCGCCATCACCACCGACAGCACTACGGCGACCGCAAACCACTGGAGGTTCAGGCAATTCGACTCAATGCCGATACCGCAATCGTGACGTTGCCTCACGAGGTGTTCGTCGAAATCGGCCTTGCCATCAAAGCCACCTCGCCGTTTCGGAACACCATCGTCATCTCGCTTGCGAACGATGTGGACTACTACATCCCAACGCGACGAGCCTTCGAGGAAGGCAGCTACGAAGTGACGACATGCCCGCTGGATCCAGGGTGCGGCGAACTTTTGTTGGATGCGGCCAGGAGAGTTCTACAAGCCGTCAAACGAATGGATGGTTACCAACCGCGTTCAGAATGAACAAGTCGAGTGAAGTGCTCCCCCCAAAATCCCAACTCAAAAAGCAAACAGATGGAACTTGCCAGGGAACCTCTCACCTGTCAGCGCGACGCCTTCGAATTGCCCGAGGATATCTGCTGGCTCAACTCGGCCTACATGTCGCCGCTGCTCCATAGCGTGAGCCACGCGGGCTACGAAGGAGTTCGACAACGTGGTCAGCCGTGGCGATTGACAGCAGATGATTTCTTCAATCCTGCGGAAGAAGTTAGAAAGCTGTTTTCCGGACTGATCAACGCGGACAACGACGGGATCGCTCTGGTGCCGTCGGTCAGCTACGGAGTGGGAATCGCGGCCCGCAACGTCCCCGTGCAAAGGAGTCAAAACATCGTTGTTGTCGAGGAACAGTTTCCTTCGAACATCTATCCGTGGCGTGAATTGGCGTCTGAGCAGTCCGCAACTGTCCGCACGGTTTCCTTGCCCCAAGGTAACTGGACAGATGCGATTGTCGACCACATCGACGACAAGACTGCCGTCGTTGCGATTCCCCATGTGCACTGGACAACCGGAGCTCAGTTTGATCTGGGTCGAATCGGGGAAAGAGCGCGCCAAGTGGGCTCAGCCTTACTTGTCGATGCAACCCAATCGCTGGGAACACTGCCTTTGGATGTGGCGACCGTCCAACCTGACTTCCTGGTCGCGGCAGCCTACAAATGTATGCTCGGCCCCTACGGCCTGTCGTATCTGTATGTCGCTCCGCGATGGCGCGAGGGGAAACCTCTTGAAGAAGGCTGGCTCAACCGAGCCAATGCAGCGGATTTTTCTCATCTGACGGACTACTGCGACGAGTACATGCCCGGGGCGCGTCGATACGATTTTGGTCAGCGCTCGAGTACTATCCTGCTGTCCATGGCAATTGCCTCGCTAACTCAGATTGCGGATTGGCGGATTGAGCGAATCGAACAATACACGCGGCCGCTGATCGAACATATTGTCGCGCGAGCTGATGAACTCGGCCTGTGGCATCCTCCCATCCATTCCTGTTCGCCCTGCATGGTCGGGATCGGTTTACCCGGCACGTCGCCCAGTGATCTCGGCAAACAGCTTGCTAAAAACGGAGTCTACGTCAGCGTTCGCAAGAACAATGCAAGGGTCGCTCCACACGTCTACAACTCGATCGCTGACGTCGACCGGTTTTTTGATACGCTTCAACAGATAACCGCCAGCTGACTTCCTCCGTCTAGCCGCGATTCGCATGGTGCACAATCAGAAGCGGTCGGAGTGCTTGCCCCGGGTTTAATGCTGGATCATGCCTTCTTTGGCCGGTGCACCACCATAGTCAACACATACGCGAACCCGCTGGCCCCCGGGACCAGGTTGCTTGTCAGTGGGTCCAACAAGCAATAGATAGGAACGCTGCTTCCGGAGCCCTACGGAAAGCTTCCACTTTAGCCTTCGGACAACAAACGCTGAACGTAGGAAATCGCCTGGATTGGAATCGCCCGCGCCTAGAATCGCTTGTCGGGCCGATTCGCGGACTTGCGGAAGGTTCGCTGAGGGCACTTGGAGAAGATCGATCAGCACTGCCGAGAACGGCTGGTCGGAAGTCAGCTCGATTTGGCGAGGCGGATAGGATCGCCTTCGCCCACCTAGCCCGTTCCCGTCGGACAATCGGCTGGTGATGGTTCGAGCTGCGACAAAATCCTCGTGAGGTCCAAGCCAGATCTCTTGCAGTTGTCCCTGAGGTGCGTTGCTTGGCAGCAGATAGAAACCAACCGCGCCCAGGGTCACCAACACTCCACAAGCAATTCTTCGTGTTGGCATCAACGCTTGCTCGACGATCTGCTGGGCACGCCAAGAGGAGTGCGACCGGATCGCGGGCGACAGGTCACACGCGGAATACCAAACACTGACGGTTCTGACACGCGCTGTATCCTAGACCAGTCCAGCTAGGGTGGATCAGTGTTTCCGTACGCCCGCGGAAGTCGCCCACTAGCGAAGGATTCTAGCGAATTCTTCTTCGTCGTAAACCAGCAGCCAAACCAGCGGAACCTAGCAAAAAAACGAACGAGTTTGGCTCGGGAACGGCACTTGCATTGATTGAAAACTGAAAGGTATTCGTCGCACCCGGGCCGAAAAACGACTCGTCCAGGATATCCAATGCGGGCGTCAACCAACTGGCATCTCCGACGCCTGAACCAACCAGTCGATCTTCGACCGTAAATACCGTCGTTCCGTCGGTCGTCGTATCAAACTGAAAAGATCCCAGGAAAATGTCGCTTGCCTGGAACCCTGTGTTTGCCATTTCCACATACTCCCACTCAAAGCCGGATGCCGTCGTCACATTGTGGTTCTCTAGATCAAAAAACGGGTTGGCCGTGGCTGCTGAAATGGTGCCGAGACCAGTCGGTGAGGACGTCACGTCGAAGCCAAAAGCGATCAAACCTTCGGTTGACAGCACGTTGTCCGGAGCCGTTTCTCGCGCGTAGATGCCAATGCTCAGACTGTCCCCCGTCGTGACGTCAAAGCTGTTCGAAAAAGTCGCTCCATTGTCGGCGGTAAACGAGAGAACCAAGTCAGCTCTGGCGACTTGTCCGACATGGTTCAAGAGCATCGTGGCAATCAAGACGATCGCGAGATTTCTAAGTTTCATAGTTGCATTCCTGTGTCTGTAGTGCATCAATTCCGAAAAGATCTCTGGGGTTGGTTTTTCCATCGCTGGAAAGCGGTGCCTCAAAAGAATTGAGAACCTGAAGGGGCGCGTCAGCTACAGCCCCGTGCCAAAACGGCTTCGAAACTCGAAGAAGTCCAGCGCGTCGACATCTCCATCACCGTCGAAGTCAAAAGCGTCGTCGTAGGTGCCGGCAGCCCCAAACGCTGATCGGAACTGGAAGAAATCAACGACGCTGACCATCCGGTCTCCATCAGCGTCGCCAAACAGACGGAAAAACGTATCGGTGGCATTGTCACCGCCAGTGCCGTCCCCGTTGCCGTCCAGCTGATTGCCGGCAGCATCCGTCACGCTGGTAGCCAACGTGGTCAGCGTATAGTCGCCATCGGCGAGTGAACCTCCAACGATTCCGGTTCCGCTAAACGTCAGTAGAGCCACCGTCTGGCCGCCGATCACCTGGGTCATCACGGTGGGAACAACCTGCGTGTTGGTGGTCGTGTTCGTCAGGATGAACGCGCTGGCATCGACGCCGACGACGACTTCCGAGAAGGTCACTGCCAGTTCGGTCACCTGGCTACGCTGAGCTTCGCCGGCGTTGACAACAACCGATTCGACTTGAGGTCCGGTCATGTCGACCACGTCGACCGAGTCGAGCATGAAGTTATCCAGAGCAAAGTAGTCACCCTGGGCGACGTTGTAGCCTTCGTAGACAACGCCGATGACCAGATACTCGTAGCCCTCCAGGCCCAGGTCCACGTCGAAGGATTGCGTCGTCCAGTCCGCGAATTGATCCAGTGCGACGTTCACGTCGACGAGCGTCGCTACCTCCGGCGTCGTCATAGCGTGAATCGCTGATGGCACGCCTTGTTGGTTGAGGTCAAACTGCCCGTTCACACCAAACAGTCGTACCTGCAACAAATTGGCTTGATTCAAAGCGTCCGTGGCGATCGCGTCAAAAGAGAACGTGTGCTGGCCGCGGTGCACGTGCTCGTTGCGGACGATCTGCCCGAGTCTACCGAGGCCGAACGCCGGCGCACCGATTTCGGCGAAGCCGGCGGGGTTGCGCACCACGTCGCGGGCGATCCAACCGTCACCACGGCGGCCGCTTGTGAACCGATAGAACTGCCCTTCGAAGGGACCTGCCGCGGAAAAATCTGCATCGACCCACGGATTGCCGTACGGGTTGGCGACCACGGTGACGATGTCCGTGGTCGTCGCTGTGGCGCCGTCGTCGTCCCACACCATCAGGCTAATCGCGTAATCGCCGGGGGCGTCGAAGTTGAGAGTCAGTATCTGGCCGTAGGCGTCATCGTACACGCCATCGCCATCGAGATCCCAGGCATAGGCGGCAATGCCATCGTCTCCGGCTCGTACTTCCGGGCTCGGATCGGGATCAAACGAGGCGGCCGCGTCCAGCACCACCGAAAGCCCCTGGCCGCCGGCGAATCCAAATGCCGCGGTCGGCGCCGTGTTCCCTGCGTCGAGTGTGTTAAACGTCGACGCCTGGTCAATCACGAAAAGGTCCGAGAAACGGTGCGACTGAGAGGCCGGGTTGAACGCGTTGGTTGGGATAAAGGCGTGATCGACGTTCGCCAAGTGGACGTCACTTAGCTCACTGGTGGCGTAGGGCGTGACTTCTCCGCGTACCTCGTTAAACGGACTGAAGACCTGGAAACCGTACTCAAAGCCTTCCAGCCGCAGTCCGTCGAAGTGGTTGCTGTTTGCTTCCTCGTGATTGTGACCGATGCCGATGCCGGAACTGTTATTCCCCTGCTGCACGGGATCGATGAACAGCGGTACCGGATCTTCAACATCACCGACGACCAATCCGTTCACGAAGTCGAATCGTGTCGAATAGAAATTCTGGATGCCGGACTGCACTCCCCAAACCGTGTAGTTCTCGATCGTCGAGCGAAAATCGTGAGCAAGGTAAATCGGAAAACTGAACGTGCCCTCCATGTCGCCGCTGTCGCGATTGTGTAACCAGGTGTGGATGCCACGAAAACTGTTGTAGGTCACTAAGCCATCGATACCACGCGTCGGAACGTTGTTGGGCGTTACAATCGTGAATCCCGCGTCGATGATCGCCTGGCGGACGGACGGATCCTCGATCAAGTCGACCGACATATACTCGACGTTTGCGAGCCCATCGGTATGGTGAACCAGATCAAAACCGGCCGCATTGGAACTGGCGGCAATGTTGTTCTCCATGCGAATGCCAAATCCGCCGCCTTGCACCCAGTAACCGCTACCGAAAAATCCGAGGTCGAATCTCGGTCCCCGCAGCGTTTGGAAGAAAGCACCATCATCGAAGTTGTTGACCAAGTCACCTGTTGTCTTCACGACCAGGTTATTGCGCCAGACTCCCAACTCATGGCCTTCTTCGGCGACGATACCGGCGCCCACCACATCGAAGACCACATTGTCTTCGAGCACGGCGTGACTATCGTGGTGGACGATTCCCCAACCAGGGCTGCCCCAGACAACGTTGCCGGTCACCGCTGCCGAAGGTCCGTTGAGATCGTTCGCGCCCAGACGATGCATGTGCAGACCGTATCGACCGCGCGGGTTCGTGCCTGTTCCCGGTGTTCCATCGAAGTTGCCGATGGCAGCTGGGTCGTCAACAATCTGTCGCTTATCGGACCGGCCCAGATCCCTGAACTGGGCATGATGAATGTCCGTATTAGCATTGTGCATCACCATAAAATGGCCGCGCTGTTGATTGTCGACAGTCGGGTCACTGGAGCGAATGACCACGTTACGCGTCAGGTTGGCTACGTGGATCGAGAGTTCGTCGGCATCGAAGGTGGCTCCATCGGGTCGCTGGTGATTCCACAGCAGGGTCGTTAGCCCCGCATCAATCGCCCCTTGATTGGTGACGTTGTTGAAGAACACCCGGGCTCGCCCGTCTACGATGGCGAGACTGGTGATTTCTAACAGCTCATCCCGAAACCTCGCATTGTCGGCATCGGCAGCGATGATGGCCGCTCCCTGATTGGGATTATTCAGCAAAGACTCGTCGGCCTCTGTGCCGGCCAAAAGCAATGTGTCACCAACTTGCCAACCAGCGGGGATGGCGGCATCGGTTAGTTCGATGTATGCCGCCCCCGCTGCCGCATCCCCTAGCAATGTCGTGAACTCGGATTTCTCGGCACCAAAAATGTTTGTCACACCGTGAGTGATGAATCCGCGCCCCAGCAACGTCGGGTCAACCACTTGGCTCAGTGCTCCGCCGGAGGTGTCAATCAAAATCTCGGCGGTTACATCTGCCGCGATTGCTTGGTCGGCAGTGCCGATATTGATGGTCGCGCGAGGATCGGACACTAAGGTTTCCACCAAAATACGCGTCGAAGCGTTTTGCTGGAAGTTCAACACGCCATCCACGCGTAGCCATTGAAGCGATTCGTCACTTTGAAGATCGTACTCCACCTCGACGGTGTGATGGACGAGTACCCTCTCCCCGGCCACGGGAACGGCGCCGGTAGACCAGATGCCGGGGTCCGACCAATCACCGCTTTGGATGGCGACGTTGGTCGCATCGTAGGTGTCGACGAGCGCGAACAACGCCTGATGCTCGTCTCGCCGCGCCTCATCGCCGGGCCCCCCATGGACCATGTCGCCCGCGATGAGCGTTGCCGTCGCTGTCGATTCGCCGCCATCGCTGTCGGCTATGGTGTAGTCGAACGACATGTCGCCGCCATGATTGTCTGCATCGGGCGTGAAGAAGACGACGCCGTCGCGCATCTCGACCGATCCACCGACTGCGTTCGAGACGCTGATGATCGTCAGTCCGTCGCCCTGGTCGTTGGGCAGCAATTGGCTTGGAATGATCGCCGCAGTCTCTCCATGATTGATGGTCAGTTCATCATCGATGGCGACTGCCGGAGCGATCATCGCCACGGCGTTGGCTTGGCCGAGCGGTGCACTTCGCTCGGCCGCATCGACTCGAGCGCCCGCCGCAGATTCATCCGTCTCGCTTCCGGGCATCTCGGCTGACGGCCGGAGCAACAGGAGGTCCGAGGTGGCATCAGCATCCTGGAACGAACACTGCAATCCGGGCACGGAATCGCCAAACAGCATTTGACGTTGTTCGAGCGACTCAAGAATGAGCTCGCGTCGCTTCCTGGAACGGCGTGGACGATCAAACAAGAGGGGCATTGAGGTGCTCCATGGTTCGAATAGGTGATAAGGAGATAGGGGGCGTCATCCAACAGCTAGCCATTGCCAGCGACTATTCCCATTGGGCCGGCAGCCTCGGGAGAATCAATTTTCGTGGCTGAAGGTGTCGAAACCGCCAAAGTCAGTCTGCTTGGCCTCCAATCTCCGGTTCTTGGCAATGAGCTTGGAGCTGGCCATAGGCTTCATCTCGATCTTCGCCGGCGCGCACCGACCCAAGGGAGTAACATCGCGAGCAATCCGAATGCCCCTGGCTCAGGAACGGACGCGGCAAACGCGTTCAAGGTCACGGCATCGAAATCAACTTCCAAATCGGGAGACGTGGCCTGATCGAATCCGGCCGGAATTAGGTTGAGATTGACCAGACGAATGCCAATATTCTGCCCCAAAAATGCCTCGGATCCTCCGGTCGTGATCTCCAGTGTCGATAGGCCGAACTGCCCTTCGGCAATCGCCAGGGAGTTGTTGTCCTGAATGACGACGGTTTCGGCTGCCGGTCCCGGCGGCACAGCCAGTAGCTCCACGCGATATCCCGGAAACTCATCGAGGTTAAAGAACGTTCCGTTTTGTGAAACGCCCGATGCTATGTTTCCAACTTGAACTGACAGTTCGTAACGAGTCTCGGCTTGCCAGGTTTCCGTCAGCGTTTGCTGAAATCCGTATTCCCCGTCGCCCTCCCGTGTGCTGTTAAACAAAATCGCTACACGGTCTCCCTCAGGAGCGGGAACATCAAAAAAATCGACTCCATTGGGCTGTAGGGTACCCGTGAAAACCCCTGGACCGGAAATGAAGTTGGGATCGTACGCCGTCCACCCCGCCGGAACACCGAACGTAAACTCATTAAAGTTCACTTGACCAGTCGTATCTTCAAATCCGGCGTTGGTGATGTTAATCAATTCTGCCTTTGCTGGAGCGGAACTAGCTACCAGATTGGTTGCGCATGCGATGAGAACTGTGAAAAGGGGAACCTGCTGCATTAAAAACTCCAGTTCATTGATGTTGTTACCTCGCTAGGCATCACGGCGGGAAACAACTGTCGTCTTCCAACGTGCCATCACGCTCGGCCGTGATGCTCGCCAGAAAACCAGACAGTTGTCTCCCGCAGGGCGCTTAGGTGGTCGTTTCAGGAGGCGTGCCCGATGGAGTCGACAAAGATTCGATAGTGAAAACGAAAAAGCTTGAAGCAAAAGCTCAAAGAAATTGCTTTTTTTGATTGATCTTGGCACCAACGGCTGTCAGGGCTGCGGAATTTCAGCCACTGAGATAGACCTTACGGATTCCTGCCCAAACCGTGTGCGGGATGCCGCTTGTGGGCCTAATGGCTCACCACTGCAGTAGATTGCCTATTCGTGGACCATCCGGCCAATCGCACAGAATTAAATGCTTGCTTTGCCCGGTAGACTCACCATGCCAACATTGAGTAAGCAGGAGTAGATATTCGCCGACGGGTGAACTTGGCTCAGCAACATTCACGGGCCCACCGCTCTCACGGTGGCCGCGACTGCACAGCCCAGGGGAGGGGAATCGTGTCGGGGGCCGGCGTCACGGTCGCGGAGCTCACGCCATCTTCGGCCCGCGCCAGGTCAGCGGCTGCCCTGCGGGAGTTCTCACGTGGGTAAAGGGGTCAGGAGTCAATTGCCGCAAGCGGCCCTTCGGGTGCTGTGCACAATTGACTCCTAGTATCTTCCCAGAGTCGTCGACGGTCGGTCAATCAGCTACTTTAGCTGACTGGAAGTGTTGTTTCCAAGCGTCTTGTAGATCGAATAGTCCTCGGTACTTGATGCCGTGGGTCAGCGGGATCGCAAGGCGTTCTTTCAAAAGCCCGAACCGTCGCAAGAGCTGCCAACAAGGCAAGCTCGGATTTACTAGGAAGGGATACTTATGAAGACTGCCACCAAGAGCTCAAGGTGTTTTGTTGGTGTCGATGTTTCTAAGTTGACGCTCGATGTGTATCGACCTGATACGCATTCGGTGCTCCATATCGAAAACTCGGAGAAAGCCACTGAAGAACTTTGTCAAAAACTCAAACGTAAAAAGCAGCCTGTCACGGTAGTGATGGAAGCGACCGGCGGCTACGAAACCGTGCTCGTACACCAGCTTTCCCGGCACAAACTGGAGGCTGCTGTCGTCAACCCCCGGCAAGTTCGTGACTTCGCCCGGGGAATCGGAATCGACGCCAAGACCGATCCCCTCGACGCCCAGGTGATTGCTCGGTTCGGCGCAGTCGTGCAGCCTCGTCCGACCGCGATGAAGTCGGACCATGAGAAAAAGCACTCGGCCCTGGTCGATCGACGCAACCAATTGCTCGAGCTGATCACTCAGGAGAATAACCGGCTCAAGCAGACCTGGGACGAAGACGCCAAGCAGAGTATCCGAGCTGTGCTGGAAGTGTTGAAAAAGCAGCTAAAAGAGATCGAAGGCCAACTTGCCAAGATGCTCAAGGCCGACAAGAAGAATGCCCGCTTGATTGAGATTTTGAACTCCATCAAGTGTGTCGGCCCGGTTCTGATTTCGACGGTCATTACCGCGTTACCCGAACTCGGCAAGCTCAGCCGAGGCCAGATCGCCAAGTTGGTCGGTGTTGCTCCCATCAATCGCGACTCAGGCAAGATGTCGGGCAAGCGATTTATCGGCGGCGGTCGTGGCAAAGTCCGCCGAGTGCTGTACATGGCGACGGTAGTTGGACTGCGTCACAATCCGGTGATCAAAACCTATTATGCCCACCTGAAAAGCAAAGGGAAAGAATCAAAAGTTGCGATCGTGGCGTGCATGCGCAAGCTACTAACGATCATGAACACGATGGTAAAAACGGACCAGGTTTGGAATGATACAAAGAAAGGCAGTGCCGCGTGATTGATCATACGAAAAGTTCAGCGACACTGCCGGCAGGCGAGGCATCGACGCACCATCGACCCGGCTATCCCTTGACTGGTTGGTTCCCACCAGCGCCAGTGTCCGTTTCACCGAGCGCGGTCATGATACAACAATCCCCATCCAACACCGGAGTCATGCCTGAGAAAATCCCGGGGGTTTGGGGGCTGGCCCCCAAGGGCGCGCTGACGAATCAAAGCGGAATTCGCAAATCTCTTTCCGAATCTGTGTTGACTAAATTGAAGACCGTCGCTGACCCCTTTACCCGACCCAAAGATTAAGCTCTGACAGACCACTAGGAAGTGCCATCGAGAATGTTGTTTGCCAGGCCAACGATATCCTCAATCGTCAAAGATTGGCCCTCTTCGCGGAGTTGATCAAATCGCGCGGCGCCGAGTTCACTTCGCAAGTTCTCGAGGGCTGGCTGATAGTCGCTGGAATACTCGTCATTATCGCCCAGACCTTGCAGGGAACAGACGATGGCGGAGCAACGAACGGCGGTCTCCCGTTCTTCCATCGCGATCATGTTGAGAATAATCGAACGGACCGTCATGGGCACATAGAGCTGCCCGTGCGAATCGAGCAGCGATTGCAAAGTCGCGACCGAGATCGACAACTGCTGCCACCGCTCACTCATCGAATCGTGATCCGTATCGATGATCGACGACCTGGTAAAAATCTCGATAAATCGATTACCGCACTTGCGGGCGATTTCAATCGCACGATCGCGATGCTGGAGAGCTTCGGCACGTTCGCCGCGAAGCATCGCGATCTGAGCCGCGACAGCGCACAACAACGCCTGCCCCGTAGGCCAATCAAGTCTTGACAAACACTGCGCGGTCGCTGCGCGTCTTTCATCGATGCGTGGGTCAGAAGGATCGATCATCGTGAGCACGAATGCGGAGTAAGCACAGCCAGCCCAGCGGCGTTCTACTTCGTCACCACTGGCTTCGGCCAACTGTTCGAATTGCTCCCACAACTCTGCCGCTTCCAAGAATTCGGCTCGGGCACCTCGAATTAGTATTTTTGTCCAGACTGTTAGCGGGGTGATCGCCAAGTTATCGGCGCGTTCTACGTAGCTGTCAGCTTCGCCGAGATTGCCTGTCAACCAATACCCCTTGGCCAGGACAACGTTTGCGTCCGCGCGATCAACAATCACGTCCTTCAGCTGATGCTCGGCAGCCATCAGCCACTGAAAAACTTCCAGTCGGAGATGCCACATAGCGGTTCGAGCAAGAGCTACGATCGGGTCGACGACCAGTTGGGCAATCTTCTGTTGGCGTCCCCAGGCAATCGCTTCGCGCAAGTCCGGCCATTCGGCATTCAACGCATGCAAGCAGTCGATTTCATCGTAGCCACTCACACCTCGTCCCAGCACTTCGGCCCGGCGGGCATAAAAGTAAGCGTGCCGCTCTTGTGCTGACGATCGCTCGTCCTGCGAAAGGCGTGACTGACAAAACTGGCGAATCGGTTCCAGTAGGCGGTACCGCGACTTCCCACGATCTTCCCGGCGAACAACCACCGATTGTTCGACTAGCCGTATGAGCTGCGTTTTCCCCACAGGTCCCGAGCCACTCACCTCGGTTGCGGCCTTCGCGGTAAACCAGGCAGTGAACACGGACAGAGCCAGCAACAACCGCTGTTCTTCGGGCAGCAGCAGGTCGAACGACCAGGCGATGGCGGCGTTAATGGTGCTTTGCCGATCTTGCGAACGACGGCCCGATTGCAGTGTGGCGGTTTGGTCATCGAGTGCTTCCAGCAATTCACTCAGAGACATCGCTGCCAACTTGGGTGCCGCCAATTCGATCGCCAGTGGCAACCCTTCGAGTTGCTCGACAACCTGTTTGACGAGATCCTCATACCGAGAATCTTCTTGAAACCCCGCGTAATCCGCTGCCCGCTGAGTGAACAGTGCGGCCGCATCGGCATGCGGCAGGCCCTCGAGGCGGAGAACGCGCTCTCCAGAAACTTTCAGTGGCTCACGCGAAGTTGCCAGAATACTTAGGCTCGGCAATTGTTGTGACAATCGCTCGACCAACTCCGCGACCACGTCGACTACGTGTTCACAGTTGTCGAGTATCAATAGGGTCGGTGTCCCCTGCAGCCGCTCGACCACCTGTTCGAACTTGTTGATGGCACCTGCGTTACCGTCTAGCACACCGGCCAATACCTCCAGTACCCCACTCTGGTCGCGCAGCGGCGCCAACTCGCAAAGCCAAACACCGCCGGGGAATCGGCTGCGTACCCTACGAGCCGCTTCGTAAGCGACTGAAGTTTTGCCAACGCCCCCGGTTCCCACAACGGTTACCAGGCTGTGCCCGGCCAGTTGTCGCTTGATGTCAGCCAATTCCTGGTTGCGGCCCGTGAGCCGAGGACTGCGTAGAGGCAGGTTGGTCGGCGGTTCGATGGTCGGTGGCGTTACCCAATCGTTTTGGACCAGCGTGGAGACAGGTCCGACCACACCCACACTGCCGAGCCGCCCATCCATATCGGGCAGCAACAATATTTCACGAAGCCGATCTTTCACCTGGCGCGCCAATGGCCGTTTTTCCGAGCGTAGCTGAAGCATCTCCGTGAGCAGCGTTACCAGTTCTGCCGGCAAGTCGTCGACAAAGTCAGTGATGTCCGGAACCGCCTGTTGGCTGATCCGCTGCATCGTTTCCAGCGCGGAGCCCGCTCGAAAGGGGTTTTGCCCTGCCAACATTTCAAAGATCAGCGTGCCAAGCGAAAAGATGTCGGTCGCGCAGCCGACTTCCTTCGCCAGCACTTGCTCCGGCGACATGTAAGGGGGAGTACCGGGGGCTTGATGAGCGGTCGTCAACGATTGGACCGCCGAAGGTTCTTCCGGCCTCGCCAATCCGAAGTCGAGTACTTTGGCCGTGCCATTGGACGCGACGATAATATTGTCGGGCTTGATGTCACGATGCATCACGCCGCACTCGTGAGCCGCCTGCAGCCCACTGGCAACATCGCTTGCAATTTTTAGTAGCATTCTGATAGACACCTGGTTGGTTGCTATTTCCCTGAGCGTCTTGCCAGCTACAAATTCCATCACTGCCAATGGCACTCCCTCGTGGGCAGCAATGTCGTAAAGCGTCACGATATGAGGATGGGAGAGGGAGGCGACTGACTTGATTTCGCGCTCAAACCGTCTTTGCATCGCCGCGTCGGCACAAGCAGCATGGTTGAGCACTTTAATCGCCACGTCACGTTCCAGTCGCAAGTCCCTGGCTCGGTAGACACTGCCCATTCCGCCTTCGCCAATTTTTTTGGAAATTTGGTACCGCTGGTTCAGTACCGTGCCTTCGACGAAGGGCAACTTGACAACAGAATAGGACGAATCCGATGGAGAATTGCCGGCCGATGAGGGCATCGCAAGAGCGCTAGGAACAGCCTTCTGCACAAGAAAATCTGCGGCTTGCTCTTCGGTGGCTAGCAACGAATCGACATAAGAACGCAGTTCGGGATCGCCCGCGCACGCTTGATTGAGAAACTCACTAAGTTGGGGTTCGGCAAGCAGAGAAGCCCGCTCGTAGATTTGCATTGCCCGAAAATCACGATTCATAACCGCCATTATCTTCACGCAGTCGCTCACCGGCCAGCATCAGTCGGGGACGTGTTCCCGTCGCAATCGATGCAATAGCCACGTCCTGGCGAGGTCCCAATCGCGTTTGACCGTGGCCTCAGAGATCTCCAGTGCTGCCGCTACCTCTGGGTTGGAGAGACCACCAAAGTAGCGCATTTCGACCACCCGGGCTTTGCGGGTATCGAATTCCGCCAGCCTCTCGAGAGCCTCGTGAAGTGCCAGGAATTCATCGCGCTGTTCTTCACAGGCCACCATAGCTTCGTCGAGCGAGAATTTCTGACAGTCGCCGCCTCGCCTCCGGCTGCCGCGACGACGAGCGTGATCGACCAAAAAGTTGCGCATCGCCTTGGCAGCGTAGGCAAAAAACTGCCCTCGGTCTTCACCCGGGATTTGATTATCACCCAGCAGCCGCATCGACACTTCATGCACCAGGGCCGTCGAAGTTAGCGTGTGATCTGGCGGCTGGGAATTCATTTTGCCAGCCGCCAATTGGCGAAGATCTTCATACACGGCTTGAATCAGATTGGCGCGCGCTTCGGCTCCAAGGACGATCTCTTCTTCACCGCCATGGCGCCGCCACCGCCGGACCTTGAAGACCTGCTCGGCGACCCGCCGCGAGAGCCCGATGA
>JANQJJ010000190.1 GCA_028281725.1 Pirellulaceae bacterium | reverse complement strand
GTCCATGCGAAACAGAAAGCCGGCCATGACCGCGCCGAGAGAAATATTTCGGCGCCCATCTTCGCCCGTTTTGACGCCCTGTAAGAGTCCGGCGGGCGTGAACCAAGCTATCTTGGCGCCAGCCGCCCATCGCGATTGCGATTCACGATGGGCTAAGCGTCACGCGAGCGGTCCATGTCGAATGCCCCAGCCGCCCTGATGATTGCTAGAAGAACAGGACGGTTGTTTCCCCGAGCTGAGGTTGTTTCCCTGAATTCAATATCTGACGACCAGTCTCGAATACGCAGTGAAACTCAAGTTGAAAGGCTATGTTTTGGTAGTTGTCCGCCTATCTGATGTCACCAAAAGCTACGGTCAACATACCGCAGTCTCAGAACTCTCCCTGAACGTCCCCGCCGGTTCGCTCTACGGCTTTATTGGCCCCAACGGCTCGGGCAAAACAACGACCATTCGGATGATATTACGAATCATCCACCAAGACCGTGGCCAGATTGAGGTTTTAGGCCATACGTCAGCCTCTGCCGCCAATGACGACGTGGGATATCTGCCGGAAGAACGCGGGCTCTACAAAAAGCTGACCGTTCG
Source organism: Pirellulaceae bacterium (assembly GCA_028281725.1). Lineage (GTDB taxonomy): Bacteria > Planctomycetota > Planctomycetia > Pirellulales > Pirellulaceae > Aureliella. Next base: position 3,937 of record JANQJJ010000190.1, on the reverse strand, counting down.
CGGAATGCTGATGTACTATGCGAATCTCAAAGGCATGTCGCGGCATGATGCCGGCATGGCCGTTTCCGATTGGCTCGAGCGGTTTGAGCTGTCGGACTGGGCATCGAAGAAGATTGAGACGCTGTCCAAAGGAATGTCGCAGAAGGTTCAGTTCATTGCCTCGATCATCGCCAAGCCCAAGCTGTTGATTCTCGACGAACCTTTCTCGGGACTGGACCCCGTCAATACCGAAGCCATTCGAGCAGCAATCCTGAAGCTGCAGCAAGAAGGGACGACGATCATTTTCTCGACGCATGACATGAGCGTTGCCGAGAACATGTGCGACTTCATTTTCATGATTTACCAAGGCAACAAGGTATTGGACGGAACACTCGAAGAGATCAAGGCTCGATATGGCGCCGATTCTATCCGCCTGCGATGGGAGGGCACGACCAGCGACTTGCAGGCGATGCCGGAGGTTCAAAGAGTGATCGACATGGGCGGTTATCAGGAACTGCAGCTTCGCGGCGATCCACAACGCGTTCTTCACCAGTTGGTCGCCAAGGGAAACGTGCAGTTATTCGAAGTTGCCGAGCCATCGCTGCATGACATCTTCATTCGCATCGCCGGTCCTGAGGCGACAGACGGCCAGCCGGCGATGGCCCAAGTAGGAGCCCAGGCATGAACAAAGTACTAGTCGTCGCGCGAACGGAATACTTGATAGCGATCACCAGCAAAGCCTTCATCCTGGGCGTGGTCATGATGCCCATTTTCATGGGGGGCGCGATCGTCGTGCAGTACTTGACCAGGGACCAGGTCGACCTGTCGCCGCGGCGGATTGCCATCGTGGATCAAACCGACCGTATGTTCGACACTCTTGAACAGCGCTGCCAGACTCGCAACGAAAACGAGATATACGAGGGAGAAGGGACCGAACGAAAGCAGGTCCAAGCCGCATTTGAAGTGGAACGTGTCCAGCGGCAGTCGGAAGAAACAGAGCGTCTGGACGTTGAGTTGACAAGGCGCGTCAAGGACGGCGAACTATTCGCCTATGCCATCATCGAAAAAGATATCTTCGATGCGACGAAAGGAGCCGTGGTCCGCTACCATTCGCAAACGCCCAGCTACCGCACACTCGCTAACTGGTTGGGCCGTGTCGTCAACGATGAAGTCAAACGTCTGCGTACCGAGCAGCTGGGTTTGTCTCCAGAGAGTGTGGCTGCTTTGTCCCAGCGGACGCCCGTGCGGCAGTTCGGATTGGTCGAGCTTAGAAACAATGGAGAGGTCAAGGATGCCCAAGAAGAGAGCGAGCTGCTGACGTTCGCTGTTCCTTTCGCCGGTTTGATGCTGATGTTCATGATGGTCATGTCGGTGGCTCCAGCCATGCTCAACAATGTGTTGGAGGAGAAGATGCAGAAGATCTCCGAGTTTCTCGTTTCCTCCATCACGCCATTTCAACTGATGCTCGGTAAGCTGGTTGGCGCGGTTGGAATCGGCTTGACACTTTCGGCAATATACCTGGGCGCCGCCTACGGGCTGGCTAACTATTTCGAAGTGTCCGATCGCGTGCCGGTTACGCTCTACGCTTGGTTTGTCTTCTTTCTGTTCATCGCGCTGGTTATCTTCGGTTCGATCTTTTCAGCCATTGGTGCCGCTTGCTCGGAGATTCGCGACGCTCAGAGCCTGATGACTCCCATCATGCTGCTGGTGATCATTCCGATGATGTGTATTGCCCCCATTTTCGATTCACCATCCAGCTTTTTCTCGCGGGCCATCTCTCTCTTTCCTCCAGCGACGCCGATGTTGATGTTCGCCCGAATTGCCATTCCTCCGGGACCGGCTACCTGGGAGATCATTCTGGCGGTGGTACTTTCGGCTACGTTTGCCGCCGGCTGCGTCTGGGCGGCCGGTAAAGTGTTCCGAATCGGCATTCTATCTCAAGGCCAATCGCCCACGTTCGCGAAGCTACTCGGTTGGATTTTTGCCAAGTAGAGACGTCCGCGGTCGAAGGACAACGCGCCGGCCGGGTATCGCCGGCAACTGCTGACAGTAGGCCGCTGTGGATCAGACTGCCTCAAAAGTGATCAGTCGCCGGAGACCACCGCGGGTAGTTCCGCCCCGTGCATGTTGCCTGCCTTTCCTCAGGTCGGGAGTTGCCGGCCGATCTGAGTACAGACACCACCACGCAGCGGCTCGTAGGCTCAAAGCCCGTGCGATCGACGTACAAGAATGTTACATTCTGTGTTCTTCCTGATCCGTCGATCCCTCCGTCCGATTGCTTAGGCGCCTCCCCATGCCCCCTTCACTGGCAAGTCTTGACTTACTGGTTGTCGCACTCTACCTAACTGGCATGCTCGGCGTCGGTTTCTGGTTTGCCCGCCGTAGCGGCAGTTCAGAAGAGTTTACGGCAGCCGGAAGGGCGCTGCCGGGTTGGTTGGTTGGCCTGTCCATCTTCGGCACGTTCGTTAGCAGCATCAGCTTTCTGGCGAATCCCGGTAAGTCGTACGCCGACAACTGGAATCCCTTTGTCTTCTCGCTGTCACTGCCCATCGCGGCATGGATCGCGACACGGTACTTCATCCCCGTTTATCGCAGCGCGGGCAGCGTCTCCGCGTACCGGCATCTGCAGGACCGATTCGGAAGCTGGGCCAGATACTACGCCGGCATCTGCTTTATGCTGACGCAGTTGGCTCGTATCGCAACGATCATGTATCTGGTCGCAGTTGCTGTTCACCCGATGACGGGCTGGGACTTGCAATGGATCATTATCGGAACAGGCGTTCTGGTAACGATCTATACGCTTCTTGGCGGAATTGAAGCTGTCATCTGGACAGACGCCGTGCAGAGCGTCGTCTTGACTCTGGGGATCATTGCGGCGATTGCTTTGGTATGTTGGCAATTGCCCGAGGGCCCGCTGCAAGTTCTCACGATCGCCCAGGAACATCACAAGTTCTCTCTCGGCAGTTTTTCCGGTTCGTTGGCTGAGTCGACGTTTTGGGTGGTGCTGGTTTATGGCCTCTTTATCAATTTGCAAAACTTCGGCATTGATCAGGCTTATGTGCAGCGGTACCTGGCGGCGAAGAGCGATGCCGAGGCGGCGCGCAGTGTCTGGATTGGAGCACTACTATACGTTCCGATTTCGGCACTCTTGTTTTTGGTGGGCACGGCCTTGTTCGCGTACTACGACCAGTCGCCCCAACGCTTGCCCGATGGAATCGGTTCCGACCACGTCTTCCCACATTTCATCGTGACGGAGTTTCCGGCCGGACTGACAGGCTTGCTGGTCGCGAGCATTCTAGCGGCGGCGATGAGCAGCGTGGATTCGTCGCTCAACAGTTCCGCAACGTTGATCTATGAAGACTGGTACAAGCGGTTGTTCCAGCGAGAGCCTACCGAAAAACAATCGATGCGTGTGCTGCACGGCGGCACGCTGCTGTTTGGACTCTTCGGTACGTTCGCCGCATTGGCCATGATCGGAGCCAAGAGCGCTCTGGACGTGTGGTGGCAGATGGCAAGTATCTTCTCCGGCGGCATGTTGGGACTGTTCCTGCTGGGCTTGCTGGCGCGGCGCGCTACGGCCAGAGCGGCGTTACCGGCCACGGCAGTCGGAGTTGCGGTGATTGTTTGGCTGAGCGTGTCCAAGACCGCGTTGTGGCCCGAGTCGCTCTCCCGCTACGCCAATCCGATGCACAGCAACCTGACGATCGTGGTAGGCACCATGAGTTTGCTCGTGGTGGGGATGTTCTTGACGTCACTCATGCAGCTGCGAGTGGGAGGAAATGCGGGCGATGGAGTTCGCGAATCGGACTAAAAAAAATCGCAGTACTCTTCGTAGGCGTCTCGAATGAGAGAGACGTCTGGCGGCTGTCCCGTCCAGCGCTGAAAGTCAAAGGCCTCGCGCGCAATGGCTTGATCGACTTCGCTGAATGTGACGCAATTGGGAACATCCAGTTCTTCT
>JANQJJ010000134.1 GCA_028281725.1 Pirellulaceae bacterium | reverse complement strand
CAGGATCGCGTTGCCCGACAGGATTTCGATGAGATCATCGCCGCGTCCACCATCGATCCATACCGTCTTTTGAACCGTCGGACCAATCGTCACCTGGTCATTCCCATCGAGTGCATCGACCAAGATGACGAGAAAATCGCCTTCGGGTGGTAGCAACTGGCCAAGCAATTCCGACTCAGTTACCCGAGTGGCATCCGCACCGACCTGTGCAAGCGAACCATTCTGGCGAGTCGCCGGATCTTCTGTCAGGAGCTGATCGAGTTTGAAACTGAGATCCGCTGGATTCCAAATCAGATTACCTTCGCCGTCAGTCGCTTCGAAATCTAGTCGAACCTGGGCGGAGAAACTGAAATTGCCGTTGTTGTTCGTCAGACGGGTAATCAGGTGGTGATCAACGAGCAATCCTGGTTCGGTAACAAAGTCGATATTGATTTGGTCGGACGCGTTCGTACCGCCCACATACCAGACTTGGTCTGATTCGCGGGCATAGTCTTTCCACTCGTCTCCTGCCACACCTCCGTCGGCCGATTCGAACGTGGAGCCATCTGCCCGATACAGTGTGTCGTTTCCTCCGTTGCCATACAGGAAATCCAGAGTGGTGCCACCGAAGAGTTCGTCGTCGTTGTTACTCCCCAGCATTCGGTTCAGGCCGGTTGTTTCTGGGAGTCGCGGCAGACGAACTGGCCCAACCGGTACGTCGTCGTCTTCATCAAATATTCCGTTATCGTTCAGATCGCCGTCGTTGTAGAACCAGGCGCCATCCGCGTCAACGAAAACACCAAAACCTAGGTCGGAAGTTTCTGGCGTGCTCGGAGTGACCATGTTGAGGTTCGGATCGAAGCTCCAAGCATAAAGCTTGTTCTGGCCCTGACCACCAATCAGATCGTCGTTGCCTTGGCCAGCAAACAACACATCCGTGTCGCTCGGCGTGCCTCCACCTGAGTCTCCCCAGAGTCGATCGTCTCCGCCAAATCCAAACGCAGTGTCACTCCCAATGCCCCCATCGAGTCGATCCCGACCCTCGGAGCCGAGCAGGACATCATTTCCGCTGTTGCCATCGAAGACCGCGATGAAGTCGTCGGAGCGCTCACCGAGTGCGGTTGTGTCTAAGGTGCCTAGCCCCAGGATCGGAGCCGCTAGTGCCTCCGCCGTCAGCGCGCTTTCAGTCCAAAAACCGATCGTGTCATCACCCGCCAGTCCTGCAATGCGAAATTGTTCGACGCGTAGGTTTCCACTACCATCCAACATCTCGACAGCTATGGCCTTGACTTTCGTTCCGCCCAGTCCGCTGTAGTAGACTTGGGCGCGCCCTGTCGGCTGGTCTGACTGGTCGAGTTCTTCGCCAATCAGGATCATGTCGTTACCGGTGGTCCCATCGATGCTGATGATGTCAGTGGCGTTGTCATCCGGAACATCTTGGTACGCTTCGTTTCCAAAGTGTCCGTCGAAAGTATCGGTGCCGGAATCAAAATCACCGTTTGGTCCCAACGCAGTCGGCAAGACAAAGATGTCGATGCCACTGCCGCCGTAGTGGATGTCGCTGCCGGCTTGGCCATCGATCAAATCGGTGCCCGCGCCGCCCCACTGAGTATCGTCTCCACCGCCACCAAACAACTGGTCTTCGCCGCTACCGCCCAGCAAGGTGTCGCTGGCGCCCACTAGATCCGCGTCATCTCGCGGCGCATAGGAAGGCCCCGCCAATTCGTCACCGATGAGAATGTCATTGCCGCCTTGGCCGGAAAGGACTTCGCGGCGAATGTTTCCGTGAAGCACATCTCCACCTGGACCTCCGAATAGTTGGTCGCCGACTTGGGTGTATTCCGTTGCACTGGTCGTGGGTGCGAACGCGAACAGCTCGTCGCGCCCCGCTCCGCCCCACAAACGCTGGCCGTCTTGCAGGTCGCCTTGGCCGGCTTCGCCGTAGACCTTGTCGTCACCATCGTCCCCCAGGACTTCATCGATTCCGTCGCCACCGCGAACCAAGTCGTTACCCGCGCCGCCGCGGACCACATCGGCATCGTCCCCACCACGTACATTGGTTTCGTCCCCTGCACCCGCATCGACATAGTCTTGTCCGGCGCCGCCATCGAGAATGTCGACTCCTGCTCCGCCAATCAGAATGTCGTTGCCGTCGCCACCGTGAATTTCATCTGCACCGTCACCGGCAACACCATCGATGGAGATCTGTCCGAGCGTCGCCGGCGCGCTACCTGGGTTCGTGGGCGCGGCAAATGGAGAGCCACTGACCGACGTGACTGTGAATCCTGCGGCAAGCGTCAGACCAAAGTCCGCTCGAACACCCAGCGGTAGTCCACCAAAGAGGGCGTCGTTGCCATCGGAGCCTATAAGCGTGTCGTTGCCAAGCATCCCCAAGATGAAGTCGTTGCCAGCCTGACCATCGATGTGATCAACACCGCTGCCTCCCGTTACATCGTCATCGCCAGCTCCCGCAGACACTTGGTTGTCTCCGTCGCCGGTATGAATGACGTCTCTGCCTGCATAGGTTGTGATGACGTCGCTGCCGTCTCGTGATGAGATTCGCGCTGTCAAACCAATTGGCAAGCCGAGAAAGAACTCGATATCTCCGTCATCACCCAAGATGTAGTTGTTTCCCGAGGCGCTGACCCTATCGGACGCACCGCCAGCGATAATGGCGTCTGTACCCGCGCCGGCAGTGATGTTGTCAGTTCCGGAACGCGCGGAAATCTGGCCGGTTGCACGAATCGGCAGTCCATTGAGCAGGCGGATCTCGCCGCGATCACCCAGAATCACGTTGCGTCCACCGTTGGTCGTGATCGAATCTGCTCCGTTGCCGCCGATGATCAAATCATTTCCGTCACCCAGCAGCCGCAATGTGTCGTTGCCACCGTCGGCTCGCTGTAAGCTCTGAAGCGAACTGACGATCCCTGCGCTGAAAATGGCCAGCGCCTGATCTCCGGCGACTAGATTGTTACCTCCTTGGATCTCGACGAAGTCGTCGCCACTTCCAGGGAAGACCCAGTTGTTGCCCGTCCCTGCGGTTATCGTGTCGTTGCCGGAGTACCGGCTCCCGGTTCGAATCGAGGCGATGTCCTCTCCACTGAAGCCAATCTTGGCTGAATCACCGATGACCAGGTTGTTGCCGTTACCCGCGTGGATGGTGTCGTTTCCGCCCAGTCCAATCAGCCGATTGTCGCTGTCGTTCCCGGTGATCGCGTCCGCGCCGGCACCGCCTGTCACGTCTTCGATACCCAGCAGCAGCGGCCCGGACAAATCGGCGGTTACCGGTGCAGTCCAACTTGAATAATCCACGTGATCTCGCGCACCCGCGCCGCCATCGAGTACTCCGTCCACACCCGCCAGAGGACTGACGGAGATCGTATCGCTGCTCGAGCCTGCGGTTAGGTTCTCGATCGAGTCGAAGCTCAGCGACAGAGCGGATGTGAGGCGTCCCGAGTTGCGGCCCAACAACTCGATCGACAGTGCCCTGGTTTGTGCCGAAAGGTCCACTTGGTCCGCATCGACCTTCCCAGGCGTCTTGGTTCCCAGCAGATTGCCGGTCAGGGAGCCGTTTGAAGCGACCACAAAGGCATCGTCTTTATCACCGCCAGTTAGATTGCCGAACCCAAGGAAATGGTATGCACTGCCACCTGAAATCTGAATTGTTCCTTGATCTTCTCCGGTCAGGGTCCAGGTCGATCTGAGGTCACGACCAACGATCAAGTTGCTGCCCTCCGAGCCGATCAGTACTTCGATGCCTTGGTGACTACCCAGGCCGGTCGCCGACCGCTGCTCAAGATCCACGGCTACATCGGAGGCGTAGCTCGCGTAGTCCAGTGTGTCGGCACCCCCTGCACCATCCACATTTCCTTGGATCGACCCGCCCGGCTTGAAATGGAACTCGTCGATCTGATCTCCACCCGCGAGGTTTTCGAAACCATCAAACCGGAAAGAATTGACGATACCTTTTCCGGGGCCGGTAATCTGCCACTGGTTGCGATCCCCGGCGTCGACGATCTGCGGAACCGTCAAGGTGTCGTTGCCACTTCCCGCAATCACCCGCTCGATACCTTCGACCGGAACGCCAGCCGATCCGGTCACTGTGTTGGGTCCTGCACGAACGACTACGCTGCCGTAGTCGACCGTCAGAGATCGCGTAGTCGAACTAAAGTCGAACACATCGGCCGAAGTTGTTCCACTATCGGTGATCTCATCTCGGCCCCATTCGCCCACAAAAATGTAGCGGTCGTTGCCTTCACCACCGCGGAGCGTGTCGTTGCCGGACCCACCCTCGATCAAATCGATTCCGCTGCCGCCGATCAGGATGTCGTTCCCTGTGCCTCCCATCAGCCGAGTGGGCACCGTCACACTTTCATCGATCGTAATGGAGTCGTTTCCGCTGCCGCCGTCAAAGTGAATCTCGTTGACGCCCTTGTAGGTGCGCGTGGTCGTTGCAGGCGCGCCATCGCGATTCTTAAAGTCGAATTGAACTTGAATGATGGATTCACCAGGCGCGTCAGGATCTTCGATTTGCGTGACGCGGAATGTTTCGTTCACATCATCGCCGTAGATTCCCTGGCGCTGGCTGGCCAAGTCCCCCGCAAAAAGCCGAAGCGTCCCGTTGTCGTCCAAATCCGCCAGCCCAGGAGCGGTACACGAATGATTGAATTGGTAGAGATTCACACTGACGATTGGAATCGTCTCCTTGTCAAATCCAAGCACTTGATAGTACAGGTCGACAAACGCATCGATGGTTCCGTGAGCATCAAACACGCAGATTCCGGGAATGTCCGTCGAAGGACGAGGCGTCGGCTGCAACAAGAACAGATCTGCCAACTCGTCCAAGTAGATCTTGCCGTCGTCATCCAAGTCGTTCCAGTTGAAATCTAAACTGGATCGAATGCCGCCCTCTACACCGCCTTTGACCAGCCCAACATCCAGTTCGAGTCCCAAAGATGCTTGCAGTCCGATTCCAAATTCGGGTTTGTCGAAACCGGACGCATCCAGGTCAGCAAAATGCAGTCCGTCGAAGAACTTGCCGGTCTTGGCGAGACCACGAGTATCAAACGCGATGGAGAAATCGGCAAAGGCGTCCAGCTGGGCTTTGGCAACGACATTTACCGGTGGAAGAATCAACACCGGCCCAAAACTCATCTCGAACGGAACGTTTAAGTCCAAGCGGGGAATATCCCAGCGAAGAATGTCAGCTTTCTCGCCGGTGAACAATTTGAAAATGTTGGAGGGACTCGACAGCAAGGGCATGCTAATGCCAAGTCCCTTGGCGGCTCCAGGCGCTCCGGCCAATTTCGTAAGCAGGCTACCGGTCTTCGCGGCACCCGGCGTGCCGGCTGTTTGCGTCTTGGCGACAACATCTGGTGAAATGCCACCGCTGGGTGCTGGGGTGATGTCCGTAGCCAGCATGTCCGATTTCACCTGCACCGGTGCATCTGGATTAGAAACATCCATCGTTCCACCGGCAGTCGTCATGTAAGACGCAGTGATGGGACCGCCGGTCGGCGCGGTATTGAAAACGATTTTGGTCCTGTGGACGCTTCCGTCCAAGTATCTAGCGATGCGGTACTCCTGCCGCGGAACCAGGACTCCGTCGTTGAACACGTCGACTCGTGTTCCGGTGCGCGGGTTGGCCTGTAGCATGCGCTCGGTGCCCGTGCCGGACGTTGGCTCGTCGTCCCGAGGTTCAGGAACGCCGGTGAGGAAGAAGGTTCCGAAGTTGATTTTGATATGGTCACCGTCGGCCGCGAGCGCGTTGACTTGGTCGGAGAACTGGAAGATCTCCTCAATTAAGTCGACGACGCGCTGAGCGCTCTTCGCTCGCGCAATGGTTTGCGGCGTGGCACCGTCGGACAAGATTCCCAAGGTCAAGAACGTCAACCTGGGCCCGTCGTATTTATTGGCCAGTTCGGAGAGTCCTGGAACTGGCGAGTTGAGGAATTCGATCAATGGACGGATCGGTCCAACGTAGCGATCGAACGATTCGAAGACCGGAGCGATCACAGTGCTCAGAAAACTGCCAATGTCCAGGGTGACATCGCGGATGGCCACATCTGGCAATCCGCCACCGGTTTTTCCTTGATCGGTATCAAAGCCGATGGCCCAGTCGATAGTCAAATCAGCGGAGACTTCGGGCAATCCGGCACTGTCCGTGTTCGCTACAAGATTCAAGTCCACATACGTTTCGGTGTCGATGCCGAATACGAAGAGCGGCGTGTCACTGACCGGCGGAGGTGTGCCACCGGTGCGCGGTGGTCCCAACAACTCAGCCAAGGTCAATCGGTTCTTCACATCATCATCGGGATTGTCAATGTCGATGAATATGTTGCCCTGAAAACCCGTTCCCTTACTGAAGCGCCCATCTCCGTCCAAGTCGACTTCACTGATCAGGCTCGTTTTGCGTCCGTCTCCGTCGTAGTCAATATCATCGGCAGCTTCATTCAGTAGCGGACCGTGGCCTGGTTCGCTCGAGCCATCGTTAATGATGCCGTCGCGGTTGATGTCTTCGGTAGGATTACTCTCGGCGGTCAGGTTCAGGAAGAACATTTGCCCCGTCAGTGACGTACCAGGCTTCAAGTTCACTTCAGCGGAAATCTCAAATTCCGAGGCGCCACTGCCGTCTACCCGGTTGGGCAAGAGCTGTAAGAAGAACCCGTCTTGCAAACTCACACCGAAACCCAGCTGGAAATCGTAGTCCAGCGTCAGTTCCACGCCGCCTTGCGTATCGATGCCAAAAGCCAGCGATTCCAGACCTAAGTCGAAGTCCACTTCGAGCGTGTCGCGACCGGCGATCTGCAAATTGATCGCGACTTCCAATTCGCTCGGCGGCGTATTGAGCAAGTCGGGTACGATGATCTCGACATCCCGATAATCTGCTCGTTCGCTGGAATCGGCTTGGCTCGGATCGTTGTGGAAAAGTGGATTTAGTTTAAGAATGCCGCCGCCCGCAGGACCTAGCGCGGAATAGATGGTCTGTTGCAGTTCTCCAACCAGTCCATCGATCGAGGTATCCGATGTTTGAATCAAAGACTCCAGCTGGTCAACCATCCGATTCAAGTCACCGATGAACGTGCCACCCAAGTCGGCGATATCGCCAATCAGAGGCATCTGCTCCAGTAAGTTTGATTTCAACCCTGACTCGACCGAATTGAGTACGGCGCGCGTTCCATCGATGATCTGGCCCAAGCTGATCTGGTTTAAGTCGGTTAAGCTGTCGAGATAGTCTTGAACACCGTCGAAGCTGAACTGCGGCGAGCCGGGATGGTCTAGACTGAGCACCATCGTGATGGCGTCCGGTACGGTGACTCCACCGAGCGAGGTATTGAAGGAGGCTGTCGCGATCCCATCCAAGTCAAAATCAAACTGATCGCCAAGTGGCGTTGCCGAATCGAACAGTTGAGAGAATGGGATGCCGCCAATCGTGTTGCTGTCGCCAGGAAACAGGGTAGGCTCGACGCCGACTGAGACCGACGCTGGAGCTGCTCCTGCAACGGCGTACTGAACACTCAAGCCGATTGTCGTGACCGTATTTGCAAATCGTAAAGTTGGCGGAGTGGTCGAGCGATCAACGACATAGTCGGCCGGCTTTTGGGGATTATCTAGTTCGTCGCCTGCCTTCAAGACGCCATTCGGACCGGAGACAACCACCAAGTTGGCCACCGGCACGGCTGCGAGTTGAAACTGGCTGACATCCGCTGTGATCGTTTCTTCGGTCGTTGCCTGCAGCTTCAGAGGGCCCGCAAGCTGCGCTTCGATGCCTCCGATCCCTGCAGCCAGTTCTAGATCAGAGGCGATCGAGGCATCAATCGCAAGCGATGTCGTGTTCAGCAGGTAGGGCGTAAACGTTCCAAGTCGGAATCCGAAATCCAAATCCAGATCGCCGACTACGGTGAAGTCGATGTCGGCACTGGTGCCCACGGTGACTGGTCCCAGATCCGGGACGTTTAAATCGAAGCCAACTGTTTCCGTAATCGACTTCTGAATATCCAGATTGATGATGGCAGCCGCTTGAAAGCCCGGCACGTTCGCGTCTGCGTCGACAAAGTTGAGATTCAGATCGAACGCATCATCCGCCAGTCCGAGTTCTGCTTTAATCGCGTCGCCGACAATCTTGCCAATACTTCCTCCTGACGCGATCGAATCGTTCAGCTCTTCAGCCTTGGGAGCAAGAGCATCCTTTCCGCTGGTGCCGGCCGGTAACGCGCCAACCGCGTTGCGGAGCAGCGCGGCAGCCGCTACCAGTTTTCCGGTGGTGACGAAGCTGATGACTTGAACTTCAGATGTGGTACC
>JANQJJ010000096.1 GCA_028281725.1 Pirellulaceae bacterium | reverse complement strand
CTCCTCGGATCCCGGACCACCCCCTGGAAGAAAACCACCCAGCTTGGCGGCGACTTCCCAGCGCGAAAGCCCGAGCACATCCGGATTCTGAGTCCCTTTCCAGTTGCGATAGGACAGAGGTACATGGGTACCGGTACGTGGGTCACTCCAAATCCAGGGTTGGCCAGCTCGTCCGGCGAGTGCGGCGCTATCCACGGCATTGAAGTGCCAGCCATGGGATATGGAGTCAAAGTCGTGACACCGTCCACATGTTTTTTCGGGAGAATAGGGCTTCGGATTTTCCGCGTCCGGATCAATACGGCCGTTGGATGCATCGTACAGGTCGATCCAGTGGACATAACCACTGAGATTGTCCGAAGAGGCGTACCGCGACTGCGAGTAGACAGCCGACGGACAACAGGCGAGCCAACCTGTTACTTGGATACTAATGACGATGGATGTCCAGCGTGTCAGCACGTACGAACCTCTCACAGATTGCGGATCGAGACTCCTAAGATGCTCTGCATTATGACCTTTGTGGTTTGCCGCTCCAAGAAGGCGCCAGCAGCATTCTCAACTGAGCGACCGCCTCGGCATGCCGTCCCGACTTGATTGCCTCGAGTGCCAACGCGACGGCTTGCCCATGCTCGTGGCGGAAGGGAACCGCCGTATTCTCTGGAGGGCTACGCGGCACAAGCTGGCTACCAATCTCAGCGATCAGGTCGGTCACGCCGGGCCGGCCGACCGTGCTGGTTCGAATCGGCTTCCAATCTCCGGGAAAGCCGTCAGGTTCCAGGCTGGATAAATCCGACTTGTTCCAGGCAAGCAGCTGACGCTCGGGCAAACTTGCGATCAAGTTCGTATGCACGTCGGTCCAGCCGCGACATGCATCGACCACTAAGACGACTAAGTCCGCCTGCCGCACGCGCCCAAGCGCGCGATCGACTCCCTCGGACTCCAGCGCGTCGTCGCTCGATCGAATACCGGCCGTGTCATTGAGCGCTACGGGCCAGCCGTCCACGGCGGTTTGTGCCTCGAGCCAATCGCGTGTGGTGCCCGGTTCGTGGTGGACAATCGCTCGCAGACTACCGACGATGGCATTGACCAGACTACTCTTGCCGACGTTGGGTGGTCCCGCCAAAACCACTTGCCAGGGTTCGGTTAGGTGCAATCCGAAGTCGCTCCAGCGATCCAGCTGCTCAAGTTGCGATTCGGCGAGGTCGCTACGCCCGGATTCGACCGCCTGGATGACTTGCTCGATCGAGCTCGCCAGCGCACCGCACAGCTGATCCAAGAGAACCGCCGCCGCTCGGTCGGTCGTCGCCTGGATCAGGTCCTGCTCGGCGGCGCGTGCGATGGGACAGGCAAACTGGCTGGGCCAATCACGTTGGGAGACCAAGGCACAACCGGCTTTTTGGAGATCGCCAAGGATCACGTTGCAGACTGCGTTACCACCATGGCAGTGCAATTCAACCAGATCGTCGGCCTGCCTGCAGAGGACGATCTGTTCACCCGATACGGTAGGGTCGCCCGCCCATCTCCATGTGCCGTAGTGGATTCGACCAATCCGCAATTCTTTCGCCCGCGTCTTGGCATGCGCCAGCACGACTTCTACAGCCCGAGGTCCCTGGACGCCGATGGTGGCAATGGCCGACGGTATCTGCGCGGTAAGCCGAGTGACGATTGTCGCTTGGCCTGCGGTCGAGGCAGGGGCGTTCATGCCTTGTCTTCAGACTCTCGAAGGTTCAGGAGGAACTCGGTTTGACCAAGCAACTCATCCTCGAATTCCAGCCGGATCACCCGCGATGCCTTGAGTTGTTCAATCGTCTGCTCGTGCTCGTCGACGATCTGCTTGGCAACGTTTCCTACCTTGCGGCGACTGAGCGACCAAGTCAGTATCACCATGCAGTAGATGGCCAAGGGCAAAAGCGAAAGAATCAAGCTGGTAAACAGTAAACCCGGTGTGGGATGAGGAAAGCTCTCCAAATGGGACTCCCGGCCGGTCAGCACGTCCATCGAAGCCATAAAGTACTCTCGATAGATCAACACGATGGGTCCGGCCATGAACATCCAGAACAGGACCACACCGACGAGTGCATATAGCTGAACAATCCAGTTTCTCGTCGTGTTTCGATCGATGGCGCCGTCAAAGATCTGTTGAGACCGCGTCTGCAGCTCTTCGATACCCGACAAACGCATCCCAGTGGAATTCAATTCATCGCGGGAGCGTTCCGCGCGGGGACGCAGTTTCATCACCGTGCGGTGAAATTGATCGCACAAGGGGCGCAGTCGCTCTTCCACCTGCTGCTGAGTTCGCTGGCGAATTCCATCCTGGATCTCAGTGGCAAATTCGCGATTCTGCCTGACATTCCGTGCCCAGGATGCCAACGCACCAAATAGGCTCGGAACACTGCCGGCCAATGCCAACATCACCCGATCCCAGGCACCCTGCGTCAAGTTGAGCGTGGACATGACGGTGCGGTAGGGAAACCAGACGAGCGACGTGTCTGTTACCAGCCTGGCGCGCAGTCGCATCCGCACGCCCGTCTCCAACACGGCTTCACTTCCAAGTAGCGAAGCCAGCACGCGTTCGGGCAGATGCTCCGTCTCACGGTTGAGCTGCTCTACCGCTGAGGCCAGCTGGGGCAATTCGTCGCCGATCAATCGAGACACGTCGGCTTTGAGCCGTTGGCCCGCTGCCTGCACTCGCTGCTCGCGCGCACTGGCAAGGACGGTCTGAGTCAATCCCAGGTCGTTGATCCGGTCCAGGACACCGCCGAGGAAAACCTGGGACGCGGCAGCTTCATCGCCGGTGATCTCAAAATCGGGAACGAGCAGTTCACTTGTCAGCGTGGTCCGCGGCGCCATCAAACTCAGTTGATCGCGCAAGGCCCGCAAATCCTCCGCCAAGAGATCTTCCGATTGGCTGCCCGACATTTCATCCGGCTCCACGGAAGTAATGACCGGAATGCATACGGCTCCATCAATCTGACGGGTGAGGGACAGGTTCGCCGCCGCACGGATCTGATCGCGAGCGATGATCAGCAGCTTCAGCGGTGCTAACGACAAAGCCTGCTCGGCAATTTTGGCGGCGTGATGATTTGCGTCGGTCATACCCGGCGTATCGAGGATCACGTAAGGCTGGCCTATATGGGCCAACTGGCTCACTTGGCACGGATGATAGATCTCTGTGGCCGGGTCGAGGCCCTCTGGCGCCACCGGACCAATCCACACCAGCCGCGTCGTGGCGTCATCAATCAGATCGCCGCTACGCAGGAAGCTTTGAATCCGGGCATCGCGGACAAACTGCCTGGCCGCCCACGTCTTTCCCTGTCCCTTCGCGCCGACAATTGCGATCAACAACGCGTCAATCCCACGACCGGCTTGTATGTTCCTCAGCTCATCGGCATATCGCTCACACGCCTCGCCAACGGCATGGGTGAGCGGCGCGTCTCCAAAGACGGCTGAGGTTGCGTCGGCGATTCGCCGCGAGAAAACTGACGGCGGGATGGTCCTGCTGGGTTTCGCTGAAGCCAAGGAATGCCTTTCGAGCTGCTAGGCCAATTGTTGAACGAGCAGATGCAGCTCACGCATCCACTGGTCATTGATTTGCCACACATTGGTTGCCAAAGAGCCGGCTGTCGGCTTGACCTCCGTATTGCTGACCGACAACTGACGGAGGGTTCCATCACATTTTGAACTCGGAAGTTCGTCCTCGCCCGGCCGAGGCAAACCGAGGCTGTCGCAGGTAATCGCGAACAAATCGCTCAGTTGCCTCCAGGGGGTTTCGCGATGCACGATCCGGAGCGTTTCACCACCGGTTGCCATCGGTGTCATGACAGCAGCAATACCGGCGGCGGCCAACAACTCCTTGGTGGATGCAAACACCAGTACGGCCGTTCCACCACCATCGATCGGAACCAGTATCGCGGCCAGCAGCGGAGCCATGATGACGGCCAGCGGCTGCGTACCTTTCCAGAGCTTGTCTTTGAGGGACATACCTTTCCAGACCTGCCGGCTCCACTGATCGAGTTCTTCGGCATCGAGAAGTGTCTTGTCTTCGGCCGCAAAGCGTTTCATCGCCAGTTCGCAGCCACCGATGAGCTGCTCCTGCGAACGTCGCTGCAGCGCATCATGCAGGTCGCAGCCACGAATCGCTTCAGCGAGCCGCTGGGGCGTCACGACTTGGGCGCCTTCTCCGCGTCGAAACCGCTTGGCAAACCGCGTAACCGACTTGGACGCTCCCTGAAGAATCTTCAGGCGGGAGGCCGAGTTAGAAATCGCCTGATGGAGCTGACGCGCGGTGCGATCGATACTGAGGCTGATTCGCATCCACGGTGGTGCATTGCGCTGCAAGCTGTCGGCCATCTGCGCCACAATGGCTGGAGAGGTTTGGAGGCGAAGCCCGATGGTATGGCCGCCGGCGTCCCGCTGAGCCATGAACTCATAACAGGCATCGGCAACGGCCTGCCAGGCATCACGCAGCTGACTGGCCTGCATGGTTTGATTTTTTTCGATCCACCGTATTGCCGCGGCGATCTTTGCCTTGAGCTGCAAGCGGAGACTGCGACCGCTCTCACGCGCCAGGGTACCGGTATCCAACCGGTCTCCCAGATGGTGCAGGTATCGGATTGGCTGATTTCCGGCGGTGGCCACTGCTCCGGGGGACGACGAGGCGGGCATCGAAGCCTCGAAGAAAATGGGCATCTGCTCACCGGCTTCGCCCGGCAGCATCGTGTCCGGCGCAGGCGGAATGCGCGAATGCGCGAGCGAGCTTCGAAAATCGTAGGCGGTGAACAGGGCATCCACTGAGAATCGATCTATCAAGCCACGCGCTTGCTCGTAGACTACGTCGGGCGCGTATCGCGTTTTAACTCGGTTGACTGCGAGCAGACGCGGCACCCCAGGCATCGCATCGCGAAGAGTCATCAGGATCTTCAGCAAGCCATCGTCATGCAGGTTGTTGAGCCGAGCTACCACGATAAAGGCCGAACAGAGTCTGCCGATGCGGGCCAAATGACTCCGGCGTTCCGATGCCAACTCCGCTCCATAGGGTCCCTGGCTCTTGACGGCCAAGAATCCGGTTTGGATATCCGGACAGTCGACGAGGCCGACTTTCAGGTCATCAAGCGCCTCGTCGTACGCGATCAGAGGTATGCTCAGAGGCGAGGCTGTCTGGGTGTCGACCAGCGGTCTGCCGGAGGCTGAGCCATCCTGATCGCCGGTGGAGACGCTCTGCCCCATGAGCGCCTCGGAGATAACCCGACCGTTATATTGCAGCGCCGCCTCCGCCGGATCATCCGACAACTGCTCCGGCGCGTGTCCAAAAAGTCCTGTCAGGAAGCTGACAAGCGTACTAAGCAACTGCGGGTCACTCTTCCAGACGTTAGGCAGCCACAACACGAAACGATGCGTGCCTGCCTGATTGTTCAGCCCGCGAAGCACCCGCCGTCGATTGGCCGGACTCAAATAGGTAGCCAGTAAAGAACTTTTGCCAGCGTTGAGCAACCCGGTGATGGCGAGAATCGGACAACGGCTAATACTCTCAAAGACCGCTAGTTGATCCAGGATTCCCGTCAAGGATTCGTGAATCTCCCTGCCCTGAATCGCATGCTCGTCGGTAGCGCTCACCTCGCGAAGGGAAAGTGCGTCGAGCAAACTGCACGACCGGGCCGGATCAGGAAAAACTTGCTGCAATCCCGGTGACTCTTCGCTGGTCAGCAACTGAGCGAGTCGCTGCCAAGTTTCTTTGTCTATCGATAGATTCACGTGTGAGATTGCGGTTCCGTGGGTTGGGGTGAATAGGATCAGCCTGCCTCATTCCCATAACGGCGGCGACCCAGCAACACGGGCCTGCCACCGATCATGATGTCCCCGAGTCGATTCTGCCGGCCAAAATCAACAGACCACGCTGTACTAAATGGGATTCCACGCTGACTGGCTCCGGAACATGGGGCGCCAGCCGCATTCCGTCACCACCACTAATTATAGCCCGAACATGCTGACCGTACTCTGCCCGATATCGCTCGATCAAATGCGCCACGCCCCCAACAAAAGCGCTGGCAGCCCCGCAACTCATCGCCTGCTCTGTATTCTTGCCCGGCAGTTCCGGCAGGTCGACCAGATCATCAGCGTCGATTTCCGGCAGCATGTCGGCTCCCTTGCCCAGCAGTCGAAGCATCATGGGGATGCCGGGCAGAATCGCCCCCCCTTCGAAAACGTCTTGGCCGCGCTGGCTGTCGCGCGAAAGCCAATCTACCGTGACGGCCGACCCGGCCTGAACGACGATCAGGGGACGCTCCGGAGATAGGGTTGCCGCGGCAACTGCGGCCAGCAGCCGATCAATCCCGACTTTTTCAGGAGACTGCACATGACACTCCAGCGGCAGCCTCCGATGAGTGATCAACTCCATCCGGCACGCCGGAAGCCGCGCAATGTAGCTCTCCAGCACGGCCAATGCATCGCGGCGCACACAGCTCACCAACCACACATGCTCGTGTGTCGCATCGGTTTGGCTCGCCAGGGACTCGGTGGAAAAAAAATCGTCTAACTCGGCAAGCCATGCCGAATCGCCCGGTTGGTACCGTGGATCATTACCCGGCTGCCCTGGGGCGTATCGCCAATTGATCCGTCGCATGGCACCGAGTCGACGGCGCGCGATATCGAGCTCAGCGATACGCAAGCCGCTGTTGCCAATGTCGACCCCAATGTACTTCAGCAAACGATCGACCGACCTATCCTCCGATAACCTGCTCAGCTGCCAACATTTTCTTCACGTTGCGATAGCTCGCCGACAATCCTGTGCATCAGTTGTTTGAGCCCTTGCCCGGTAACCGCGCTAATCAGCAACACCTCCCCGCCAGCTTCAGAAATCAGCCGTTCATGAACTTCCTTGGATTCGGGAATCTCCGCTTTACTGACAACGACAATCTCGGGGCGAGCGGCCAATTCGTCGCTATACTGCTCCAACTCACGGCGAATCACACGGTAGTTTTCGACCGGATCGCTGCCGTCGGTGGGCAGAGGCTCTACTAAATGAACCAAGATTCCAGCGCGAGTAATGTGCCTTAAAAAATCGTGCCCCAGTCCGACGCCGGTGGAAGCCCCTTCAATCAATCCGGGGATATCGGCCATGACGAACGAGTGATCGATACCAACGACAACGCGTCCCAAGTTGGGAAACTTGGTGGTAAACGGGTAATCTGCGATTTCCGGTCTGGCCCGCGAGAGACGACTCAATAGCGTACTCTTGCCTGCGTTGGGCATGCCAACCAAGCCAACATCCGCGATCACTTTCAGCTCAAAGATCACCCGTCGGTGTTCTCCTAGCGTACCGGGGGTCGCTTCGCGCGGGGCTTGATTGGTAGAGCTTTTGAAATGGGGATTGCCCTTACCTCCACGACCTCCGCGGGCCACTACGACTTCGTCTTCATCTTCCACCAGATCCTTGATGACCAGACCACTTTCGGCATCAATCATGACGGTTCCCGGAGGGACCTCGATCACCAAATCAGCGCCCCGTTTTCCGTGGCGATCCGAGCCCTTGCCGGGCTCCCCCTTGTCGGCTCGCCAGTGCTTGCGATGCGCGAAGGCCACCAAACTGTTGACACCTTCACGAGCACGAATAATGACGCTGCCACCGTTGCCACCGTCGCCGCCGTTGGGACCACCATGAGGTACGTGCTTTTCACGCCGAAAGGCCACGCAGCCGTCGCCACCCTTGCCGGCTTCAATTTCGACTTCCGCACGGTCCACAAACATGATTTGAAGCCACAGCTCCTCAGGCAAAGACAAAATCAAAACGAGCCGTGAACTCTAGTCTCTGGTGGCTTCAATTCCACCCGGGACTAGCTCCCACGGCTCGACGTTTTCAGCAGGACTTTCTATCGTCTCAGAAGGGGCGGCCTAATTGGCTTCGGCTGCCTGGACGTTGACTCGCCGACCTTTTTGGTCGAAGTAAACCGTTCCTGTGGTCAGCGAAAACAGCGTATAGTCCTTGCCCATCCCGATGTTACGCCCAGGACGAAACTTGGTTCCCACCTGCCGGACGATGATGCATCCGGGGGTAACCGCTTGACCGCCAAATCGCTTCACGCCACGACGCTGAGCGTTACTGTCGCGACCGTTACGAGTGGATCCCTGACCCTTTTTGTGTGCCATAACTTGCTTCCGACGCCTACTTCTATCTAGCTGCGTGTAATAATCACCGAAGTCCCAGGATGTGCGCCCGCTGCAAGAGCCACAACTCGCCCTGGAGAACCCCAAATCCTAGCGGTAGATCCACCGGTGATCAAGGCGTTCTTTGACCCCGAACTGGCTTAGAATGTACTTCTGCCGATCGGGGTCCTCTAGAGCTGGAATCCCATACCGGATCCGATCCTCCAACTCGTTCAGCGTATCGCCTGGGCGTGAAAAGTGCAGAACGAGGGTTTTCTGCAGATAGCGAATCTGATCCCCGTCCTGCCTCAAACGCTGCGCATTGGTCAGGCCTTGAACCTGGACGGTAAAGAAATCGATGCGCGGATCTACGTCGACCCAGGTTGCCAAGCCCCAGACTTCGTTGGGCTCGGTTTCCGTCCATTTTTTGATCTTCAGCGTCTGCATCTGCAAGGAGTCATAAATCGGACGTCCAACTCGCTCCTTGATCTCAATGGGCTTCTTCACTGCCGGAATCACTTGATCCAGGTAATCGCGGTTCTGCCCCTTGGCCACGAGACGAAACGTGGGCATGAAACGGACCCATTTGACCGATACGGCCTGAGGCGTGGCGAAGACTTGATTGTTGAAGGCGTCTTGTTCGGCAACCGGCTTGAGATCTCCGCCCAGGTACCGCACCCGATAGAGAAGGTACCAAATGTTCTTTCTCTCAATACCGGACTTGCTGGGGAGGTCGATTTCAATCATCCGTACCGGCTTGAACGCAAACTCAAGACAATAAACCTCACCGCGAAAAACGACTTGCTTGCTCATTTGAGCCAGTGTTTCGCTTCGCGGATCGTAGTTAAGGGACTGAGCAAGATCGGGATTCTCCGCCAGCAACGGCAAATCGACAGGCCCTTGAAACGTCTCGCCATACTCCATCGCTGGAGCAATCACGTGCAGTGCACTCGGAGCCAACTTCCGCCCCGCACTGACGGTTGACGTGGGGAGCGTTTGTCCCACTGCACTCTCAATGCAGAACAAACCGACCAGGCAAGCAGTCCAGGGAAAAACCGAGGTCGATGGACTGTTAACACGAATTCCACGTACCGACATGGTCAGTTCCTACACAAGTTCAGATGAGGAGGGGGGAGAGGACTTTCCCTAGCCCCCCTAGTTTACTTGCAACAACCGCAAACTAAAGCCCAAGGAGCCAGCAAACGGCTACACCTCGCATTGGGGGGTGCGGTTCTGACGACTGTAGGGCAGTCGCCCGCCCACGGTCCCAAAAAATCTGAGAGTCCCATCGCGGGTGCCAAAATGCCTGACCGGTTCGGCTTTTCTGCCGACCAACCGGCCGCAGCCAGGTTGCGACCTTGGGGACACTCGCATTTCATAAAGCTTGATGCGGCAAATACCAGGGTTCGAGTCCATTGTAGCAACCCGATGCGCCGACCAGGCGACACGGGCCCCACGTAAGTTGCGGGCCCAACGCGCGAGTTTAGAAGCCTGCACATCTTGGATCCAACCGGACTGAAACGTGGGCGAGGCGGGGGACGTGGTGGACCAGCCTTGGCGCGGGGTAGGTCGGCGTTTTCCCGGGCACTACCGCCGGCGCGCTAGTTTCATGATTTTTCCCAGGGCCGCCAATCGTTGTGAAAGGGAAGCGGAGTGGAGGAACTTCAGCATCTGACTGAGCAAGGCGCTATCCCCCGCGTTCTTTTCATCCAGATGCGGCATCCACTGCCCATTTCGGGTGCAAATAGTCTTAGGGCGAGTCATTTCCAGCAATCCTTCGGCACCTCGGGTCAGTCCCCAACCGCTCATATCGTGCCCTCCGAAGCCAACGCGCGGATCTGCCGTGGGGACCACGACATCGTTGACCACGACACAGCCGGCCTGCACTTCTCCGGCCCAATGCTCCGCATGGCTTTTGGGCCCAAAGACGGCCGCAGCCAGGCTGTAGGGACATTGCCCGTCCGCCTCGATGGCCGCCGGCATATCCTCCACCTCGAGAATCGAGCTGATGGGTGCGAAAAGGTCCGTCTGGGCGATCTCCATTTGTGCCGTCACATGCTGCAGTACCAGTGGCTGCATCTGGGGTGAAGTATCAGAAGCTGGCTTTTGGCCGAAAATAATTCTCGCGCCTTCGGCAACAGCTTGATCCACTGCCCGATTGACCGAGGCGGCGACTGCCGGCTCGACCTGACACATCCGCGCGGGCGACTTACTTAGTTCCTTGACCAGCGCATCGGCAAATGACTCGCCGTGTCCCCGGCAGGTGAAGATTCGCCTGGGGGCAATACACGTGGCGCCACCGTTGAGCTGCAAAGCATAGGCGATAGCACGGGCGGCGCGGGCCGGGGCGGCTTGAGGCAGAACAAAAGCGGCATCACAACCACCGAGTTCCATCGTCGAAGGTGTCAACTTTTCGGCCAACTGCCGCATCACGGCGCGACCGGTTGCGGCAGAGCCAGTGAGCACCACTTTGTCGACGCCACGACTGATTGCCGCTTCCCCCGCCTCGATCGACGAGGGTAGGATCTGCACCAGATCACCCGGTATTCCGGCATCGGTCAGGCAGCTTTTGAAACACTCCGTAATCGCTTCACAGCCCGGCGCCGGTTTGATGGCGACCGCATTGCCGGCTGCGAGCGCTTGGATGGTCTGCACGCCGGGGAGAAAAAGCGGGTAGTTGCGAGGTGCCAGGATCAAAATCGTACCCCAAGGCTCTCGGTGAGTACGGACCCCAATCCGTCCCATCCACCAAGCACCGTGGCGGAACGAGTGGGACTCGGGAGCGAGAACTTGTCGTCCTACCCGCCGGGTGAATCTGCACGCGTCGGCCAACGGTAAGATCTCAGAAGCCAGGATTTCGGCCGGTGCCGAGTTGGGACGACGAATGCACCCGACTAATTCGCCGTCGCGCTGGGCAATCTGTCCCGCCACGCCGCCAATCGCCTTCAGACGATGCCGCACGATTTGGCTTGCCCACTGGCGCTGTGCCACATCCGCGGCGTCTAGCGCCCCCGTTACCTCTTGCAACATGCACACCTCTTGCGACATGCAATTCGATGCCAAGCACGAGAATCTTCCATCAACCGGAGCTTCCTAGAGCATTCCACTTTTGGCAACAGCCTATCTTCTTTTCTAGGTAGCGGGCGGTCCGGCTAGCAACTCGTCATGGGCCGACTGCACCAACTCGGCGCGGGCGGCCAGATTCATGGTCAAAGGCAGTTGAGCCACCCCCAGTAGTCGACGAAGAACTTCTACTGCTGCAAATCGACTGACCAGAGTCCATGAAAGCTGGGCATAAACCGGCGCGTCCGCTACCAAGTCTTGGATCGCCCCGAGCGGCGATTGACAACCGATCAATTGTAGATGCGCTAGCAGGACGCCCAGATCGAACTCGGCCGGACCGGCGAAACAGAACTCAGGATCAATCACCATCGCCCCTCGATCGGAAAGCAGCCAGCTACCAGGATAAAAATCTCCGTGCAGCAGAAAATCCCCTTCCGACAGGTAAAGTTCCCCCAACTCAAGACACGCTCGCCGCAGTGAATCATCCGTGCGCAGGGTTTGAGTTGCCGCACTCAATCCAGGACAGACACTATCGAGGTCAATCGCCGGGGCATCTAGAAACGGAATCTGAAAAATATGGGCATGATTCAACTGCCGCAGTGCGCGGTTGTCCAACGAAGCCACATCAACCGATTTTTTCGACAATTCATGCAACGTCTTTAGCCACATGACCAGACTCGCGATGACGTCGGGCAACTGGACCTGAGGATAATCTGCATACAGACAGGTCGCGTCGGCCGCCGGTCCCAGGTCCTCTAAAACGAGGACATAGTGGGTGGGCAACCACGCCAGCAACCTGGGCATCTGTCCGGATACCTGCTGATGGGATTCCGTCAGACGATAGAAAGCCGCTTCAAATTCGATGCGTTCCAGTGGTGCTGGAATCGAATCGTACTTCGCGACAAACGGCCGGGATTGCTTCACGATGACCGACCGCCGATCCGACTCCGCCCGCAAGGTAACGTTCATGTTTCCTTCACCGGCAGGCTGTAGCCGAACAAGTGTCTCTTGCGGCTCAAAGATAGCCTGACGCTTGAGTAGGTCTGCTACCAGTTCGGGTGTTTCTAGGGTGAGCCAATTGGCTTTTTTAAGCATCGCAACCTTGCCAACAATTTGCCTTAAAGTGACGAATTCAGCTCGCTGAGCCAGGATTCGACGTCTTCTCCGTACTCGCTTGCAAGCGTTCCTGTTACCGCAGTCACCATTTCTTCGGGAAACAGCTCACTGCCGTGTACCGCGCCGGCCATGCAGCCCAGCACTTGAGCGTACGAATCGGTATCGTGTCCAAAATCGAGCGTCAGATGCATGGCCGCTAGCGCATCAAAATCGCACAGGTGAAGTAGGCTCAGCGGGACCAGCAACGTAAAATGTGCGTCCCACCAATACAGTGGACGCCCTTCGGTCTCGAGTAAACGAAAAAGTTCTTTGGGACGGCCTGCCGCGCGGTCGGCGAGTTCCTCCGCCTTGTTCATCCATCTATCCAGTTGTCTTCCGGCGAAAGGCACCTGAGCGTATCCAAACGGATCCGTACCGCGCATCGCACGCAGCAGAGCATGCCACCGCTGTTGTGCGGATTGATCGTCAAGTTTTGGAGCGACGGCAGCGGCCAGCCCGGCCACAAGCGCCGCTGCCATGTCACGCGCCATCGGGCTGTCGATGAAATTCAACTCAAATGCGGCCCGGTAGGCGGCCTCCGCCTGTCCCGGATAGCGAACCGCCAGCGGCGGCAAAAGCATCTGGCCCGAGCAATTGTTGACACCGGCCCATAGACGCTCGAGCGGTCGAGCCCGCTGCAAATCACGCTCGCCGAGTAACCAATGCGCAGCGAAACGATACTCGCGAAATCCCTCCTCGTTGAGAGTTCGCTCTTCACGATCCGACTCCCGAGTCTCGTTGGGCTCGAACTGAATGAACTGCCGCGCGACGTCTTCGGCCGTCACTGCCCGTCCCGCTTGATTCGCTTTCTTGATTGCCCGCAGCAGGACCATTTTATGCCGCGAGTCGTCTGTCAGGGTACCGGCCGGCGCGCTAGCGGTCCAAGGACCATACGGTGCTGTCTCGGGACGCAGCTCTTCATAGCCGGACAATCGCAGGCTTGCCGACAATTCGCTCCGGCGCTGAGCGTCCAGTTGCTCGTCGTCATCCCACCGGCGTGCACCACATAACCAGGGCACTTGCTCAAGTTGGTCAGAAAACTCCAGGGGTCCGCCTAGGGCATCTCCCAACAAGCCTCCTATCAGCAAACCGCGGCATCGCTTCCGGCTGGGCAACTCCCCCTCAGCGGCACGCAGACTGGGCATCGTCCAACCAGGAAGATACGAGCCAGCGGAAACACAGATGGCATTTGCCAGGAAACGTCGTCTATCTACCATCAAAAACCTATC
The DNA here is from genome assembly GCA_028281725.1 of Pirellulaceae bacterium. Lineage (GTDB taxonomy): Bacteria > Planctomycetota > Planctomycetia > Pirellulales > Pirellulaceae > Aureliella. Next base: position 8,415 of record JANQJJ010000096.1, on the reverse strand, counting down.
TGCAAGAACCCCCGGCCGCCGAACTAACTCGGTCTCTTGAAATTGGCTCTCGCCTGTTCCACTGCGGACCACTGCCTGCAACCAACGATATGGTCGTTGACCATTCCCATTGCTTGCATAAACGCGTAGCTGGTCGTTGGCCCCACAAAGGACCACCCTCGGCTCCGCAAATCTTTGCTCAACGCGACCGATTCGGGGGTTACGGCCTGGATGTCCGCCTTGCTTCGCAAACGCTTGTGGCCGACCGGCTCAAATTGCCAAAAGTAGCGTGCCAGCGAACCCAACTCATCGACCAGCTTCAGAGCATGCCGAGCGTTGTTGATGGTCGATTCAATCTTACCGCGATGCCGGACGATCGATGCGTTTTGGACCAGCCTGGTCACATCGCGTGCTCCCATGCCAGCCACGTGCTGGATATCGAATCCGGCGAACGCCTCTCGAAAAGCCTCACGTTTACGCAGAATCGTAAGCCAACTTAGGCCCGCTTGAAATCCCTCAAGGCAAATCTTTTCGAACAGTCGTTGGTCATTCTGAACCGGCATCCCCCACTCTCGATCATGGTACTCCATGTACGCGGGATCGTCGCCACACCACCAACAACGCCGATTACCGTCAGCAGACTTCTGGAGTCCTTTGTCACGCGGCATATGGAGTTATCTCGCCTGCGCTATCTCGGTAGCGACCGAATCTATTCTAACCACCCTGCCGACCGCAGCCATTCTTCGCAGCGGTCCGGCCAAGTCGTGACGGGTTGCTCGGTACGCCGAAGCCCGTAGCCATGCCCACCGCTGGAGTACAGGTGCAATGCGACCGGTACCTTAACTTGTTTCAGTGCGATCGAAAAACGGAGGACGTTTTCTGGGTCCACGGGATCGTCATAAGCCATGGTCATGAACATCGGGGGCGTTTCCGAACTGACCGGCAACTCCGCGGCCGAAAAGGCATCGCTATTTCGATCAAACAAGTAGCCTGGGTAAACCAGCACACTGAAGTTTGGACGACAAGTGATCTCGTCGGTCGCATCGAGCTTTTCGTAGGCTCGTTTTTGGTAGTTGGTACTCAGCCGAGCAACGAGGTGCCCACCGGCTGAGAAGCCGAGAGCTCCAATGCGCTCCGGATCGATTCCCCACCGGCTCGCGTTCTGGCGCACCAAGGACATGGCCCGCTGAGCATCTTGGAGCGGTTCGATCGGCCGAGCATCTCCGCGCGGACGGGGAACTCGGTATTTCAGCAAAATGCCGGTCACGCCAATCGAATTCAACCATTGGCAGACTTCGGTTCCCTCCAGATCGTAAGCCAAGATATGGTAGCCTCCGCCGGGGCATACCAGCATGGCTGCCCCCGTGTTGTTGTCCTCCGGCGGTGAGTAGACGGTCAGCATCGGGCTGGAAACATTGCCTAGCCGGATCACGGGCCGGCCAGCTACCTCGCGTCCGTCGGGGCCCGTCGTATCCGCTTCGTCGCCGACTGCGGCGATCCTGCCCGGTGGCACGCCGGGCCACAATGACATGGACTTTTCTTCCGCTATGGCAATCGAAGGCAAGACCGCCAGCAGGACGGCTGCGGCAAATCGTCTGTGGAAACACATGAAAGAAGCTCCCGGATGGAACGGAATCCTGAACTAGAAAGAGGTGAAGAAAACCGGCGATGGCGACGTAATGATAGCGTAAAAGGGACGGGGACGCTGCAAACTGCTCTTGCCCTCCAACCGGGCCACGGTCTACCCTCCCGCGCTGAGCGCCCGTCTAGGAACGAGCGACGTGCGCATCGAGAAGATGAAGTGGTTGCAGGTGATGAAGCAGTTAGAAACGAGAGCCGGTTCTAGCGAAGGCTCTTCCCAAATCAGGTTCAACCCTCCCTTAGCACGCCTGTTGTGTTGGCTAAGCTTCGTGGGCGGCTTGATTATTGTCAGTTCCGGCTGCAATCAAAATCCTTATGCCCCTGGTCAATTTCCCCCTACCGGCGCGTTGGCTCCTCTAGGCGGACAGCCAGGTTACCCGGCCCCCCTGACCGGACCTCAGTCGGTTTTTGCGGGGCAACAAACGGCGCCCCAGCTACTGGAGCTCCAGCGACGCGTTCAGCAACTCGATGAAAACAACCGCCAGTTGACAACGCAGCTTGCGCAGGCGCAGCAGCAGTCACAAGCGTTCCGCCAGAGAGCCGACTTGCTGGCAAAGCAACTGCAGGATTCCACCCAGCAGATTCGGCAGCTTTCAGATGCGAGTCAACAATTTGCAGAGCAAGCCCGGGGGCTGCAAGCTTCGATGAACGTGCGAGGCGGAGCCAGATTGACGGCAAACAATTCAGTCGCCAACTCCGCATCCAACTTGCAGATTTCCGGAGCCCGCGTCGTTGCCGATGGCCGCCTGATTCGCATTCGCATTGCGTCCGACCAGCTGTTCAACCCCGGGTCCGCCCAACTCAATCCGGCCGCCACATCCATCCTGGACCAGATAGCGGGCGTTCTGGTGCGGCAATACACACGCCAAAGAGTGGCCATTGAAGGACACACCGACACGGCGCAGCTCTATGTCGCCGGAGCCGGAACACCTTATCAGCTGGCCGGTGCCCAGGCCCAAGCCATCATGGACCAGCTCGTCCGTCGCGGCGGCGTGCCCATGCAGCAGTTGTTTGTGATTGCCCATGGCCCGAATCACCCCCTGGCAGACAACCAATCTGCGGCTGGCCGAGCTGAGAACCGCCGGATTGAAGTGGTGATCTACCCCGAGACTTTCTGAGCGGGGATTCTAAGTGGGGAGCGGAGCGCTGGCCCAGAAGGGCCAAAAAGGGACTTCCGATCGCTCTGGAGCACCACTCAAAAATAGGAAGAATCGGCAAAACCGGAACAGTTGCTGGTTGCTTCTCAAATTGCCCGAGACTACCATCGGGACTTCTTCCGATATCGCCATGCAGGGCGCACGCGTCAATCCCACGGTTTGTTTTGTATTGAGGAGAATCGGCGATGTCCCGATTTGCTTACTTCGCGCTATCCCTGAGTTTGATCAGCACGCCCGCACTGGCCCAAGGCGACGCGATGATTGAACTTTACGGTGAAGGCGTTCATCGCTACTTCTGCAGCGACTACTCCGAGGCGGAAGAAATCCTTTCTCAAGTAGTCGACTCCGGCTCGCAAGACCCCCGTGCACACTACTTTCTGGGACTGGCTCGATACATGCAGGGTCGCGCGCCCGAAGCGGAAGCCAACTTTCGAGACGGAGCTCGAGTCGAAGCGGAAGGCAAGCTGGTGGTCGCGGTCGGTTCGGCTCTAACCCGCATCCAAGGTCAGGTACGGTCCAAAATCGAAAGAGCGCGGCGCGATGCTCGTGTGGTGGCCCTGCAGCAGCAAGCCATTCGGCAACGGGCAAAAATGCAAGCAGCTGGAGTTCCCGGCCCATCGGCCACTACGCCACCCCAACCGAATGAAACGGTCGGCTCGAATCCTTTTTCTGACGGCGAAGGTCTGCGTTCGGGCGACGTGACCGTGGACCCGGTACAACCGGGCGAACCGGAAATCGATGCTGCCGCGAACCCGTTCAGCGACGACGTCCCTCCCGCAGCCACCACACCCGATGCTCCTCCTGCCACGGATCCTTTTGAAACTCCGGCCGATCCGAGTGGTGGAGCCGGCAATCCGTTTGAAACACCTCCCGCCGGCGATCCAGGCTCCACGCCTCCCGACTTTAACCCCTTCGATCCTCCGGCAGGCTCCACGCCAGCCGATGACGCGGACACGTCCAATCCGTTCAATTTCTAGCCAGGCGAATCCAGGCAATCGAAACGCACTCTGAACGTAGAGGGAGGCGCCCACACCAGGCGTCTCCCTTCCTTAATGCGCTAAGACCTTATTGCGCTACGATCGCGAGTTTTGGCCTCCCACGGCGTGTCCGGATTAGATGTCGGCAGTTAAACTGAATGGTTTGCCCACCGGAGATCGGTCACCGCGGAGTAGCGCGGAACTTCTGCTGATCGCAGTGAGAACAACGCACAGTGTTGGAGCGGTATGTTAGCCAAACGGGTCATTCCTTGTCTGGACGTCGACCAGGGTCGGGTCGTTAAAGGGACCAATTTCGTCAACTTGCGAGACGCGGGCGATCCGGTGGAGGTCGCTTCGCGATACGAGCGCGAGGGAGCCGATGAGCTGGTGTTTTTGGACATCACGGCGAGCCACGAGCAACGCGGCATCATGCTCGATGTGGTTAGCCGAACGGCCGAGCAAGTCTTCATGCCACTGACCGTCGGTGGGGGAATTCGCAATCTGGAGGACATCCGCGCCTTGCTACAGGCAGGCAGCGACAAGGTCTCGATTAACACCGCGGCTTGTAAAGACCCCGGTTTTGTGGCCAAAGCCGCAGAGCGATTCGGCAGCCAGTGTATCGTGGTCAACATTGACCCCAAACGTGTCCAACGGGAGGGGCAAGAAATTTGGGAAGTTCACATTCACGGCGGGCGAACTCCAACGGGGCTGGAAGCGGTATCATGGGCGCGGCAAGTCGAGCAGCTGGGAGCCGGTGAGATTGTCCTGACCAGCATGGACTGTGACGGCACCTGCGACGGCTACGACCTGGAGGTGACCGCTGCGGTCAGTGACGCCGTCGGCATCCCCGTAGTTGCCAGCGGAGGGGCCGGCTGTCCCGAGCATTTGGCCGATGCAATTCAATTGGGCAAGGCGGATGCGGCGCTGGCGGCCAGTATTTTTCATTTCGGACAGTATACAATAGAGCAGACCAAACGCATTATGGCAGATCGGGGCATCCCCGTCCGTCAATAGCACGGCCCCTACCGCTGGGCCGCTTTTCGGGACATACCATTTTCGGGACACCAGAATCGGAATCCGACTCGCCGCAGCCAGTTGCTGACTGCGAACCGAGTTCAGATATCCGAATTTAGATAAAGTCGGAGAACAGCCGCATGGCAACTGTAGAAGCGAACGAGTCCAGCGCCGATGCGACCATGGACCGCCTGGTCGGCAATTTGCTCAAGGTCCGCGAGGAGCTTGAGGTCGACAAGATGTTTCGCGCGCTGGTGAAACTCGAGGGTAGCGACCTGCACCTGAAAGTGGGCCAGCCCCCTATCGTGCGTGTCTCCGGAACGCTCAAGCCGCTCAATCGCCCTCCGATCGAGAACGAAGAAATGGTGCGGCTGCTGGTCCCCATGATGGACGACCGGGCCCGCCGAATCTTCGAAGAAGATGGCGGCGCCGACTTTGCCTATGTCGTCAACGTGGACGGCGTCAACTGGCGTTTTCGTGTCAACATGCTGAAGCAACTGGGCAAAATCGGATTGGTCGCTCGACGCGTCAATAACTACATCCCGCCCTTTGCAGGCCTTTACCTGCCGGAATCGATCGAGCAGCTATGCCACTTCGACCAAGGCATGGTCTTGTTGGCCGGTGTTACCGGCTCGGGTAAGAGTACCACGATCGGTTCCATATTGAACTACATCAACTCGATCTACAGCAAGCACATTTTGACACTTGAAGACCCCATTGAATTCGTGTTTAGCGAGGACAAATGTCTGATCAATCAACGCGAAATCGGTCAGGATGTTAAAGACTTTGAGATTGGCATGAAGCACGCCGTTCGAGAAGATCCCGATGTTATCCTGGTTGGCGAGATGCGTGACCAAGAGACATTCATGACCGCGATTCATGCGGCTGAAACAGGCCACCTGGTTTTTGGTACCATTCACGCCTCAAGCGCTCCGACAACCATCGGACGAATCCTTGATTTGTTTCCCGAAGAAATGCACGGCGCCATCCGCTCGGCGATTGCATTTAATATGAAGGGCATCGTGGCCCAGAAACTGCTCAAGTCGATCAAGCCCGACGTCGGGCGGGTGCCGACAGTTGAAATCATGACGTTCTCCCCCATGATTCAGAAGCTGGTTCTTGAAGGCAACGATTCCAAACTGCCTGATGCGATTCGCATCGGTTCCGCAGAAGGCATGCAGGATTTCACCATGAGTCTCAAGAGCCTGATCGACCAGGAATTGATCGACCGGCCAACCGCGTTTGCTGTCGCCCCGAATAAGGACGCCCTGAAAATGGCTCTCAAGGGTATCGAAGTTAGCCAACCAGGCATTATTTAACCCATGCTACGACGAAAAAAGAAAAAAAGTGGTGGTCCTTCCGGCGGTAGCGCGCAGGTCGCATTGCCACCGGTAGATTTCAAACCCAAGGCTGATGACAAACAGCAACAACAAGGCATCTTGATCGCTTGCCGCGGCATCGAGCAATATCCGGCTGCGGTCATGATGCTGGCACACGCTCTGGCAGGACGCGCCGATCAAATTCTGCTGGACTACTCGAAGCAAGGCGTTGCGGTCCGCTATCGTGTAGACGGCATGTGGGAAAACATGCCTCCCATGGACCGCCCGACCGGTGACGGAGTGCTGGTGGTTCTCAAGCGGCTTTGCAATCTCGAACCGACGGACCGTCGCTCTCGGCAGCAAGGTGTTTTGCCTGTGGCGTTCAAAGGCGTCGACTGGATCATCCACTTCGTCAGCCAAGGTATCCCGACTGGTGAACGTGTGCTGATGCGGATTGAACCCAAAAAGCCGGTGCTGAATACGCTCGGTGACCTGGGCATGCGGGAGAAAATGCAGGAACAACTCAAGTCGCTACTGAACTCCGACTCGGCACTGTTCCTATTTAGCGGTGCACCTGGACATGGATTGCCGACTACCTGGCGAGTGGGGCTGGAGGCTGCCGACCGATTTGTCCGTGATTTTCACAGCATCCAGGACGTGACGTCGGAAGATCCCGAGATGATCAACATCGCCAAACACACGTTCGATAGTGCGGCTGGCGAATCCCCCATGACGGTGCTCAAAAGTCTACTGCTGAAACAACCCGACGTCCTCATTTTTCCCGAGTTTGTCAACGCGGATGTCGTCAAACTCATGTGCGAGGAGGTCCTCGAAGAACACCGCTATACGATCACGCGGATTGTAGCCGGTTCGGCCATCGAGGCGCTCTTGAAACTCATCGCAACCTACAAGGCGTCTGCCAAGGAATTGGTGAAGATGACGTGCGGCGTCATCAACCAGCGGTTGGTTCGCCGGCTCTGTTCCGATTGCCGCCAGCCCTTTCAGCCATCGCCTCAGCTACTTCAGAAACTGGGCATACCTCCAGGCCGGGTACAGACACTCTACCAGCCCTTCATACCACCTCCGCCGGAACAACGCGTTGACGCCAATGGCAAACCCATTGAGATCGAGATTTGCAGAAAATGCGATGGTCGCGGTTATTATGGTCGGGCTGCGATCTTTGAAGTGCTGCAGCTCGACGACACGATCCGCAATGCGATCCTAAGCAACCCATCACCAGCGGCGGTCCTACCGGTCGCCCGACAACAAGGATTCTTGACATTGCAAGAAGAGGGAGTGCTGTCGGTAGCCACCGGCCTGACCAGCTTGCAAGAGTTACAGCGCGTTCTGGCGCCACCGCGCCCTAGCCAATCCAAGAGGTCTTGATTTAAAGATGTCGACGACGGATTTGCCAAATCGTCCTGCTTTTCAAAACTTGGAAACTGAGCTGGGGGTCGATCGCGCGCCGCTAAGCCGCATTGCCGTCGTTTCGCTGCTCATCGGCATAGCCAGCTCACTGGCGCCCCTATCTACCGTCCTGTTACCCGTTTCGATCATTGCGATGGCCGTCGGTGCCGTTGCGGTTTGGAAGCTGTCCGGCGATTCGGGAGTGCGAGGCGTCTGGCTAGCACAGCTTGGTCTAGGATTGGGCGTTTTTTCCAGCGTGTGGGCCGTTGCGGCGACCAGTGGAAGACATGCTTACCTGTTCGCCGAGGCGAGCCAACATGCGAAGCTGTTTCTCCAAGTGCTGTCCGGCGGTGACAAGTATGAAGCGCTCGAGTTGATGGTACCGGAAACGGGACGTCAGATTACCGGTACCAATCTCAAGGAATACTACGAGCAGCAAACCGGTATGACGGAGTCCGACTACAAGCAGTTCTTAAATGCCGGTCCGACGCGTGCAGTGATGTCTGTCGGCAAGCAAGCCGACTGGCAGTTTGCTCGTAGCTTGTCCACCAAAGTCAATGGCTCGCTGACTTACATCGCCTTGGAAATGGTGAACCAATCCCCCCCGTCCCAAGGCCTGACCGTCTCCGTCAAGCTGCAGCGTCAGACCGAAGGAGTCGCGGATGACGGGAAGCCGATGGCATTTTGGCATGTCACTGGCCTTGAGTTTTCCAAGTGACCCGGTATGGCCCGGCGCTGTCGTTACTCGATGCGTCGATACTCAACTCGTATCCGCCTGCTGAACCCCGCGCATGGCTCGCTGTCTGATTAGCTTGGGAGCCAATATCGGTAACCCGCTCGATACGATCGCGCAAGCTGCCACCGGTCTCCAGCGGGAACTCGGCTGTTGCAACGAAGACCTCCGACTTAGCCACTTCTTCC
>JANQJJ010000063.1 GCA_028281725.1 Pirellulaceae bacterium | reverse complement strand
TCTAGAAAGAGAGTGCGGTCCGACGAAGGGGAGCAGGTCCCGCCCAGAGAGTCCTTAAACTAAGTAAGCCTGGTTCGGCGAGCCACGTATCGGTAAGTCCGACTCCACCGACGATGGTCCTGGCCAGTTGCCAGGTGCTCTTGCGACTGCGAGCATGACGGATCGCTTGACGAGGTGGAACACCCAGCCGAATGGGCATTTGACGACGTCGCTTGGGATGTCGCCACTGTTTCCAGTAGGCCATTCGAATGCGGCGAAATATCCAGCCGTCAAGCTGTGAAAACAACCTCAGCTGATTGGCAGAGCGAAGAAGCCCATCCAGCCTCGAAGGTAGCTTCGCAACTCACTCAATTTGCTTCTGCTGATGCTCGACAGTCTTCAGCAGAGCCTGGCAGCCGCGGCAACCGGGCGTGATTTCTGGTAATCTAGCTAGGGCAATAGCATGGTCGATTGAAACACTTTTCACCAAGAGCAGTTTCGGACGGTAAACAAGTACGCTCTCACTAAGCAATGATCTCTTCGATCGGGTGACCGAAGTCCCGTTCCAGGCGTTTTTGGCCAGGGATCTCTAGGCGGTGAGAGTCTAAGCCCAGTTGTTTTAGAATCGTCGCGTGGATGTCGGTCACATAGTGCGGATCTTCGACTGCATGGAAGCCGATTCCGTCGGTTGCGCCGTGAGCAATCCCGCCTTTCAGCCCTCCACCTGCCATCCAGACGCTAAAGGCGTGAGGGTGGTGGTCCCGACCATCCGCACCTTGGGAACCTGGTGTGCGTCCAAATTCGGTCGCGAACACCAATAGTGTTTCGTCCAACAGGCCTCGTTGTTTTAGGTCGGTTATCAGACCGGCAACCGGGCGGTCGACCTGCATGGCCAGCCGGGAATGTCCGGCTCTGAGACCGGAGTGCTGATCCCACGCGCCGGCAGCTCCGTCACCGTGCTGAATCTGAATGAAACGCACGCCCTTTTCCACGAAGCGTCGAGCCGCAAGAAGCTGCTGGCCGAACGGACGGGTTTCCTTCTGGTCGAATCCGTACAGGTTCTTCGTGGCCTGTGTTTCGGCGGCAAAATCAATCACATTGGGGACCGCTGTCTGCATTCGAAACGCCAATTCGTACGACTTGATTCGAGCGTCAAGTGCCGCGTCCCCAGGATGCTGTTGCTGCGTCAGCATATTCAGCCGCCGGACCAGATCGAAACTCAACCGCTGTTCCTTGGCGGTGATTTCGCCTTCAGGCTTGGCGTAGTCGAGCGGATTATCCGGATCGACTTTCAATTCGACGGAATCATATGCCGGCCCCAGATAATGTCCGTCTCGACGATCGAAGAACCGTGGTCCCATGGCAATGAACTGAGGTAGATTTTCATTCAGCGTTCCAAGCCCCCAAGTCACCCATGCGCCGATGGTGGGGACTCGAGGATCCAGCATGTGACGGCCGGAATGGAACTGCACCTGGGCTCCGTGGTTGTCGTCGGTCGTCCACATCGACCGCACGATGGAAATGTCATCGATGACAGAACCGGTGTGAGGAAACCAGTCGCTGATTTCGATACCGCTTTGGCCATATTTTTTGAAGCCAACCTGCAGCGGATAGATGGTGTTTCTTTGTTGTCCGTTCGCATCGTTGACCACAACGACTCGAACCTTTTTTAGGCGTTCGGGATCCTGCACGTCGGCAAACGGGGTTTCCGAAATCGACTTTCCCGCATACTTCGTCAGCAGTGGCTTAGGGTCGAAGCTTTCCATGTGACTGACGCCACCGCGCATGAACATCCAGATGACGCTCTTCGCTTTGGGCGCGAAATCGGGGCTGCCGCCGGGCAACCTTCGGCCGCCGGGCAACCTTCGGCCGCCTGCAAGCGCGTCACCTGCCAGCGCCTCTGACTGCAGCATGGACTGCAAAGCGATCGAGCTGAAACCGAGTGCAGATTGACTGACAAATTGTCTTCTGTGCATGGTTGTCTACCGAATCGAAATGAAGTCGTTATGGTTCAGCAGGCTATGGATCAAGCGGGTACGAATTCGTAACTCAAGATCGGCGTCAGCGACGTGCCCCCCAAGCAGCTTTCGCAAGTCGTCGCAGAAACTCCGGCAGGCGATGCGTTCTTCGTCGGTAGGCGGACGACTCAGCAGAGTCGCAAAAGCGGCATGGATAAAGTGTCCTTCGTCGGCCGTCTGCAGAGAATCGCCAACGCGCGCGGCAATGCTCTCGGCCATGGTCATCGACAGTTTACTATTGGCCAGCGCGAGTGCCTGCTGGGGCACAATACTCTCGCTGCGGCGATAACACTGCAGCAGATCGGCGTCGTCGAACATCGTCAGGAACTTGTCGTGCTGGTCTCGCGAGTGCTTTAAGTAGAGACTGCGGCGCCTGCTGCCCTGGCCGACGTCCTGAGACGGTCCGCCCAACGCCTTGTCGAGTTTGCCGGACAGCAGCAACAGGCTGTCTCTCACGACCTGCGCCTCCATACGGCGGACATTCATACGCCAGTAGAACCGGTTGGTCGGATCTTTGGCGAGCATGTCGGCAGCGGAGGATGAACTGAGCTGATAGGCCTCCGATGTTACAATCTGGCGATGCAGATTCTTGAAACTCCATCCGGAATCGATGAATTCCGCCGCCAGGTAATCCAGCACATCGGCATGCAGCGGTTTCTTTGCTCGCAGGCCAAAATCAAAAACCGAGTCAACCAGCGGTTCGCCGAAGTGCCGCATCCAGACATGATTGACGGCAACGCGCGCGGTGAGTGGATTGTCGCGATCGGTCATCCAGCGAGCCATCGCCAGACGCCGACCGGTACTGGTCTTAGCGTACGTTGGAGCATAGTCGGACTCTTTGTGGGCGGGGCTCTCTAACGCCTTTCGCGACGCCCGAATACCGGTGTACTCGTAGATTCCTTTTTCGATGTCGGCCATTTGCTGTCGAGCCGCTTGGGCCTCAGCTTTTGCCGCTGAAGTCTTTTTGCTTTCGCCCGCGGCAGCCAACAAGTCATGCTCTGCGGCGGCCAGCCGCGATTCTGCCTGCAGCATTGCCGCCGTCTTGGCGAGCTGAGATGTTTCGTCGGATTCCGGATGTTCGTACTTGGCCTGATCGGCTGCAATCACCGCCTGAAGTGATTTCGCTCTCAGTTGTTCCGCGTGGAGCTTCGCTTCGGCGATCTTCACGGCCATTGCTGCATCCTCGGGTGTCGTTGCAGAAGCATTCTGAGCGGCGACCAATTCCTCATCCGGCGCTAGCGAATGAATTGCTATGGAATGAAAGGCTACCGTTGCGTCAAAGCCTGACAGAGCGAAGTGTCCTTTCGGACGACGGTCGGGCAGCAGATACGCGGTAGTGAACTCGCCATTGTGCCACACGTTCACCAGTCGATCTCGAACGGCAATTCGCAGTTCACACGGCTCGCCGACTTTGACCGAGCGAGCAGCTCGACCGGTGGGAGGATAGCTGGTGGAGCCATCGCGAGTGTAAGCCACCTGGACCTTAGGATCCGGAGCGTAAGCACTGGTGTAGACAAAGTTCGAGTACTTTTGGTCGCCGGATTCGTCGAACCGGACAGTCACCGACTTGTACTTGGTTCCGCCGGTAGTAGTGTAGCGACAAGTCACATCGAAGTTGCGGGGCACCGACTGCTTGAGACGAACGAACTCTGGCTGGCGAGTGGCTCGGGTCTGATGTAGAGCTCCACCGCTGTACTCCCAGCCCTGCCCGACGATCTCCCATGCATCTGAGTTGGGAGTCTGGAAGTCGTCGGCAAAGGCAAAGTCGATCGTGGGCTCGTCGACACCCTCGTCGTCAGGTTTCTCCGGCAATTCGGCGAGCCTCTTCCTTGCCAGGGTGAGTTGCCTCTTCGCTGCCTGTACCGCAGCCTCGGCAGCGCCGAGGTAGTCCTGCCGCACGTAGTCACGAACGCCAGGCGCATAGGCTGTCGGTGGCAATGCCACCGGCGTAATATCCGGCTGGAAAGACGCGAGGACAGCGGGAACTCGTGGAGTAATCTCTGTCTCTTCGTCCAGATCCTTCGGGTTGCCGCGCACGTGCAACCAGGTTTGGGCATCGGGATGATCGTCGAACACGCGTGGCAGCCCATCCTTTTCGAAGTCGGTAACTCCGGGGATTGGATCGAGTCGGACCTGATGCGGTTCAAAGATGGCGCGAAAATTGTAGTAGTCGATCTGCGAAATCGGGTCGTACTTGTGGTCGTGACACTTCGCACAATTCAACGTCAGTCCAAGAAACGCTTTGCCGGTATGTTCAATGGTGCTGTCGAGCCAGGTTGTACGGTTGAACAGATAATAATTGCGAGCCAAAAAGCCGGTACCTGTGATCGCTTCCGGATCGTCCGGTGCCAATTCATCGCCCGCAAGCATTTCCTGGATCATGCGATCGTAGCCTTTGTCGTCGTTGAGCGAACTGACGATCCAGTCGCGCCAGTGCCAGAGGTGTTTTTGGCTGTTACGAAGCTGAGCTCCCAGGCCGTACCAGTCGGAGTACCGCCAGATGTCCATCCAGTGACGCCCCCAGCGTTCGCCATGATGCGGACTAGCCAGCAGTTCGTCGACGATCTCCTCCCAAGGACGTTCGTCATGCAGTTGCTCGAGTGTTGGGGGTAAACCGATGAGATCCAGATACAACCGCCGAATCAGAATCGTTCGTTCGGCCCGTGGCTGAACAGTCAGTTTCTGTTGAGATCGCTTTGCGCCCAACAGAATGTCGATGGGGCTGGTGAATTCTGTCGCCTGTGGAACGGGCGGTCTCTCGATCTTCAAGAACGCCCAGTGCTCCGATGGAGCCAACGGGATTTCTTCCTCAGGTGCGACGGCGCCCTGAGCGATCCAGTCGCGGAGCAGAGTGATCTCGCGGGGTTTCAGAGCGGCACCGTCCTCGGCAGGCGGCATGCGCGAATCTTCGTCGGCAGTGATGCGCTGCAGAATCAGACTTTCCGGCGCATCTTGGGCCACCAACGCGGGACCGCTGTCGCCCCCCTCAGCGATCAGAGACAACGTTTCCAGTCGCAGCCCGCCTTCCTGCTTCAGCGCGCCGTGGCACGAATAGCATTTCGATTCCAGCAGAGGCTTGATCTGAGTCAAATAGTCCACTCGCGTTTCGGCTGCGCGCAAATCGTTGCCGATGGAGCAGACGGTGCCGGCCATCAGCAAAAGCAAATGTCGAGTCATCATCGATTCCGCCTCGCTTCGAGTCGTTTCGCTGTTGGCTCACTAGGTGGCGCATTGTCCGCAACCTGACTGAGGATCGGATGATTGTTGAGAATATGATGTGACAGTGCTTGCTGTGCCGTAGGCCAATCCTGTTCTAGCAGAGCCGTCAGTATTTCCCGGTGCTGACGAACGGTTTCAACCGCCGTAGCACGGTCGTGATCTTCCCATTCGAACAGCAAACGGTAATACCGCCCCTGGCGTTCGAAAAAGTCCTGAATGTAGACGTTGTTCGCAACCGCGACGATGTACTCATGCAGCGATTCGTCGATTTCGGGAAGCGCATCCTCCGTCTCCGGCACCCGATTGGCATCGAGCATTCTCTGAAGATCGACGGCGGCCAGTTTCGACTCCGCGAGAGAGAGAGCTTTCAGCTCCAGCACCGCGCGGACTTCTAGGAAGGCCTGTAAATCGTGCTGGCGAAATGGTCGCAACCGCCATCCTCGACGCGGAATATGGTCGAGTATTCCTTCGCCCGCCAGTCGATGGAGGATGTTTCGGATCGCCGATCGGCTAATGTCATACTTTTCCGCGGTCGCTTCTTCGCGTAGATAAACCGGATCGCCTTGAAGACTCAGTTGGACCAGGTCTCGTGAAATGATTTCGAACGAATCGCGAGGTGGATTCGGGGCCGCCGGAGTCTCTCTTGGGCTGTTCCGCGGGGTGGTCGGTGCGGGAGCCACCAGACGCCGATTCGGTCCTTTTTCCAAAAGACCTTCGTCGATCAATTCTGACACCGCGGCGCGCACGGGCGTGAAACTGACGTCGTAGTACTCCGCCAGGGAACCAAGCGTCAGCGGTGTAGAAAGGTCTCGGCCGGATTTCAGCCGGGCAGCAAGGTCATCTTTGATGTAACTGGCAATCGACATACCCACAGCGTACTTGTCTTTGGTGACAATGGCAAGTATATTGGCGACAAAATCAAATAAGTGAAGCTAAATGAAAATCAAGGCCATCGAGACACTCGTCTGTCACGCTCGGATGCGGAACTGGATATTTGTGAAGGTCGTCACGAACCAGCCCGGGCTAATTGGCTGGGGAGAAGCGACGCTCGAATGGCATACTCGAAGCGTTGTCGGGGCGATCGAAGACTTATCCCATTTGCTGGTCGGCGAAGATCCCACCAGTGTCGAGCACCTCTGGCAGATGATGTGGCGGCAACACTTCTGGCACGGAAGCGGCATTGTTCGTTCCACCGCGATTGCCGGCATTGACCTGGCGCTTTGGGACATTGCGGGCAAAGTCTACGGCGTTCCCTGCCACAAGCTGTGGGGCGGGCCGCTACGAGATTCCATTCGCTTATATTGCCACTTGGGCGGCGGAAATCTCGAGAGCTTCTACGAGACCCCCGTCGACAACGCAAAGCAATTCGGAGAGTTCGCTCGGCAGGCGGTGGCTGATGGATTCACCGCATTCAAGTCGATGGCCGTTCCTCCCACGATGCCCATCGAAGGTCTCAAGCCGGTAAAAGCGGCGGAGGCTTGTGTGGCGGAAATGCGTGAAGCCGTTGGTGAAGACATCGACATCATGGTCGACTGCCACGCCCGACCGTCGCCCGCGATGGGATTGAGCTTTGCGAAGGCGCTTGACGAATACGGATTGTACTTTCTTGAAGAACCGTGTTGGCCCGAAAGCGTCGAAGGACTTGCCGCGATCAATGCGGCCGTCACGACGCCGATCGCCACCGGAGAACGCATGACCCACCTGGCCGCGTTTCGAGATCTGTTTGCGGCTCGCGGTTGCGAAGTATGTCAGCTCGATATCACCCACTGCGGTGGATTCACGGAGGCTCGGCGCATAGCCGCTTTGGCCGATGCCTACCGAATTGCTTTGGCACCTCACAACCCGCAGGGGCCAGTGAGCACGGCAGCGTCGTTGGAGTTCGGTTTTTCTCAGCCCAGTTACATTATCTGTGAGTCTGTCCACAACGATATTCCGTGGCGACAGGACGTGGTGGATGAAGGGATTGTCGTCGACCGGGCAACTCGAACGGTCACACCCAATACACGTCCGGGGCTGGGAATTGAAATCAACGAAGCCGAAGTGCAAAAGCACCCGTTCGAACAAGAGATTCCGCAACGCGTCTTCTATCCGGACGGCAGCGTTGGTGATTGGTAACGATTGGCTATGGAGCTGCAAACAATGAACCAACATCCACCTGCCCGGCGCCATGGCTCGTTCACCGGACGCATCGGCATCGCTCGTGAGGACATTACGCCGCCGGTTGGCGTTTACTCACGAAACTGGGGTGCCGCGAAGCAGGACACCGCCGATTCGATTCACCGCCCACTGACACTCACAGCCTTAACGCTTGCCCCATCGTCCGCAGCCGACCCGTTGGTGCTGATCGACGCGGATCTTGGCTGGTGGCGTCCGCTGGATTTGTTCCATCGGTTTCAAAAACGACTACTGGAAGAGCTGTCTCTTGAGTCTTCACGCTTTATTTTCGCCTTGAGTCACACGCACGCGGCCGCGCCCCTGATGGAGCCGGATCCATCGCTACCTGGGAGCGAGTTGCTGAGCCCGTGGCTGGAGCGTGTTTACCAAGCCACCATTTCTACCATCGAGCAGGCGTTGGCTGGTGCTGAGGTCGCGACTCTGGACTGGCACGCGGGACGATGTGGACTTGCCTCTGTTCGCGATTTACCCGATCCAGATCCTGAGGCAGATCGCATCATTTGCGGCTTCAATCCCTCAGCCGAAGCAGACGACACGTTGCTGGTAGGGCGGATCACGGATCCGTCGGGAACGACACGAGCGACTATAGTCAACTACGCCTGTCACCCGACCACTCTGGCTTGGGAAAACACATCGATCTCCCCAGACTACATTGGAGCGATGCGGGAAACGATCCAAGAGGCAACCGGTGCGACGGCCTTGTTTCTTCAGGGCATGTCGGGAGATGTCGCGCCTAGGCACCAGTATGTTGGCGACGTGGAAGTAGCCGATCGGCACGGCCGGCAGCTTGGATTTGCTGCCCTGTCAGTTCTCGAGGACATGGAGCCGGCTGGAAGCCAGCTGCTGTTTGATGGCGTGGTCGAATCTGGTGCGCCGCTGGCGAACTGGCGACATGAGTCCACCGAGCCTTCGCCTGAATTGCAAGCTGTGGAAGTGGCCGCGGAGCTGGAACTCAAAGATTGGCCCACTGCGGATGAACTGGAACAGCAGCGGATGGCCTGCGATGACCGGGCGCTGGAAGAACGCCTCCGTCGAAGGCGAGATATCCGGCGCTCACTAGGCGACGGTACTTCGTTTCCACTCGCGGTCCACGCCTGGAAAATCGGTGACGCCGTGCTGGTTGGCTGCGGAGGCGAAGCGTACTCACAGCTCCAGCAGGAATTGCGAAACCGCTTCCCCGACGTGAGTCTGATTTGCATGAACCTCATCAACGGTTCGGTCGGCTATCTGCCGCCGGCTGATCTGTACGATTTGGATATCTATCCTGTCTGGCAGACTCCGTTCGCTCGCGGTTGCCTAGAACGAATTTCCGATACGATGACGGGTGCCATCGAAGCACTTCAGGGCTGATTTCAGCCTGGCAGCAAACGAAGACTGACAAGAGATCCTAACCGTGACACCGAACATCGCAGGCATTCTGCCGATTTTGCACACTCCGTTTGACGTCAACGACGAGATAGATCATCCCAGTCTTCAGCGCGAGATCGACTGGGCGTTTGAGCAGCGGAGCAACGGCGTTTGTTCAGCGATGGTTTCTGAAATCCTGCGGCTGACATCTGAAGAACGTGTCGATTTAAATCGGCTGATTGTCCAGATGGCAGCTGGGCGTGGACATGTGGTGGCCAGCGTTGGCGCCGAGAGCACTCGGCAGGCGCTCTACTTCGCGGAGGCGGCCGTCGACGCCGGGTGCGATGCCATCATGGCGATACCTCCCATTTCAACCGCTCTGCCGCAGACGGCACTGCAAGACTATTTCGGTACGTTGGCAGACGCCGTGCCTGTGCCGCTCATCGTTCAGGACGCATCGTCTTATGTCGGTGCGTCGATTCCGACGGACTTCTACGTTCGCCTGCTGGATGAATACGGGCCACAGAAAATTTTGTTCAAACCGGAAGGTGCACCGATCGGCCCGAACATCTCAGACCTGCGAAATGCCAGTGGCGGTCGAGCGCGCATGTTCGATGGTTCGGGCGGCATGCTGTTGATCGACGCATTCCGGCGTGGCGTCGTTGGCACGATGCCGGGCATCGATCTACTCGATGGCATCGTGGCGCTCTGGGAAGCATTGCAGCAGGGCGATGATTCCTCGGCGTATCGCATTTACTTTCCCATCTGCGCGCTGGTCGCACTGCAACTACAGGCGGGACTGGACGGATTCCTGGCCATCGAAAAGTATATCTTGGTCCAGCGCGGACTATTCGCAACGGATCGGAGACGTGAACCCAATTCCTGGAGTCTCGACCCGGAAACGCGGAGCGAAGTGGATCGGCTTTTAGCCATGTTGACTGACGCACTGGCCGTCTCATGATCACCAATCCTTATCTTGCTAGCGCCCCAGAGTCATCCGGCCGGCCAACGCGGGTGCGGCATCAGGTGCTCGGCCTATTGACTCTGGCTGCCGCTATTGCGTATCTGGCCCGCAATTCGGTGAGCGTCGCGGAGAGCACGATTCGGGAAGACCTGTCTCTGACCATTCGGCAATCCGGATGGTTCATGGCCGCGTTTTTCTGGAGCTACGCAGCTCTGCAGGTTCCTTGCGGTTCGCTGGCTCATCGCCGAGGCACTCGATTCGCCATGGTGGCGTTCGCGTGTGGCTGGTCCGTCGCCGCCGTCTGCATCGGAGTCGCGCCGGGACTTTGGATGTTGATCGTGGCGCAACTGCTGATGGGAGCCGCACAGGCCGGTATCTTTCCGGCTTCGTGCCATTCGATTTCGCACTGGATGCCTCAAGCCCGCCGGGCTCTGGCCTGCGGAACCTTGGCGGTCGGCATGCAGGTTGGAGCCATCGTAGCGAGTATGGCCACCGGTCCGCTTATAGACTTCGTGTACTGGAGGTGGGTATTCGCGTTGTTTGCTGTTCCCGGTTTCTTGTGGGCGGCGGCTTTCTCTCTGCGATTTCGCGATCGCCCAGCAGAAGATTCGAAAGTGAACGGAGCGGAACTGGCGATGATTCGTTCAGGCAGACCATCCGAAGATACGCGATCGACGGCTCCCGCTCCCACTCCCTGGCGACTGATTATCTGTAACTCAGCACTTTGGCTTCTGTGCGGTCAGCAGATATGTCGGGCGTCCGGCTATATGTTTTTCGCCAGCTGGTTCCCCACGTTTCTTCAGGAGACGCGAGGCGTATCGGTGACAGATTCCGGTTACCTGCAGGCGTTGGTCTTCGCAGGGACGCTAACGGGATCATTGTCCGGAGGACTACTCACCGATTGGATCTGGCAACGCACCGGAAGCTTGAGGCTCAGCCGTAGCGGCGTGGGCGCCACCTTCCTGTGCGGTTGTTCCGCACTGATCTTGGCAGCCTGGTTCGTGGAAAGCACGTTTCTGGCGGTCATTCTGTTGTCGGCCGGATCCTTGCTGGCAGCACTAGCCGGCCCCTGCGCCTTGTCCGCCACAATTGACATCGGCGGTGACCATGTGCCTCAGGTTTACGGCATCATGAACATGTGCGGAAATTTTGCTGCCGCCGCCTGCCCCATCCTGATTGCAGAAATTTTCCAGTGGACATCCAACTGGACCGTCGTTCTGTTGCTGTTTGCTGCGACGTACCTGGTCGGAGCTATCTGTTGGGCCATGGTCGACTGCCAGCAGCGAATTTCGGATTGACGCACGCCGGCCTGCTCGGCCCGAGCCGAATCATTGAGTGAAAGGCGGGCTGCCGAACGCAAGACGAGAAACAGTTCGCCGCAAATGAATGCGACGAACTGTATTGCCACCAAGTGGAACAATTGTCTGGGGCTGCCTGCCGCTTATGGCAAACCCGCCCGGACGTCGGGACCGAGGTCAAAACGATCAAGATTCATGACCTTGGTCCAGGCTGCCACGAAGTCGCTGACAAACTTTGCTTCCGCACCTTCGCTGGCGTAGACTTCGGAGATCGCTCGCAGCTGAGAGTTTGAACCAAACACCAGGTCAACCGAACTGGCTGTCCATTTCAGCTTGCCTGAACTGCGGTCTCGTCCCTCAAAGAAGTGATCACACACTGGCGACTTCTTCCACTGAGTGTTCATGTCCAGCAAGTTCACGAAGAAGTCATTGGTCAGCGTTTCAGGCCGCTGAGTGAACACGCCGAGTTCGGACAACGGACCGCCGCCCGCATTCGCTTTCAAGACTCGCATGCCTCCGATCAGGACAGTCATTTCAGGTGCCGTCAACGTCAGCAGCTGGGCTCGATCGATCAGGAGTTCTTCGCCCGGACGATCCAGTTCGTGTCCATAGAAGTTCCGGAAGCCATCGGATTTCGGTTCCAACACGGAGAAGGAATCGGCATCTGTCATTTCCGCAGTCGCGTCGGTCCGTCCCGGCGCAAACGGTACTTGAATCTCGTGCCCGGCTTTCTTCGCCGCAGTTTCGATCGCCGCGTTGCCGCCCAACACAATCAGGTCGGCGAGTGACACCTGCTTACCGTCACTCCGCGACCGGTTGAAGTTCCGCTGGATCTCTTCAAGCGTCTGCAGGACTTCGGCGAGTTTGGCTGGCTGATTGACGGCCCAATTCTTTTGAGGGGCCAATCGGATGCGAGCGCCATTCGCTCCACCACGTTTGTCGCTACCACGGAACGTCGAAGCAGAAGCCCAAGCGGTCGAAACCAGATCAGATACGGACAGTCCCGAAGCGAGAATCTTCCTCTTGAGAGCGGCGATTTCCTGTTCGTCTATCAGTTCGTGATCGACTGCGGGAACAGGGTCCTGCCACAGTTGTGGTTCGGCAACTTCTGGTCCCAGGTAGCGAGAAACAGGCCCCATGTCACGGTGAGTGAGCTTGTACCACGCTTTAGCGAACGCCAGCCGAAACTGCTCGGGATTTTCATGAAACCGTTTTGAAATCTCGCGGTAAGCGGGATCCATTCTCAAAGCCAGGTCGGTAGTAAACATCATCGGAGCTTGAGATCGAGAGTCGTCATGGGCGTCCGGTACAGTTCCCTGGGCTGAGTCGTCCTCTGGAGTCCACTGCCACGCACCGGCGGGACTCTTAACAAGCTTCCACTCGTATCCGAACAAGTTATCGAAGTACCCGCTGGACCATTCTGTTGGAGTCGAGGTCCAGGCACCTTCCAGGCCACTGGTGATCGTGTCAACACCTTTACCCGTCTGATAATTGTTCTTCCAACCGAGTCCCTGTTCTTCCAGTGGGGCGCCTTCGGGCTCAGGGCCGACATACTCTTCAGCACTAGCCGCACCATGAGCTTTCCCAAAAGTGTGTCCGCCGGCAATCAACGCCACTGTCTCTTCGTCATTCATCGCCATGCGGCCGAAAGTTTCTCGGATGTCTCGAGCGGAAGCCAACGGGTCCGGTTTGCCATTGGGTCCTTCCGGGTTGACGTAAATCAGCCCCATCTGCACGGCTGCGAGTGGGTTTTCGAGCGCTCGGTCGCCGCTATATCGCTTGTCACCGAGCCACTCGCTTTCAGGTCCCCAGTAGATGTCTTCTTGAGGTTCCCACACATCGGCTCGGCCGCCAGCGAAGCCGTACGTTTCGAAGCCCATCGACTCGAGCGCTACGTTGCCCGCTAGCACCATCAAGTCGGCCCACGAGATCTTGCTCCCGTACTTCTTTTTGATCGGCCAAAGCAACCGGCGAGCTTTGTCCAGGTTCGCGTTGTCTGGCCAGCTGTTCAGCGGAGCAAAGCGTTGCGTTCCATAACTCGCGCCGCCTCGACCATCTGTCAGGCGATAGGTTCCGGCGCTGTGCCACGCCATGCGGATGAACAGTGGACCGTAGTTTCCATAGTCGGCTGGCCACCAGTCCTGCGACGTGGTCATTAGCTCGCTGAGGTCTTTCTTCAACGCAGCCAGATCGAGTTTCTTGAACTCCTCGGCGTAGTCGAAGTGGTCTCCCAGCGGATTGCTCTTACGAGAGTTCTGGTGCAGGATCCTTAGATTCAGCTGTTCCGGCCACCAGTCCGCATTCGACATGGAACCGGCTGCGGTGTGCCGCGCCGCCGCTGAATTGACGCCGCCCATCACGGGACACCCACTGATACTTTCCAAACTCGTCTCCTTTTCCGCGGGGTATGAATCTAAAGTTCCTTTGTTCTGGGCGACCGCCAAACTGGCCAGGCACACCGCGACTGCGCACGTCAAGAAGTGCGTAAAACGGGTAAATCGGGTCATCTTTGCTCCTAAGTTTTGGTCTGATCGGTTAGGGTTCGGCTGGAGTGACTCATCATCTCCTACGCATTATTGTTCTGACGAAGCAATGTGACCAATGCATACTTCGAATACTCGGCATGCGCTAGACGCATGGCTGCATGGCGGACGGCATTGGAGTTAAGGACACCACATTACGCCGCCCGAGGTTGTCCAGCGAGCAATCGGCGGCGAGCGTGAATGGCGGGTGGTTGCCGCTGGCCAGCTGTGGAAGCGTCGATTTCTCTCTTTTCAGAAAAGCCCGAACACGGTAGTCTCCCGGACGAAGTTCAATACCGTCGCTGTACAAGCG
>JANQJJ010000004.1 GCA_028281725.1 Pirellulaceae bacterium | reverse complement strand
AGCAGGGCGAATCGATACCAGGGGATGCCGGGCGCCTGCCCACGGAACCTTGAACCGACGGTTATGTCAGCAGAACCGCTACGGATCGGCTCGAGCATCGCCTGGACATCTTCGGACAAGTGCTGTCCATCGGCGTCAAACGTCACTACCTCGGAAGCGCCTTGGGAAATCGCGAATTCAATGCCCGTTCGCAACGCCGCCCCCTGTCCGCGATTGACCAGATGTCGCAGAACCCAAGTACCTGCCCTGCGAGCGACTTCAGCCGTGTCGTCCAGGGAACCATCGTCGACTACCACGATCGT
The DNA here is from genome assembly GCA_028281725.1 of Pirellulaceae bacterium. Taxonomy (GTDB): domain Bacteria; phylum Planctomycetota; class Planctomycetia; order Pirellulales; family Pirellulaceae; genus Aureliella. The sequence continues at coordinate 13,661 of JANQJJ010000004.1, read as the reverse complement.
ATGGCCGATCCGGGCAAGATCGGCCAGAACCGCCGGCAATCTCGCCCCCTCATTCCAGGCAGGAATGACGATCCAGGCGTTGTCTGAGAGATTGTCGCGTTTGGGTTCGTCGGCCATGGCCTTCAGTGTATTTTCGGACTGGTCATCGTTAAGGCATCCTATGTGAAGATTGCGCGAACGTTTGAATACGACGCTATGCGACTGGTGGTCTGTCAAAGCTTAATCTTTGGGTCAGGAGTCAATTGCCGCCAGCGGCCCTTCGGGTGCTGTGCACAATGGACTCCTGCCCCCTTTACCCAAATCTTTAGTGTTGACAAAGCACTAGCTGCCCGGCGCTTGGTCGGGAACTGTCGTCTGTAGCGACTGGAGTAATTGTTTTGCCGGAGCAAAATCCGGCTTCTTCTCCAGCAGCTTCTCCAGCCGGCCGATAGCCAGCGCCGACTGACCTTGACTAGCTTGTAAAGCGGCGATGTTGTAATGGGCCTGGAGGTAATCCGGGGCCAGTTTGATGACACGCTCGAAGTACGAGATTGCCAGCGTCGGGTTGGAGCCGGCCGTAATGCCGGCCAGGTTGTTCAACGCGTCGAGATGCGCAGGATTGTTCTCTACCTCGCGCTCGTAGTAGCGACCGGCAAGCGGCAGGTTACCACGGCTGCGGTGGTAGTTTCCTAGTTGGAAGTTGACGTCGGCGGGCGGATTCGAACCCGAGGCGGCCTGTTCCCAGTGCTTGGCGGCTTCGTCCAGGCGTCCGGTAGAAGCAAAGACAATTCCCAAGAGATAGTCCGCTGCGCTGTTTTCGGGAAAGTCCTTGACGAACTGAGCAGCCACACTTTCAGCTTCGGCAAACTGAGAACGTCCGATGAGCAGACGAATCAGTCGGTCACGCGCTTCGGCGAGGCTGTCATCGGTCTCGATCGCGCTCCGCAGCAGTTCCGCCGCTTCATCCGTCTTCCGCTGAGCGACCAGTGTCTGTGCCAGGTTGACCATCAGTACAGGATCGCGAGCATCCAACTGCCGCGCCGCGCGAAACTGCCTCTCCGCCTCGGCATAATCTTCGACCATGGCTGCCACGAGCCCTGCCTGCTGACGAAGTCGTGCCGACTCCGGGTCAAACTTTAGGGCCTCAAGCACATGCGCCGCCGCTTTTTCAGGCTGGTTGGTCGCTACATAGGCACGCGCCAGATTGCCGTGAACGCGGCTCCCGAAACCACCCTGTTTCAAGGCTTCCTCGAGTGACTCGACGGATTCATCCCAGAGTTCCAAGTCGCCGTAGGCTTCTCCCAGATTGGAATAGGCGCGCGCTGCAAGCAGATTGTCCCTGTCGAGGCCGGTGGTTTTGGAAATGACATCTTGCCACATCGTGATCGGCGAATGGTACGCGATGTTGCGGTCGACCGTCATCCATCCGAAACCAAATGCGATAGCCGCACAGATTCCGGTCGCCATGGTTGTAGGATTGTCCTTAAACACACTCGTCGAGAGCCAGAACACCAACGCGACTAGCGGCACTAAAACGAAGGCGGTGGAGACGTACATCCGGTGTTCGACCGCGATGTCTTGGAGCGGCATGACCGAAGAGGTGGGCGCTAGAGCGAGTAAGGCGCTAATGCCCCAAAACGCCCACTGAGCTCGACTCCGAAAAAACCATGCCAGGCACGCCACAGACAAAAAAAGCACGGTTGCCGTCGATAAGACGACCCACATGCGATCTTCAGGCAACCAACCGTAGTCGAACACAAGTGGCGATGGCCAAATGACGAGCCTCAAGTAATGAAGGATCACTGCGGGCTGCGTGCTGGCGTACTGGAGTGGTGTTACCGATTTGAGTTCAAAACCGACTGCCGCATCGGCATCAAGCATCGTTGGGACAATAACTACTAAGGCGACCCCGAGCGGCAACACACACATTCCCCAAAACCAGCCACGTCGTGCCAGCGCATCGCGCCAGCTGTTCGAGAGAAAGGCACGATCCATTAAGATTGCCATCGGAAGCGACATGACCATCACTTCCTTGCAGAGTAGCCCCAGGCAGAAAACAAAAAATGCTGCCAACAGCCAGAAAGCTGGACGCGATGAACTGGCCGAGACAGCCACCAACAGCAGAAAAGCGAACAGTGCCAAACCCATCATCGATTCGCTGCGCTGGACTATATAGGAGACGGCCTGCGTGTTGAGCGGGTGCACGGCCCACAGAAGGGCAACGCAGAACGCGAGCCTGGAACTGTTGTGTGCGAAACTCTCTGAAAACGCGTGACTCCGAAACAGAGTGCGTAGCAACAAGAATAGAAAACAGCCTGCCAGTGCGTGCACAGCGATGTTGAACCAGTGGTAACCGGTCGGCGAAAGACCACCGAGATGATAGTTCAGCGCAAACGAAAGGTTGGGTAGACGCCGAAGATTGCCCTGCAGCAAGTGCTTGCTGATCGGGAAAAGCTCTCGAATCGACAGGTTGTTTACGATGTTCGGCTTGTCATCCAGCAGGAAGACGCCTGATGTGGAGTTCCAGTAGGCAGCGAGGGTTGCCGCAACCAAGAGAGCGCAGCCAAGACCGGCAAGCATCAACCGGCGACTCGGAGGGCTATCATCCGCGATGTTTTGAGAATCATGGGGTGGCATGCGGACTAGCTTTAGTTTGGTGCGATATGAGTACGTCGCGTTTTGGCATAGCCGAATGACAGCAGGGAGCGACGGGGCGGCTATCAGCGAAGCTGAAACATGTCCTCTGATTCAATAACTGGTATCTCCAAAGTCGGCTCGTCTGGAGCGTCCAGCTTAGGGTCCACGGAATCGATCGAGTGCGATGCCCCCGTTGGCGATGCGGCGGGCGGCTGAGTTGTCGCGCTGCCTGAAGGCCAAATGGAGATGCCGCCAGCGGTGAGAACACCCGCCAGCCCGAAACCTGCCACGGAAATGCCAAGGGAGCGCAAGACGTGAACACGCCGTATGGCCGGTCGCGATCCAGCGGTAGCCAGCTGAGCCTCTCGTACCATTGCCCACCGCTCGCCAGCCGCCGGTGGAGGCGATGGGAGGGCCCGATAGACTGATTTGAGCTCCGCGTGTAGTCTGCCGTAACTTTCAAAACGATCTGCCGGATTCTTCGCTAACATTCTTTGAAGACATCGATCCAGCTTCGTTGGCAATTGGCGATTGAGTTCACAAACGCTCGGCACCGCCGATTCCCGATGCGCGGTTACTGCCTGCATGGGATCCTTGCCGGGAAAGATGGGGCGTCCCAAGAGCAGATAAAACAGGATGCATCCGAGACTGTACACGTCCGCCTGAAAGCTCCGCCTCAGGTCGCCGGCCAACAATTCCGGAGCACAGTAATCCAGGTGGTCCTTGGGTAGAATCTGAGTGAGCCGATATGGATCGGACAATTTGCTTTTTCGGCGGCTGATGAGATTGGCCAGGGCCAAATCGCGAATGGAGATGTTCCCCCGGTGGTTGACCAAAATTTTGCTCGGCCGCAATTCGTGATGAGTCAGGCCCGCCCTCAACGCCGCAGCCAGTCCCTCGACCACTTTCGCGGTACACGAGACCGCCAGTTGAGCAGCCAGAGGCCCCGTCCTGGAAACCAGGCTCTCTAGGTCCTCGCCGGGTAGATACTCGCTGGCGATGTAAAGCCGACCGTTGCCGACGTTGCAGTCCTGAGTTTTTGGGAATCGATTCGAATCAATTGCTCTCGTTTGCTTGACGATGGACCGCAGCGCGGCCAGCTCACCGTCGAATGTCGGCGGGAGGCAGTGGACACTGGCAAGACCGCCCGAGGACAGCCGAGTAGCCGCAAACGTATTCCCCCAACGGCCCTGGCCTAGCTCGGCTTCCAAGACGTATGGCCCAAGCACCAGCGGTCCGGGACCGTCGTCCATCAACACGAGAGATTGATAGGGCGTGAGGCCGCCGGAGGCCGATACGGCGTCCATGATTTCCGCTGGAGTTCTTCGGAAGGAGAACACTTTGAGAATGCCATGTGTGCGAGATGGCTTCTGGTAGGAACCCAAAGCAGCTTGCTGGCCGAGTTGAGGCGTCCGCTGCGACGTCGTGGAAAGGCTGTTTCCCGATGCCGTATGCCCGGAGGGGCCGGTAGCGGGTAGACGACGGTGGCTGCTGGCCCTTGTTTTGGTGGCCATAGGATTTCCGCGTGTCCTACCTTGAAGAGGGTTGAGTGCTTTTTGATTAGCGTTTTGAGCGACTGACCGACCTGCGCAATCTGGAACTCTGATCGCCACCGAGAATAGAATACAGTTCCCATACCTTGAGCTTGTTTTCTTCACCGAACGTCGCTGCGAAAGCTGGGTAGTTCTGGCCAGGATCTGGAGCTGAAAACGCGACTCCGACGATGGGGCCGGCATGAGCGGGGCGCTCAACCAATTCGCCTACCGGACCACTTCCGCGTCTGAGAAGCGCTTCAGATTCTGCATCGATCGCTACGTTTCTTTGGACTCCTGTCAGCGTATCCCAGACGTAAGCCATTCCATGGTCGTCGCCCATCATTAGCCAGCGGCCATTTTCGGATATCGCATACTCGGGCTTGCCACGCTGAGTCGTCAGGAACTTGATCTTCCTAACGATCGCCCCGGTGCCCAAATTGATGACCGCAAATCCATCAGGCACTTGAACGAGAATCTGGGGAGCTGCGTTTTTGCGAGAGACCGGTATGCTAGAGTCCCCGTTTTTCTTCTTGGGTCGCTCGATAAACCAAATCGAACGGATGCGTGAATTGACGAAAAACGGAGCCTCCTTTTTCTGCAGCGGCGGGAATGCGATTTCGGTCGATACGTTGCCATAGCCATCGTCTTTGATGACCCAGCCGGAAAATCGATACAAATCCTCGCCATATCGACCGTGCGCAATTAGCAGGTCATCCTTGGGAGAGAACGCGAGCGAAGTGATTCCAGGGGCTCCCGCATCGCCGCGGCGTTGGTCCTCACTAGTTTTTAGCCACGGTTTAGCATGTTCGAACTCGTCGACCTGCTGAACCTGGAGCGTTTTGGCGTCTGCGATGAATAAGCGATGGACGGCCCTTTCGCGAACACAGAACGCGATGCGCGAAGAGTTGGATGAAAAGGCTATAGCGGTGACAATGCCTTCGAAGCTTCGGTACTGACTGAGCGGGCTTACCTTTTCATTGGTCAGATGGGCTACATCGTATACCTTCAGAATGTCGCTCTCCGCTCGCTGGGTACCGGCGGTACCAACGGCCAGCAATTGACTTTCGGGTTGCCCAAATCTGGACGATGCCCAGCTGGCTACGGTGGATAGCCGACGGTAGGCCCCGTCCTGGTTGAAGAGCATCATCTGCGGTACGGTGAATATCCCCGCCGAATCAGGGAGAGCAAATATTTCTTTGACATTCAGCTCGTCGATCGACCAGGCATGAGCCTGAAGCTGGGAATAGCGGTAGTCCCAGCTGAGCAGTTCGCCATTGTCGCCACGATCGATGGGCTCATCATTCTCGCCGACGACGCCCCCCCGCACCACCGAAGTCCGCGCCGCGTAGATGAACCTGTCCGCGAACAACAGCCGCACCGGTCGGAATTCGCCATCAATTCCAAACTTGAAGTTGGTTGGAGCAACAAAGGTCAGATTCCCAAAGCCATCGGAATAACTGGAGAGGTTGTAGGCCTGTTCTGTCGGAGAGGACATCCGGCGGCGGTTTTCGGACAGTCGCCGCCGTTCTTGTGAAAGGGCTTCCGCGGACGCGTTGGAATCCTTCTCTAGCGACATCACACGAGCCAAACTTTGCTTGGTCGCGTTTTTGGCCCGCTCGTCTCCGCCGATCAGTTCAATAACCCTGGCCATATGCGGCGCACTGCCGGTACCCGAGATCAGGGCCTGCCGGGCGGCGTCCAAAGGGTCTTCGGAAAGCACATCGTCTGTCAACGTGGGTGTTTTCAGGTGTTCCATGTCGGTGGCATCTGCCAGCGCACCGTCAGGAATCGGAGCCCCGGGGCCAGGCAGGGCACTTGGGAATCGCCAAGATCGAATCGAACGGTCCGCGCCGCCACTGACGAAACGCCCGTTTTCCGATAGTGGAGCCAAATCGAGCACCGGTCCATCATGCCCTTGAAACTTGGCCACCTCGCGTTTGTCGGTCAAGCCCCAGGCGCGGATTATGCCATCGGTGCCACCGAGCATGAGGAACTTCGAATCCGCAGTAAATGCCGCGCTCGTGGTTCTGATGGGACTTTGAACGATCAGTTCAGGGTCGACCGCCGCCGAGGATCCACTGCCGGACCTCAGCTTCCACACGTACGTCGAATGGTCAGGATCGTCATAGACGGCCACTGCATAGCGACCATCCGGAGACACCTTCGACTGAACAATAGCGGCAGCCATGCCTTTAAAGATGGCTTGGGGCGCAGCCAGCGAGCCGCGACTCCACAACGCCATATCACCGGACATCGTCCCACTCAGAATGTACTTACCGGCTCCGTAAAAATTGAGTGACACAATCGCCGATTCGCTCGCCTGGACGACTCCCAACGAACGTAGCGGTTGGATGGTCATCGTCCCATCTTGCTGCCCCAGAATTAAGTGCTTGCTGTCGCTAGTAAAGGCGACGACGTTCAGCTCGGCAACCGAGGGCAAAGATTCCAACAACAATCCCGTAGTGCCATCATAAATGTGACTACTGCCGTCCTCAAACGAGACAGCAAGTAGCCCGCCGCCGGGCGAGTAAAGAACCTGTTGCGGAGAGCCGGGAAGATCGGTCGTAGCGATTTGCCGCCCGCTGACCGTATCCCAAACGAGCAAAGTGTGTTCGCTGCTTTCAAAGTTCTCGCCGGTAGCGGCGATGCGGGCTCCAGTCGGATGAATAGATACGTCGTCGATACCGACGGACGCTGCTTGCAACCTGCGCGACGCAGTCTCCTTTAGCGGCACCAGCTGAACGATACTAGAACCGTCTGCCACGACGGCGAACGATCCATCCGGAAGCATGTCGAAGTCCGAGATTTCTTTGTCGAGATCGGCGACTACCTGCTGCGCCGAGCCCGCGGAGACCAACATGAGTTCAGCTTCTCCGCTGCCCGAAGCCAAGATCTGTTGATCCGATACGGTTAGCGAATTGCAATCGAGGTCACATGGCACCGCCTTGGCTGGTGCCGAGGAGTCATTTAGGTCCCAGGCTGTGACCCTTCCGGCATCATTGGCGGAGTAGAGCCAGCGACCATCGCTGCTGGGGCAGATGCTCCTTAAACCCAATGCACTGGGGATAGGCCAGGCGTGAAGTCGACGGCTGTTATCCAAGAAGAGTATGTCCGAGCTTCCCGCCAGCATGGCCATGCGACCGGTGCCGGGAATGGAGACCACATTGCGCAGGTTGCCTTTCCCCGTTTCGATTCGGGTTACCTCTCGCCCAACTGCGGCGTCGAGCAGAACCAGACTGCCAGCAGGCATTGCCACCACCGCATCGGCCGAATCGGGAGTCCAGGCAATGGAACTCGCGGCGCCGGAGAGTTTGCTCGACCACCGGATTTCCGGAATCCGCAACCGCCCCAGCCTACCGTCGCTTCCCAAAAAACAGATTCCCTTCTCGCTCCAGTGCAACAAGTTATCGATCGCGGCCACAAGACGAACCTGAGACACCACGGCACCTGACTGTCCGTCGAGCGAGACCAACTGAACTCCATTGGTCACAGCTAGCGTCGTGCCGTCCTGCGCCCAGGTCATGGAGACAACGTTATCAATCGGCAGCTGGACGCGAAGCGGCTGACTTCCTGGATCACTCAAGATAGAGAGGCGATGCAGGTCATCACATATCGCGACCTGGTTGGTCGAGGGCGAGATAGCCAGATTCGTGGCCTTCGCATCGCTCAACAGGAGTTGGTTGATTTGTGTGCCATCCTCCCCAAGCACTGCGACCCCCGAAGCCGAAGTGGCGACTAGCATTTCGCCGCTCAGCACCGCGGAATTTTGGGGATTCTCCAGTTGGAACCCCGCGTCGGACGTCTTGGACGTCAGTTGGGACGCGACAGCGTACCGTCCGTCACTACGAATCACGGCCCATTGATTTCCGCTCTTGAGAGGCAACGGCAGGAAGGTCGCGGAGTCGGCCAGATTCGAGAACGGCTCACTTGCGCTTTCAATCTTACTCCTTCTAAAGTCGGCGATGACCAGCCCGCTCTCGGACCGCAACAAAACGCTACGGCTGGAGTTAGACGCAATCGCCCCAGCAAGCCGATACTGGCCGCCAAGTGGTCGCTCCATTTTGTCTTCTGCGGGAGCGTAGATCGAAGCGGATTGATCTGCGTGGACCACACAAAATGTGTCTTCACCCACCATGCGAATCACGTCTTGGGCAGCAACCTGCTGAGCCACAGGCGCGGCAGGCGAGAATTTTCCATCAGCCAGATTCCAGCGTTTGAGTTGTCCGCCGTTTGTATTGGCCATGATCCAATCGCCGGATGAGCTGACCGAAATCTGCTTCAGAGTCGTATCGGGAGTCGTGAGCGCAGCGATCGCCGCAGCGCCTGCCTGTTTGACCTTGGCTGCCTGGTTCACGCAGCTTAGCCGGCCGCCGGAGGCGCGGAGTGCCAGCACGGGCGTTCTGCCAAACTGCTCGTCGGAAGGAAGCTCTAATGCCACGCCTGCCTTGACGGAGACGAGGTGGGTGGTGCCGATGCTGGTTCCTGCAACGATCAGGCCGGCGCCGCGATCGACCGTCAGCGCCGTGATTTCGGCAGAAGAAATATTGGCGATCAGTGACGGAGCTGAATCACCTTTTCGAATCCGAAAAATGTTTCCTTGTCCATCACCAAGGATCAAGTTGCCACCAGCAAAGCAGACAGCACCAAACGATCGGTCGCCCGATTCATACATCGATTCTCCGCTGTCGGCGGCAAGCCACGCCACCTTCCCTTCGACGGTGCGGCACAACAAGGACTTGGTTGCTTTGTCGAATTGGATTGAGCCCGCCGGAGCGCAAGTGCCGATCCGCTTAACTTGGGTCGCGTCGGAAATGGCGGCGGAGAAGATAGCGCCGTCGCCGCATGAGAACACAACGCTCTCGGAATTCTCCGTGAAAACTGCGCTACTTGGATTGCCGACCTCGGCCGGAAACGCCGTGATCAGCTGTGGAGAGGCTCCGTCGATCTTAAAGCAAGACGCTCCGCCGGCCGTTGCGAAGACCGCCAGGTGGCCGTCGGGTGACAAGGCGACCAACCGCGATCCGGCCGAGATGTCCAACTTGCGGGTACCACCGATTCCTGAGAGCAACTCGATGGCGCCATCGGCACTTTCGGCAAGCACTACCGAACCATCGACCGAGATAAACGATTGCCGCAGCTGGCCGGAGACCATCGGTTGTACCGAGCCGGAGCTGGCCGGCAGGTGGATCCCCACAGCCGAGCCGCTACCGGCCATGGCGACCGTATCACCACCGGCATCCACGGCGCGAATTGGTTTCTCGGATTGCAGGACAGATAGCCTCCCGCGCAGTTCTCCTGTCGGCGAAATCAGTCTCACACTTTGCCGGTCACTTGCAACGGCGGCGACCAATTCGCGGTTTCCGCAAATCGAACTAAACTGCTCGCCTTGTACTGCGTCAACCAACTGGAGGGGCTTGCCAATGGACCCGGACGTTCTCAGTTGACCGTCGTTGCCGAGCGCCATCACCTGGCCTGATTGCAAAGCCATGGTCTCTATCACCGGAACCCCGAGTGAGCCCTTGGCCGAGCGTCGCTGAGCTGCCAGTGGAGTCAATACATTGTTGCCATCTTGGTCACAGCTCCAGATCCGGCCAGAATTGGTGAGACTAACGGCGACGATTGCGCTCTGATGCGCAGCTGGCGCGATCATCTCCGGTTGGGCGTCTTCGGCAAGATGTTGCCAAATCCAGAGGTTGCCTTGCTTGGTTGCTAGAATCGCGAGATTTGCCTCGAGCGCCGCTGCGGAAATCGATTCACCGGGAACGGTTGCCTCGTTAGCGATGAGGCCGCTGTCAGCGCGGACTGCCTGGACCCTGCTGCCGCGGATGACTAGCAACTGGCTGCCGGACTTGTCCATCACGGCCAGATCAGCCGTTGAGGCCCCGAGAGGCGTGAAGTTGGACTCAGGAAAAGTGGCGACGCCCACGGTACCATCTGACAGGGAATAGGCGTATTCGGTGCCCAAAGGTGAACGTTGGATGCTATCGATCCTGGCGCTGCCGAGTCGGGTGGATGCAATAGGCGTTTTCGCGTCGGAAAAAAATTGCACAGTTCCTCGACTGTCGCCCGCAGCAACAATCCGGCTGTTATCGGAGAATTCGGCTGCAGTAATTTCCTTTCCCTGCAGGGCGTGGCGACGTAGTGGGGTGCCATCGTCTATCGAGTACAGATCCAGGTTGCTTCCCTGGCTGGGAACGGCAACGATCTGCCCGTTGGGAGATGCCTTGACGAAGTCCGGCTGCTCAGCCACGGAGATGGAGCGAGCGGCCGCGACGGGTAGACTCCAGCGAACGACTTCGCCGGTTCGCCCCGCAGTAACGAGAGTGCGGCCGTCTGCTGTAAAGCGAAGACCTGCGATGGGAACGGTGTGGGCGGAAAAAGAGACCTTTTTCAGATCCTTGCCTTCAGGCAACCACATCGTCACCCGCCCATCCTCGTCGCCAACCACCAGGCCCTTGCCTTCAGGACCGACCACCAGGGCCGTAGGACGAGCCTTGAAGGTGGCGAATTGGCGAGCACCGTCTCGATCATCTCTAGAACCGACCCGCCAAAACACCAACTGGTTGTCCTGGCTGGTTGCGAATACCAACTGATCTTGGTGATAGCTTTGTAGCTGAACGTAGCCGGCTGCTACCCCGCTCAGCTGAACCGGCCTCTGAGAGTTGCTCGACCAAAGTTTCAGTTCGCCGGAGGCATCACCCGTTGCGACCAGACCACCTGACTGTTCACTGATGGCGATGGCGGTTACAGGAGAATTATGAACTTTTCGAGGCGGGGAAGCATGCTGGCGTTTAAGACGATTGATCTGGAATTTGTCCAAGCCATCGAGCGAATCTAGGGGGAAGATCTTGAGCGTTCCGTCCAGACCTCCAACGGCGAGCTTAGTATAGTCTTCGCTAAAAGCCATGCTGAACGGCGAGAGATGCGGATTGTAAACCTGGCGTATCAACTCACGCGTTGTCACATCGAAGATTCCGACCGAGCTGGTAGAACCGGTGTAGGCGACCTGCCGGCCCAACGGTCCGAAGCCCAGCAATTCGTCGCGCAGCGGCAGCTGGTTTGCCGGTTCCTTGGCAACGGAGACCGGCTGCGATTTAGCCGGCGGATTCAACGCGCCAGGTGGCGACTCGGGCGTGGTGGCCACCGGCGCAGAAGAATCTCGAGTCACGGATGCGGTTGACTTGGGCTGCGGATTGCCGCCGGGCTTGGTAGCTTGAGGGATGTTTGGCTTTTGGCCGGACGAGGCGACTTGGGCGTCGCCTTCAGGTGCAGGCGTAGCGGATGCTGGTGTGGCCGGTGCTGGTGTATCAGGCGGTGGCGGAGTTGGTTTCGCGGCAGGCGAGGCTTTTTCTTTAGCAGCTTCAGCCGCTTTCTTTTTCTTCTCCTCCTCTTCATAGGCCGCGTTCATGGCGGCTCTCTGCTTGGCAATCCGCATCATGGCGGACTTCGTGCTTTCGCGACAGGCGGAAAACATCACAAGAAGAGCTACGAATAGCAGAACCGGTCGTCGCATGCAGAGAGGCCCCTATCCCAAGGCAGAAAAAGCGGTTGCGCAGCGACCAGATCGTAACGCAGCAGGCGCTGGACGACTAGGATTGCCCCTTGTGCGAATCAGGACCTTCATGAATTCTTAATGCAGACATCGGTGGCAGAATCCTCAGATCCGAAAACCCTTCTGATACTTGCGCAGGAGATGGGTGCCTCACCAATCGCTCGGATCTGAGGTTAGAGACTCAAGCCCCGCCTTAGCACGCACATGATTGGGCTCGAGGGATAACGCTCGACGATAGTTTTCGATCGCGTCGGTTTGCCTACCGAGTCTCGCCTGGAGCTCAGCCAAATTGGCAAACGCGTTGGCATTATCTGGAGCAGCTTCCGTTGCCCGCTGGTAGTGGTACAGTGCCCGTTTAGGTTGCCGGTGCTCCAGCAGGGCTGCCAGATTGTTGTGAGCCGGCGAGAAGTCGGGCTGCAAACGCAGAGTTTCCGCGTAGTAGCGCTCAGCTTGGTCCGGTCGTGAAGCGTGGGATAACCGACCTACGTTGTAATAGGCTATATAGGAATCGGAATCCAACTCGATCGCCTTTAGTAGGCTTCTCATTGAGTCTGCGTCGCGACCGAGCCGTTGGTAGGCCATGCCTAGATTGGTCCACGCCTCTGACGCAAACTCTGGACTGCGGGTTGCCGTCCGCAGGTAGCTCAAGGCTTCCTCCGGCCGTCCCAAGCTGTTTAGTAGATAGCCTAGATTGTTGTTCGTCGCCCCATCCGCCGGATCGATTTCCAGGGTCTTCTGGTAGTAGGCAAACGCCTTCTCCGTTTCGCCAAGCTCCGCGTAGGCCCGGCCAATCAGCCCGTAAGGGGCCGGGTCGTTCGGTGCCAGCTCGATTGCCCTCGCGAAGCTTTCGAATGCCTCGTCAAACTGTTCCGCTTCCAACTGCAGAATGCCCAGGTTGACCCAAGCATCCGGAAAAGTTGGTTTGAGTCGAAGGGTCTCCTGCAGTTGAGATCGTGCCAGCGTTGGGTTCTCCTTCATCAGAAGAACACTCAAATTGAAATGAGCCCGCCAGTGGTGGGGGGCGGCCGCGACATTTTCAGCCCACAACTGAATCGGGGAATTGAAGAGCAGGTTGCGCCGTATCGTCAGCGCTCCGAAGCAGACCATTACGGCCACCAGCGTTACCGGCGCCCATCTGCGATTCTGCTCAGGTCGGGTGCTGCCAAGGAACCTGGCCGCAAGGTGGTGGGCCGAGATGACGGCTAACACCACGGCAGACATTGATGGCAGGTACATACGATGTTCGAAGGCGAGGTCCCGCAGGGGAGCGATACTGGACGTCGGCGCCAGAATCAGAAAGAACCAGGCCCCGAGAAATCCGATGGCCGGCCGCTTGAATAGAGAACCACCCCACAGAGCAAGCAGAACGAAAATGGCCAGTGTCTGCGGAACAAAACTCGTCCATGTCGTCGCCAGGGGCCAGCCGTAGTCCAAACACTGTCTGGTGGGGAGCAGGCATAGCCGCAGGTAGTGCAGCAGGACTCCAGACTGACTGAGCGCATAGTGGACCGGCGTCACGTTTTCGACAATCAACACTCCGGCCGACTCATAAGAGGGCAGCTGACGCATTATCTGCCAACCGAGCAGAATCCAAATGGAGCCCAAGCCCAAATAGTATGCCAGCCGCTGGGCAAACAATTGTTTCCATGACTCGGCGATGAACACGCGGTCATACCACATAACCAGCAACGGTGCGGCAATCATGATCTGTTTCGTTGCCATTCCGCAAAAGCCGAAGATGATCGAACAGACCAGAAGAGGCCACTGCCGCCGGGCGTGCTGAGCCCGCTGGAAAGTGAAGAGCGTCAGTAGCAGAAACAGTCCCATGAGCGTCTCGTAACGCTGACATACGTAGGTGATCGCCGACGTTTGAAGGGGATGAATGGACCAGATCGCGGCTGCCGCATAGGCTAGCTTGCTGGCCACCGGGGCCGTGTACCCGACACGATCGCTTTGCA
>JANQJJ010000506.1 GCA_028281725.1 Pirellulaceae bacterium | reverse complement strand
CGTTACTCGTCCAACCAGGAGGGCGGCAGCCCGATCAGCCTACTCGTCACGCGGATGGGAGACCGAGTACGAGCCATGGTCTGCCGACGGATCGCTTAGGCACTGCTGTTGGTGTCCGCCTGCCAACTGTCGCATGGATGTTCAAGAAAACCTCGGCCCGGCATCGCACTCCAAAATTGCCAGATCGAATTGCAAAACCGCAGCACAGAACGCCCGATGGAGTAAATGCTCTACGTTTAGGGCGACTCCTGTCTCAAGACGCGACTCCTGCCACAGGACGCAGTATAATGGAGAAACTGCTGCATGCGACGGTGATGTATGTCGGTGGGTGTTGAAGAGAGGGGAAACCAATGCAACCGTTGACTCCAAAAGATTTACTAGTCCGCCACGACCCGGTGGAGCGAGATCGTTGGACCACCGGGGAAACGCTAGAGGGCGGGCAAGTTCCTGCCGTTCCCCTAGAGCGATTTCAGACATTGGAACATGTCCTGCGCGACAGCCCCATCCATGTGGACCCGTATCTCGAGCTAGCGCGGATTTATCTGCAGAGCAGTCGCTGGAACGATGCCAAACGCGTTCTCGATCTGGCGTTTTCCAGATTTCCTGAGGACGAGGACGTCAATTTCTTGCGCGAAGAAGCGCAGATTGCCAGGTCGCTGCAGCTGTTTAGCGAGGCCGAAAAAGAGCACGCCGACGAGCCGACGCGGCTGACCCAAGAAAACCTGGATCGCTGTCGTATCGAGCTCAATGTCCTGCGGGAAAACGTTTGTCGAAGCCGGCTGGAACGTCATCCCGAGCAAGCCGAACTCAACTTGCCGCTGGCAACCGCCCTGGAGAACCTCGGCAACCGAGATGAGGCGATTGGTTGTCTTCAGAAGGCAGTCGTCCATCCGAAGCTGCGCGCCAGCGCGGCCCTGCAACTTGGCCAGGTCTTTGAGCGCGCCAATCGAATCCCCGAGGCACTGTCGTCCTACCGCCGCGCTGCACTGTTTCGCGTTCCGCCACCAAGTGAAGAGATCAAGCGGAAAGCGCTCGCTGCCGCGGCTGATCTGGCGCAACGCTCCAATCTGATCGACTCGGCGCGTCGGTACGTGGAAATGCTGGTCGAATTGCTGCCACACGACGAGGCTCTAGCGAATCGGCTAGCCGAGCTACGCAAGTCGCCACTTTAGCGCCTGCGGTCGAATCCTTTCCGGCAGCCAGTAACGCAATTTCAGAGAGGCGTTTTGCTCTGCTGTCCCGCCAATTCACGGACCAGTTTGGGTACGCCGTAGCCGGGTAGTTGGGCGCGCAGTGCCTCGACGATTTTAGCTCCGGCCTGATCTGTGACTTGGTAGTGCAGTGCGCCCTGAACCAGGTCGAGTTGATGTAGGTAGTACGGAAGGACTTGCAGGTTGATCAGCTTCAGGCAGAGCTGCTTCTGTGCCTCAACGGAGTCGTTGATGCCTCGCAACAAGACGGCTTGATTGAGCACGGTGGCGCCGGCGCTAACCAGCGCGCGAAGTGATTTGGCGACGGAGTGATCGATTTCCTGAGCGTGATTGAAGTGCATCACGAAGAACAGTGGCTTGGCCGACTCGCGCACCCATTTCAACAGAGATTCACAGACTCGCTGGGGAATCACAACCGGTACGCGCGTATGAATGCGTATCCTTTGAACGTGGCCGATCGCGCCGATCTGCCGAATCAACCAGCTGAGGGACTCATCCGCCAAGGTCAGCGGGTCGCCGCCGCTTAAGATAACCTCGTCGATCGACCGATCTTGCTCGATTAGCCTTAGTGAGCGACTCCAGCCGGTCTTTCCCTTGGGAGCCGTCTCGTATGGAAAATGTCTGCGAAAGCAGTAACGGCAGTGCACGGCGCACGCGCCAGTGGTGATCAACAACACTCGACGCTCGTATTTTTGCAGCACGCCCCCGCCCAGCTGCGCCGCTAGATCTCCGACAGGATCTAGTAGCGCGACATCGCTCCGGAGTGTCTCATCGTGGCTGCTCGCTACCTGGCGTAGAAGTGGGTCGTCGGGATCGCCCTTCCTCATGCGATTGACGTACTCCAGAGGCACAAAGACCGGAAAATCTGCCTCCGCTTGAGAGCTCGACAGTGCTGGAGCAATTGCTAACCGCTTGCAGAGGTCGTGTCCGCTGCGAATTGCCCGTTTCATCGCCTCCTGCCAACTCGGTTCCGATGGCAAAGTGGCTTCGACAGAGTGGCCATCAGTCGCTAAAATCGTCGCCATCACTAGCCCCATTGTGTGTGAAGAATTCCGTTGTGGCCGATCGTTCCGGTCCGTTTGGCAGACAAGTATAGGTATTGATGAGGATTCTAGGTGGCCACGTACAAGACCAGCGAATTCAGAAAAGGCTTGAAGGTTCAGATTGACGGTGAGCCCTATCTGATGATTGAAATGAACTTTGTCAAACCGGGCAAGGGCAACGCCCTCTACAAGTGCAAACTAAGGAACTTGCTGCGGGGAACGGTGCTCGATCGGACCTACAAGGGCGGCGACGATTTGGAAGCAGCCGACGTGGAGGAGATTGACGTCCAGTACTTGTACAAGCAGACCGACTCGTTCGTGTTCATGGACAGTAAAAGCTTTGAGCAGTACGAACTGTCCGCTGAGCAGGTAGACGATGCCTGGAAGTATCTCAAAGATGGTATGAAATGCTCCATGATGCTATTCAACGGCAATCCCATCACCTTTTCGCCTCCGATTCAGGTGGAGCTGGAGGTGGTTCAATGTGACCCGGGAGCCAAGGGAGATACGGCAACGAATGTCACCAAGCCGGCCAAAGTGGAGACCGGCGGCGAGTTCACCGTGCCCGGCTTTATCAAGGAGGGAAACATCATCAAGGTTGATACCCGAACCGGCGACTATGTGGAACGCGTCAGCAACTGAGCATCCATACGGGAAATGGCTGCCGCACCATCTCACGGTGCCATTGGGTGCAGGGGATCTTTCGCCGTTCTTCGCGGGGCATGACCAGTTGGCAGAGTACGACCCCTGACGTGCTTTGTCGAGCTGCGTGTTGGCAACGTCATCTATGCTGGCCAGGTGGTTGTCGACATGCACCGATGGAATATACGGCCCAGGGCAAATGCAATACTTTTGCTATCACATTTTGATTGAACTAATGTTGAAGTTCGGATTCTAGTTTTGCTTTGAAACTTAGACATTCGCAAGCAAATGTATAAAGGCATTGCTGAGATGAAGTCGTTTCAAAACGGCTTCCTAGTTAGCTAAAAAACTCCATGCTTTGCCACGAACGGATGGTCATAAGTCCTTGTGTCGTAGTGACTTAGCATCGGTGTTGGGGGTTTGTATCTTTTTTAGAGCATTTCCATTTCTGTCGTACCCTTACCCTCGATCCCTCTCCCTGCTACTGCGCTACGCGGGCAGGGCGAGGGAGGAACCATGAAATATGAAAATGCTCTAAGTCGTTTAGACTTCCCAGGGCGGCGGCTCCAATCATGGTGAGGCTCGCAAACCTCGCCCAGGGGCTTATGCAAACCCGCGCCCCCTTGGTGGACGATGAGTTCAGTGAGCGTGGGCAGAGCCCAACCTCATCGAGGAGCCTGCGGTGATACGATTTGCTCTGGGGCGGGCAGAGCTAAATGGTTTTCATCTAGCAGCTCAAAAGCCGCACGACGTCCCTCCGGTGGAGTGGCGCACCAAGAAACCGCCGTCAGCCGAGGGCCAACAGCGGTTTGATGAGCTTTCACGAGAAAGCGTGTTCTAGTCTAGCAAAGAAGGGGAAGAACTACTTCTTCTTCGCGGTCTTCTTCTTGGCAGTCTTCTTCTTAGCTGCCTTTTTCTTTGGAGCCTTCTTCTTAGCTACCTTCTTGGCTGCCTTTTTCTTGGGAGCCTTCTTCTTAGCTGCCTTCTTGGCTACCTTTTTCTTGGCAGCTGCCTTCTTCTTTTTGGCCACGTTTTTTCCTCCGCTAAAACGGAAACACAGGAAAAGAGACGGCCTAGGACGACAACAGCCACATGTTGACGTCAATCCCTTTTCCAAAATCAAGAAAATCACCGTTTCTCATGATCAATGCGGTGGCCACCGCGTATCTATGATCGAAGAAACAGAGATTACCTACGTCCTTGCATCGTATTTGTACGAAAGAATTCGGCTGTTGCAACATCTTTTCAACAAAAAATGCACTTATTTCTGACAATTTTTCCACAAAAATACCTTTTGAAAGCGAAAGCATAGCTATCTAACATCTAAAAACTACATTTTTCGCTTTCAATAACCTCCGGAACCATGTTGCATTGCCTGCCAATTACTCGCCGCAAAAAGCAAGAACATAATTCCGCCAGGATTGCCGGTTTGTAGAAAAAACAAACCCAGCAGGGCGCCCACTCCAACGGATACCATGTGGGCCATCCGTACCGGTTGCTGGACGTTGGACAGCATGAGCCAGTTCTTGAGGATGTTTCCTCCGTCGAGCGGCAAGACGGGCGCTAGATTCAAGATTGCCCAGAAGGTACTCGGATAAAGGATCGCGCTGAACAGGGCGTACACAACAGCGGAGCTTGGGTACTCCGTGGCACCAATCGAGACTCCAGAAATCCAACTGGCCCAACTGGTTAATTCCATTCGAATCCCCAGGCCAAGGCCGAGCATCCAGACAGCCAGCGCCAACGCGAGCTGCAAGCCGGGACCGGCTGCCGAGATCACGATCTGTGCCTGAGGTCCGACATGGCGTTGCCTGGCCGCATTCCAAGCTCCAAAGGAATCTGGAATGGCCAAGCCACCAAAGTGATAGAGAACGATACGACTACCGAGTCCGTAGTAACGCATCGCTAATGTGTGGCCCAGTTCATGGATGAGGATGGAGAAAAACAGGGAGGCCATCCAGATCAGCAACAGCATGGGTGCTCCTGGGCTATCCATGTTGTGTACTTCGGCCAGCTCATCCGTCCAGCCGCTCCAGCCCCAGCCCAGGATGGCGGCCACGAGCCAGAATCCCCAGGCAACGCGTACGGGAAACCCTAAGAAGCTGAAATGCAGGTCATATTGGCTTGCGCCCGGTTCTTGGAGCATCTCAGTTGTCAGTCTTTCAGAAAGCGATCGTTATTGGAGGTAGGAGCCACCTTACGAGTATCTCTGATGCGTGGCGACATGCCAATGTCTCTCGTCGCCGGCCCCGGCTCAGGGCGGTTCCCTTTTTCGCTGGCAGACTCCCGTCGGATGACTTCGGAACAACATCTTCGGCGCAGGCTACATGCCGGCGCAGCCCACTACGCTCAACTCTAAGAGCGTGCCATCTGGATCAGCTCTGCGGCGCCTTGGGCGCTGAGCTGTTGGGCGAGCTGAACGCCGATCTCTGCGGCTTGGCTGATCGGTCCGTCCAGCCGGCCATCGAGCATCCGGCTCCCGTCGGGGGCAAGCACCCGCGCTTGGAGCCGTAACGTACCGTCGCCTGTTGTTTTGCCTATTGCGGCTACCGGAGCGAGGCAGCCGGCCAAGAGAGCTGCCAGCAATGCCCGCTCGGCCGTGACGGCCATGAAGCTGGGCTGGTCGCTCAGTTGCTCCAGAGCGCCTCGCGTTGCCGCATCCT
Organism: Pirellulaceae bacterium; assembly: GCA_028281725.1. Taxonomy (GTDB): domain Bacteria; phylum Planctomycetota; class Planctomycetia; order Pirellulales; family Pirellulaceae; genus Aureliella. The sequence continues at coordinate 7,632 of JANQJJ010000506.1, read as the reverse complement.
CCTCTCGGCATTCGAGTCCCAGCGCGCCTTGACCGATTGCAGGCAACACCCGTTGCTGCGAGAGCTGCTCGGTGATGCGCTGCTGCAGCCCCAGGCGTGTTAAACCGGCCGCGGCCAGCACGATCGCGTCATAGCTTCCTTCTTCGAGCTTGCGCAATCGTGTGTCGACGTTGCCCCGGATATCGCGGACGACGATGTCTGATCGCCAGGCCAGCAGTTGGGCGCCGCGGCGCGAACTGCCGGTGCCGATCCGCGAACCGGCCGGAAGCTGCTCGAATTTCAAGTCATCTCGACTGATGAGGCAATCGGCCGTCGTTTCGCGAGGTGGGACGGCTGCCAGGCAGATCCCGGGTACCGAAACCGTCGGCAAATCCTTCAAGCTATGGACGGCGACATCGACGGTGCCCGCGAGCAGCTCCCGTTGAATCTCCTTGGTGAACAGACCTTGTCCACCGACTTGGCTCAGCGACTCAGTCGAGACATCGCCTTGGGTGGAAATCTTAATCAGTTCCACCGCATGCCCGCGCTGCCGCAACTGCTCTGCGACCCACTCTGCCTGCCATAAAGCCAGTTGACTTCCGCGAGTTCCGATTCGAATGGGGGACAAGGATCAATTCCAAGGTTGAGAGCGGTACGGGGGCTACGCGTTCGGCGGAGACACGGTCCGCTATGCGATGAAACGCGAATTGTACCGCGATATCTTGCGGGTGGTGATACCTGCTGGCTCAAGTAGCCGCGACGACCGTTTGGGAGGGGGTACCAGACGCCAGCAGCCGGCGCGTGAGGCGCCGGCTGCTATTAGTAGATAGGCTCTGTCCGCTCTGCGTCATGAGACTAGCGGTTCAGAAGTCCTTGGGCCTGGAGCACGATGTTTCCGAGCTTGACTTCGATCACACGGTCTTTGGCCGCCCGGCGTCGCGCCAGTTCATTGCGCAGCTTCTTGACTCGGCTTTCGATCTGCTGAACTTCGATTTCTTGCCGGGCCAGCTGCGTTTCGTACTCTTCGGAGAGCAGCTCCTTGAGCAAACGCTCGGTCTGACTGACCGCCTCGGGGTCCTCAAGCCGCTGGTTCAAGGATTTGACGGCATCTGCTTTCCAGATTTTCTGACGAATCGTGTCGGAAACGATTCGCAGCTCCGGTTGAGTCAGCGTGGGGTGCTTTTTCTTGGCTCCGGCAGCATCTTGGGCCACGAGCGCCGATAGGCGGACGAACTGCGGGAGGGGAGCCGCCCCAAAGCCTTCCCCGCCGTCGTCACCGAAATCGCCGCCACCGAAGTCTTCACCGTAGCCTTCGCCGCCGCCCTCTGAGCCGAAGTCTCCACCGTATCCTCCGTCCAAACCACCAGGCAATCCGCCACCGCCTCGCGTCATTTCCGGAGCATGACCGTTCGGCGCGTGGGTGACCAATTCGATCCGGGTTCGGCCATCGACCCGCTCCTTGTCGAAGACGTATGCGTAGATCACCAAGCTCTGACTGGGGCGGGCCCCGGGCGCTCCACTCCCGTAGCCTCCCATGTCGCCATAGCCTGCTGCCATGCCGCCGTAGCCACCCATTTCGTCATAACCACCTCCCATTTCGCCATAGCCACCTCCCATTTCGCCACCATACATGGCTTCGCCATAGCCACCGCCATCTTCGGATTGACTCAGCGAAAATGCGTTGGGTGTCAACGTGCCGAGCTGATACTGAAAACCGAGAACCCGACTGGCCGTCAGCTGCTTGAGCTTGGTGTTGCCGCGTTCTGTCTTGCCCTCACGGATGAGGAACTTCAGCGGCGGCGCCGGCCCATAAGCCTCGCCGTACCCCATACCACCATCCCCCATACCCATACCGCCGTAGCCACCTCCTTGGTTCACGGCGCTGCACGAAGACGTTATCCAGCCACTCAGCATGATGGAACTAGCCAGGATGCAGCCCAAAAAAATGGTAGGTTTCATGATCGTTTCCTTCAAAAAGAGACGCGGTTACAAGATGAGACGGTCTGTCATTCAAAAGAGCCTTGTTGGACCTCGGCTTCCAATCGGGAGAGGTCTGCTTTGATATGATTCACTTGTTGGTTGATATCGATCAGCGGAGGGGGGCCGCTGAGGATCTGTGCCGGAGACGGGGGAGCATACGACTCAAGCACACGAGCCGAGTCGTGATCGAGGCGCTCGAGTAGCTGGTCAAGCTTGCGAAGTTCAATAAATCCGGCAGTCACAGTTCCGTTGGCTTCAGGGGCAGCCAATGAACTCCTGTGTTGCAACTGGCCTGTGGAGGTGCCGAGAGGGCTCTCTCCGAATCGTTGGCCGCTTGAGGAAATCGCGCCCGGCGTCTGCTGACGGCTTCCTAACCGGTGCGTTCCCAGCCTGCCGGACAAGGCGCCCCAGGTCACGAGGGTGACCAGCGCAGCGGCCGCCACCAAAGCCCACTTCCTGGGCTCGGCGAAACGGTGGCGGACATGTCGAGGAGCGCCAGCAAGCCGCTGCAAGTCATCGCGCAGGTTCTCCGCGGACGAAAACCGTCTTTTAGGCTCCTTCGAAAGCAGCTTATCGACCAGTCGTCCGACCTCCACCGGAACCTCCCGTTGGAGTTCGGCGATGGGCCGATGCCGCTGGTGGCAGATCCGATTCATGATGGCCATCGGGTCGGCCGCGCGAAATGGCGGATGCCCGGTCAGCATGGCGTAGAGCAGGGATCCCAGGGAAAACAGGTCGCTACGCCGATCGACGGCCTGTCCGCGTGCTTGATCCGGAGACATGTAGTCCGGCGTACCGGCCAGAACTCCGCTACGGGTGAGCGTGGCATCATCGAGTGCCCGCACCAGGCCGAAATCACTTAGCAAGGCTCTCGACCCATCGGCTTCCAGTAAGACGTTACCGGGTTTGATATCGCGATGCACCAGCCCCTGCTGATGAGCCACCGCGAGCGCGTCGGCCAACTGAATGGCAATCTGCAACGCGTCCTGCCAGCGCATCGGTCCCCGCTCGCGAAGCCAACTTTCTAGGGTGGGGCCGGCAATATACTGCATGACCAGCGCCGGTACGGGGCCCTCGGTAATTACGTCGTGAACCGGAACGATATGCGGGTGCGTCAGCGACGCGCTGGCACGAGCTTCTCGGATAAACCGCTCCCGGGCCGAACCGAGCGGAATCAGGTGAATCGCCAGAGTTTTTACGGCGACGACGCGATGCAGCTCGGTGTCGCGTGCCCGGAACACCAGGCCCATTCCCCCGCGCCCTACCATTTGTTCTAACTCATAGCGATCCACGCGTCCGAGCAACTCCGGATGACTCGCCGGCTGGAGCATCTTCTGCAATTGCTCCGTTTCATGCTCCCTTAGCGGATCTTCCGATCCATCCAGGCCGTCGTCACACGACAGCGCGCAGACCGACCGGGCGATTCTAGCGGCGGCAGCGTCATCCGAGCCCGAGAGTCGGTCTTGGGCATCTTCCCACCAAGTTGCTTCTCCCGCCAAGTGACAGAGCGTATCGCGGCATTGAGAGCAACTTTCCAGATGCTCCTGCAAGTGCACGTCTTCCCCTGACAAGGGGTCGAGGCATTCCGCCAACTGCTCGACGTCGGGGCATCGGAATTCATTGCCGGTCACGATTGTCTCCCCTCAACTGGATCATGGTCTCCGCATTGGGCGCGCTCGAGCTCTTGGACTTCGATTCTGAGCATCTTCAAGACGCGGCAGCGAGCGACGTAGAGGCCGCCGAGCGACAGCCCCAGACGCTCCGCAACCTCCTCTGCAGGCTGACCATCAATGGCAGTCGCCTCGAAGGCCTGCCAAGTCGTCTGGGCGACGCGCTGCCGGATTCGCCGAGCAGCCAGCCGAAACAGCGCGGTGCGATATTCCTGTTCAAAAGGTGCGTCCATTTCCAGGGGCATCTTTGGCGCCTGGCAGGCGTGCTCGAGCCAACTGTCGGACAAGGCTTGGGAAATGGGACGTTTGGCGCGGCCGGTACAGAAGTCGGCCAGCAGGTTGCGGGCAATGCGACTGAGCCAAGTCCGAAATCGGGCGCGTGACGCATCAGGCTGAAAACGTTCGACCGCGCGAGCGACTCCAAAGAGGATTTCTTGCGTGACATCTTCGGCGTCGGCTGGTTGCAGGCCCTTGCGCAGCGCCAGCCGGTACAGAGTTGGAGCGTAGACATCGGTGAACTCTTGCCAGGCCTGAACGTCGGCAGCCTGGCCGAGCCGTAGGATCAGGCTGATTCGAGTTTCTGGAAAATTCGCCATGCGTGTGCTCCGTGATAGTACACTCCGGGAGATAGGCTCTACCTTACAGCACGCGCCCCATAAAAATCAAAGATGCCCGGCTCGGTCATGCATCTAGCCCAGGCGGTTCGGCAGCATCCCGCGCCTTGAAATGATGAGGCGACCGCAAGGCGGGTTTCGAAATCCGGCGGGCCGCCGGGAGCCGCCCTTGAGAATCGCGATCGGCTTGGGCAGTTTCCAAACGAAAAAAGGCCGGCATTCGCGTGGAATACCGGCCTGAGATTTAGAGCTCGCTGCAGCTCGAGGCTGGAGCGACCGATGTTAGCATCCGCAACCGCCGCAGCCGGTGCTGACCGTCGCACCACAGCCACCGCAGGCACTCACGGCGCCGCCACAACCGGTACTCACGGGAACCGTTACCGTTTGAGGCGTCATGACACACTTGCGAACTTGGACTTCCTTCTCGACCTGTACCGGTACACAAACGGTGTAGTCCTCAGTTCTGGTCTCCGGAACGCGGTCGACGACGGTTACCACGTACTCTTGTTCCTCTTGGACTTCGTCGCACTCAGTGACCGTGTACTCGCGAGTCTTCTCCTCGGGAACCATGACCGTGACTTCACACTCTCTGGATTCCGTCGTCATCGTTGTGTGAGGAACCATGCAAGTCCGAGTTTCTTGAACCATCTTGCAAACCTGCTTCTGACAAGTCCGAGTCTCGGTCTTGTAGCTGCACTTCCTAACGGTACGTGTTCGCTGCTCGGTCTTGTACTTGGTGACCTGACACTCCTGAGTGCGCTCTTCTTGACGGCATCGTCGAACCTGGACCTGACAGGTCCGCGTTTCTTGACGGGTGCGTGTCACAGGAACGGTGCACGTGCGTTGTTCAATTCGGCACTTGGTGACGGTTACAGGACGAGTCCGAGCTTCAACGCGGCATTTGGTAACCGTGTAGGTACAAGGCTGCTGGACTTTTTTGATCTTGTAAGTTGTGCAAGGAACTTGCTTGGTAACGATGTTAGGTACCCAAACACGCCGACAAACGGTCGTCGTCGCCGGAGCACATCCGCCACAGCTGCCGCACCCGCCACAAGAACTGCCGCCTGAACTGCATGGGACTTCAACGTGCTGGGTCTGGTAGCAGCCCATGTCCTGCGTTACCGTGCGATACTCGGTCACTGGAACACGATGGCAAACGGTACGAGTCGCCGTCACCGTTTCTTGATAAGGAACTCGAACGTAGTAGGTTTGCTCAGATGTTTCGGTATAAGGAACTCGAACTGAGTAGGTTTTTTCGACGTGTTCGACATAGGGAACGCAGACCGTGTAGCTTCGCTCAACCGTATCGGTGTAAGGCACGTTCACCATGTACTTGCGAGTGACGGTCTCTGGGTAAGGGACCGAAACGGTGTAAGGAACTTCGACGTCCTCGTAGACGGGAACCTGAACGGTGTAGGGAACTTCAACCGTTTCCATCTTGGGAACATTCACCGTGTACGACTTCTCGACTTGCGTCGTGACGGGCACCTGAACCGTGTAGGTCTTGGTTTCCTTCTTCGGTACCATGGCCGTGTAGGTTTCGGTCTTGGTCACCTGGCGAGGTACCCATTTCGTGACAGTCTGAGTCCGGGTCTCTTGGCGAGGAACGCACTTCACCACAGTGTAACTGCGCTGACGAGTTTCCTGCTGCATCTCGGTGACGGTAACCGTCTGCGCCTCAGTTACGTACTGAGGGACCATAACTGTCTTGGTCACGTAAGTGGTACCGCAACCATCACCACAGCCGCTCGCAACGGCTTGGCTGCCACAGTCGCCGCAGCCACCACAGCTGCCGCACTGGGCTTGGACAGTGCTAGCTACGCACATGGCGGCTAACCCCATCAAAGCAAAAAACGGGCGAAACTTCATGAGGATCTCCTCTCGAGGAACCAATTTGGCCGATGGGCCAGCCCGGACACGTCCAATGCACCTCGCATTGGCTCTCAGCTTGAATGTGGCTGGTTCACCTAACCCCCTGGGGGTTCACGTAAATCATGGGGGGATTTAGAAGTCATGCCTGCTCACAGCCCCCCTGTTGTGTGTGGTAGTGCCAGCGTCTAGAGAGTTTAGCTAATTTGGTTCGGTCCGCGAGTGTTTGACTGGACTATTTCCCGCATTTTTTCTCATTACCCTAAGCGTTAGAGTCAACGCCCAGAAATCGCTACCGCGAGCACGAAGGTCTTTTCTAAGTGACGCGTTTCAAAAATCGAAGAAGCCCCCCTCCCAGTCGCATTATGACTGACCTCCGCCCGCGTTCACGGGGGGAGGTGGGCGAGCGGGCGCACGCGCAGCGGGTTGGCGAGCCGGTGGGGGGAAATCTATTTTGAAACCCGCTGCTGAAGAACCGAGGAGGTGCAAGTGCGGTTTGCCGCAGCGCGAGTCCGCAAGGCAGTCCCAATGGCGAAGACGACTTCGCTAGTCGGCGTGGCCTTGGAGCATTTCTGCGCTGCCACGGGACCGCCCCGGGCGCGATACCTGGCGGGCAGCGGTCCCACACTCGCCGCAAGCCAATCGGTAATGGAGCGCTGCCCGGCGGTGCGCTCTTCGGCGTATGGATCCACGGCCGCCGGCTGGATTGGACAGGGCGTGAAGTTCCAACGAAGATGTTTAGCGCGGCGGCGTGTCGGCTTTAGCGATTGTAGTTGTCGCGATGGAAACCAAAAGTTTTGTGCTTATGCGTCAAACCGTAGTGGGCAGACCGGGCCAGTTGTTTCGTATGCGGGCAGACCTGCTATTGTTAGGTTTGGTGAGATTACGCGTTGAGAGACTCCAGCGGGCAGTACGGATATTGAGCGTGCTGCGAAACTGTTCAGATTCTCTTGCCGTTGCTGCGTAAACTGCCGATTCGTATACTTAGGTTATAGGTCAAGAACCGTCCGGGTTCGCTCGACAATGATCGCCGGCGCCGCATCACACCCCGCCGTAGTCGTTGGTGATTCAATGTCTTAATTGGCAGGAGCATTGGATTGTCTACTCCGCAAAAGATCCTTTCGATACGCTCGCATGCGAATTCGCGCGGCGATCAATCCGTTCGTGATCAGGCGCTTTGCCTTTCTGATCGGTCAGAGATCGAAGAGGTAGGAAGTCCGGTCGAGGCGATATCCCGACTGTCTCGCGGCCAGTATCGCGGCGTGTTTCTTGATGGTGAGGAGATCGGTGCAGATGAAGGCGTGATCCGTCTTCTGCAAAGCGAACGAATCTTGGATGGTATGCCGGATGGCGTGGCGTTGGTCAATGCGGAGATGGTCGTCACCTGGGCGAATACTTGCCTTAGGAAGTGGTCACCGCTGGACGACCCTCATGGACAAAATTTTTATGCCACGCTTGGCGACACTCAGATCATGGGGCCTGACTTCTGTCCGTTTCATACCGCGTTGGTAACCGGCTCC
>JANQJJ010000483.1 GCA_028281725.1 Pirellulaceae bacterium | reverse complement strand
GCTGGATTTCAGCGATTCATTCCCGAGATAGCCAACTGCATTTCGGCAGGCCTGGCCGGGCAGGTTCCGGATACACCCTGGAGCGGCCAGGCAAAACGTTCGCGCCCTCCGGCTTTGCTACAGCAGTTTTTGGCGGCGGCCATGTCTTACTTGTGTAGAAGCAATAGCATTGCCCCAGCCATCGTTGGGACTTCCGATGACGTGGGCAAACTCGCGTCGTATTGGCTCGAGGGGCAACAGCTGGACGAGAGCGATGACGCCTATCCGAATCTCTTGCGAGGATGGCGGGCTGAGTTTGTAGGCGATCCGCTATATCATATTTTTTCCGGCAAGCGGGCATTGAGGGTCCAAGATCCCAGGAACGACATGCCGCTGGGATTATGTGACGTCGATCCGAGTTAAACGGTTCGATCCGGCTCACTGGAACCAATCTTTTACCTAGGCAGATAGGAGCACTGATTTATGGCGACTGGCTTCGGGATTATCGGTTGTGGAATGATTGCCAATTTCCACGCGCGGGCTATTGCGGATATTGAGGACGCGAACCTAGTCGCCTGCTACAACCGGACGGCGCCCAAGGCCGAATCGCTGGCGGCGGAATTCGGCGGCCAGGCGTTTACCGACCTAGAAGCCATGTTGGCCCTCGATGACCTGGACGTGGTCACGATTTGCTCTCCCAGTGGAGCCCACATGGAACCCTGTTTGGCCGCCGCCAAGGCTGGCAAACATGTCGTCGTCGAGAAACCGTTGGACGTCACGCTCGAGCGCTGCGATCGTATGATCGACGCGTGCGCCGAAGCGAACGTCCTGCTGGCGACGATCTTTCCCTCACGCTTTCATCGCTCAAGCCGACTGATGAAGCAAGCCGTGGACGCGGGACGCTTCGGCAAGTTGGCTCTGGGCGATGCGTACGTCAAGTGGTTTCGTACCCAGGAGTACTACGATAGTGGCGCTTGGCGGGGAACCTGGGAGCTTGACGGCGGAGGAGCGCTGATGAATCAGGCCATTCATAGTGTCGATCTGCTGTTGTGGCTCATGGGACCGGCAGTGGAAGTGATGGCACACACCGCAACTTTGGCGCACGAGCGAATCGAAGTCGAAGATGTGGCCACCGCGACCATACGTTTCGCTAGCGGGGCATTGGGTGTCATCGAGGCGACGACGGCTGGATTTCCCGGTTCACTCAAACGAATCGAACTGTCGGGTTCCCAGGGCACTGCGATCCTCGAGGAAGAGGACATTGTTAAGTGGGAGTTTGCCGAAGCCGTCGCGGAAGACGAAACACTACGCGAGGAGATGCTCGGACGTACCAAGACGGGTGGCGGCGCCGCGGACCCCGCCGCCATTGGTCACCAGGCTCATACCGAATTGTTCGAAGACTTCTTGGAGGCCATACGCTCGGAACGGGCTCCGCTGATCGACGGCCTGGAGGGGCGACGGAGCGTCGAGCTGATACTGGCGATTTACGAATCAGCCCGAACCGGCGTGAAGGTCCAGCTGGGTAGTTAAAGACTCATCGCCAAGTCCGCAGCGTGGATGGGCGTACTTTTTTTGAATCTCCCGCTTTTGCGCTCCCGCCAAGCCCAAACGCTAGTTTTGAAGCTGCGCCTCTTGCACCGGGCGGACGCGAAACGCCAGCGACGAGACGACTTGCCAGATCGGCGATGTTCGCAGGTCGTTTCTGCGCCGGGGCGGCTTTTTCTCGAAAGCTTGGGACCGTTTTTCTCTTAAGGCGTGGAGGACCCGGCGGACAAGCCTGGTAGAGCTGGCGGGCGAGCCCGAGAAAGGACGGACAATCTGGTTTGGTTGTTGCTCGACAACGTACGGGAACTTAGAATCTAGGGCCTCGTTTTCCGCCTCATTAAGCCCTCAACAACGGATCAAGAGCCATGCTGGCCAGTAGTTTGTTGCGACGTTCTCTCATCGTTGGATTGGTGCTGACTTCGGCCCTACTCTTTTCCGGTTGCCGGCCCACGTCGTCATCTTCGAGCGGGGGCGGCAAAGAAAAGCGAGTCATTCTGTTGACCAACGGCGACGATCCTTTTTGGGATGCGATGCGCACCGGAATGGAAAAAGCCGCGGAGGACTTCGATTTAGCATCGGTCGGCCTGCGGGTGGAGATGGATAAGAATGACGGCACCGCCAAAGGCCAGATTGACAAACTGAAGCAGTACGCCGGACAAACGGATATCGCTGCGGTGGCTATTTCCGTAACCGACGCGGATAACTCGGCGCTGGCCGACGCGATGCGGCAGTTGGACGCCTCGGGTGTGAAGGTGATTACGATTGATTCCGATATCAATCGTGACCAGTATCGCGACAGTCGGTTTGCTTACCTCGGAACGGACAACATCATCGGTGGGCAAGAGCTGGGCAAGGCTGCCAGGGGGCTGCGACCCGACGGGGCTACCTACGCCACGTTTTATGGCTTGGCGTCTGCGGCCAACGTCATCGAACGTACCACTGGATTCGCTACCGGCGCCGGTGATTCATTTACCAAAGCAGACGGCCTGTTCGACAATATGGATCTTACGAAGGCTCAGGCCAACGTCCGCAATGCTCTTCAGAACCACCCGGAGATCGATACTCTGGTCGGCATCTGGGCTTACAATGCGCACGCCATTGTCGAGGTCGTCAAGGAGAACGGGATTCGTGATCAGACCGCGATCGTCGTATTTGATGCCGCGCCCAAGGCCATCCAGCACATGAACGATGGCATGATCGATGCGATGGTGGTGCAGAACCCGTATCAAATGGGCTACCTTGGAACTAAGCTAATGAAAGCCCTGGTAGTGGATGATCAGCCGACCATCGATCAGATGTATCCGGAGTTGGCCGACGGCAACGATATCCTCACGACCGAGCTTCGGGTGGTCGTGCCGGGAGAGGATTCTCCGCTGAAGCCTGAGATGTTTGCTGCTGAAACGCAGTTTTTTACTGCTGAGCAGTTTAATGCTTGGCTGGCTGAACGCAATCTGCAGGGTAGCTGACTGCCCGCGCTGGTGCGGGCTCGCGCCGGCAAGCAGAATTCCCTCATGGTTCGTCAGCACCGATTGATACGTTCTCTTCCGGTTGGTCTGCGATGAAAAGCGATTCGACGAGCAGTAGTCTGGTTGGACAATTCGTTTCACGGCACTTGACGGAAATCGTGCTGCTGGCCGGATGTGTGGTTGTCTTTGGACTGACGGCAATCGTCAACGATGCCTACGTGCTGCGTTTTCAGTACAACGCGGCTCAGATTGTGCGCTACGCGTCTATGCTGGGAATTTTCGCGATAGGCGCCGCGATTGTGATTATCTCCGGTGGAATCGATCTTAGTAGCGGTTCGATGATTGCCTTCGGTGGCATGATATGCTGTATGGTCATCAGTGTGGTGGCCCATGCCATTTACCCGGAGGCCGACGACCCGACCGCGTCGATTCCGAACTGGTTAATCGTGGTGGGCGTCCTTTGTACGTTGTTGGCGGGAATTCTGGTTGGCACCTTACATACTTGGCTGATCACAATTGTCGGCTTGCCACCATTTGTCGCCACGCTGGCCTCGTTGGTCGGCCTGCGAAGCCTGGCCTTGATTTCCACCGAAGCGGTGACGGCCTGGCTTGGCCAGCAATCGTTCAAGATCAACATCCAAGACAGAACGTTCGGCATACTTGGGCGGGAGTGGTGGATTCCCCTGCTGATTTTTCTGGTGATCGCCGGTCTAGCCTGGATTTTAATGAACAAAACGGTTGTCGGCCGACATCTGTATGCGATGGGCGGCAACGAGCAGGCGGCCAAGCTGAGTGGTATTCGTACCGAACGACTCAAGTGGCTAGCTTATTGCATCGGTACGATGACCGCAGCGATTGCCGGTATCTTGTTCAGCAGTGAAGTGGGTTCTTCGGATCCGCAGACGCAGGGCGTCGGGTACGAGCTTTTTGCGATCGCCGCGGCCGTGGTGGGTGGATGTAGTTTGCAAGGCGGTGTGGGACGCATCACCGGAGTGATACTCGGAGCGTTGTTCCTGCGCGTGGTCATTGATGCGGTTGCCAAACTGATCGGCTCGGGCTCAAGCGATTACGAAGGGCTAATCGTCGGGTTGCTGGTAGTGCTAGCCGTCGCCTTCAACCAGCTGAGTGGACAAAAAGGTGGTTGGAAGAAGCAGTTTTTCCCCGGCATGCTGGGGGTCGTTACCATTCCGATCATTGCCGCAGCGGTCGGTGCGAGTCTGCTAATGCCCGACGGAGGAGTGGTCCTGCCGTTGACGGCGGCGGCGACGACCTTGGTGGTCTTGGCCATTTTGAAGGTGGGAGCCGATGTGGCCAGCCGTGCGAAAGTTAGCAGCGGTGGCCATTCGAAATGACGCAACCAATCATTCAAATCGAGTCGATCACCAAACGCTTTCCGGGAGTGGTGGCCTTAGAGGACGTGTCGCTGAGCATTGCTCACGGGGAACTGCATTCGATCTGCGGAGAGAATGGTGCGGGCAAAAGCACGCTGATGAAATTGCTTTCGGGCGTCGAGACATCCTACGAAGGCAGCCTGAGCATCAAGGGTACGCCAGTCGCGTTTAGACGTACCCGCGACGCCGAGTCTGCGGGTATCAGTATCATCCACCAAGAGCTGAACTTGGTGGAAGAGCTTTCCGCCGCATCGAACATCTTCCTCGGCAGAGAGAAGCGCGGTGCCCTGGGATTCATCAATGATCGCGCGATGGAGACCGCCGCCCGCGAGTTGCTTGAGCAACTCGAATGCACGATCGACCCCAGGACGCTGGCAGGGTCCCTGCGTGTCGGAGATCAACAGCTGCTGGAAATCGCGAAGGCGCTCTCGCTGAAGACAGACATCTTGATCATGGATGAACCGACCAGCGCGCTGACGGAATCGGAGGTGGAGAGGCTTTACCGAGTCATAGACCGCCTACGCCGTTCGGGCGTTACCATTCTTTACATTTCTCACAAAATGGATGAGGTGTTTCGGCTATCGGATCGGATCACGGTGCTACGCGATGGCAAACTGGTACGTACGCTCAGCGCTTCCGAAACCGACGCACGTGAGGTCACGCACCTCATGGTAGGCCGCGAAATCGATACCTCCAGACAGGACACAAACCGCTCCATAGGCGACGTGGTGCTCGAAGCGAAGAGCCTGTCTTTACCATGGCCTGGGCACGCGCGGGCCTGGCGACTGCAAGACATTTCCTTTCGGCTGCGCCGAGGCGAGATCCTGGGGCTGGCCGGTCTCATGGGAGCTGGGCGAACTGAGCTGCTCGAATGCCTCTTCGGTGCCGCTGACGAGACACCGCAAGGACAAATCCTGGTCGAGGGGCGGGCGGTGCGCTTCTCTCATCCGAGCGAAGCGCGGCGGGCCGGCATTGCCATGGTGAGCGAAGACCGGAAAAGGCTCGGGATTTTTGCGGAATTGTCGGTCGGGGAAAACATCAGTATCTGCACGTTGGGCAAAATGACATCCGCCGGATTTCTCAGGTCACGGGGCGAGCAGACGCTGGTGGCCGACACGATCGATCGACTGCGCGTCAAGACTGCCGGTGCTCGGGCCGCGATTACCAGTCTCAGTGGCGGCAATCAGCAAAAGACGATACTCGGTCGCTGGCTGCTGACCGAGCCCAAGGTATTGCTGTTGGACGATCCGACGCGGGGTGTGGATGTGGGGGCCAAGGCGGAGCTGTATCGGTTGATGGAACAATGGGCAGCCGAAGGCATGGCCATTATCGTTACCTCCTCCGAATTGCCCGAGTTGCTGACCGTCAGCGATCGTATCCTGGTACTCAGTGAGGGCGTGATCACCGGCGAGTTTTCGCGACAAGAAGCGACCGAGCAACGCATCATGGAAGCGGCGACCACTCAGAACGTGTTGCAAAAATCGCAGGAGCCCCCCTCTCAGTCGCATGACGACTGACCTCCCCCTCCCCCACGCTCATTGGCATCACGGCGTAGCGTGGCTATGAGGTACCTGCGTCGAGGCTACTCGACAGAGCGTCGAGGCTGTCGATAATTCTGATTCCCGTGCGAGCCGCTCCGGCACGCGGGCCTGCACCGCAGGTATTTTTCCAAGGGTAAGCCGCCGGAAAATAGGATCAGCGCTACGGAAGATAAGGGCGGTCTGCGGAAAAATCAGTCACGCAGGAAAAAACGCCGGTCCAACCATTTCCATCTGATGTGCCCCACAACCTAACCATTCGTTAGTCGAAGAAAGATCATGGCCAAGAAAACTATCGCTGATATTGACCCCCAGGGCAAAATTGTCCTGATGCGCGTGGACTTCAATGTTCCTCAAGACGATGCCGGAAAGATCACCGACGATCGGCGAATCCGTATGGCATTACCCTCGATTGAGTCGGTCATCAGTCGCGGCGGGCGGTTGGTATTGATGAGTCACCTGGGGCGGCCCAAGGGAACGGGAGTCGAGCCAAAATTCACTTTGTCAGCCGTGGCGACGCGGCTTGGGGAACTGCTACAGAAGACGGTGGCCTTTGCCGCCGACACCGTGGGCGAGGATGCTGAATCGAAGATCAAGGCGCTCGGCGATGGCGACGTCGTCGTGCTTGAGAACCTGCGCTTCAATGCGGGGGAGAAGGCTGGGGATGCGGAGTTCGCGAAAATTCTGGCGGGCTGGGCCGACGTCTATTGCAACGATGCCTTCGGCACCTGCCATCGTGCCGACGCGTCGATGGTTGCTGTCCCGCAAGCGATGGGCGACAAACCCAAGGTGGTCGGCCATCTCGTGGCCAAAGAGATCCAGTATCTGAGCGATACGATTGCCAAGCCTCAAAGACCGTTCATCGCGATTCTGGGTGGCGCCAAGGTGAGTGACAAGATCAACGTGATTAACAACCTGCTGGGGATTTGCGATCACGTCCTCATCGGTGGCGCGATGGCGTACACGTTCTCCTTGGCCACCGGCGGGAAGGTCGGTAAGAGTCTGGTTGAGGAAGATCGGGTCGCGCTGGCTGCGGAGCTGATTGCCCAAGGCGGCGAGAAACTGCTGTTGCCCGTGGATACGCATTGCGGCGATGACTTTTCCAGTGATTGCCGCAAGCAGGTTGTCCAAGCCGGAGAGGTTCCCGATGGTTGGGAGGGGCTCGATATCGGTCCGGAAACGGCACAGAAGTATGCTCAGTTGCTCAAAAACGCAAAGACCGTCGTCTGGAATGGGCCCATGGGCGTGTTTGAGATGCCACCCTTTGACGAGGGAACCAAGACGGTCGCCAAGGCCATCGCTGACAGCGACGCGACCAGTATCATCGGCGGTGGAGACTCCGCGGCGGCCATTGATCAGCTCGGGTTCGCCGATCGGGTAACGCACATCAGCACCGGTGGTGGAGCCAGTTTGTCGATGCTGGAAGGCAACAAGTTCCAGGCGGTCGAGCTGCTAGACGATTTGTAACAGGTGCTTTCGGAGTGGCCGAAGCGGTTGGGTATGGGGCTCAAATAAGAGACGCGCGTGGCTCCAGCTCGGAGCCACGGACCTGGGAAGCTTTAGTAGCAAAGCGGTCTCCCGCAAAGGAGCTTGGCGGCTTCGCTGGCTGGGCACGCCGAGGGAGCGGACGTCAATTTTTCATCGATTCGAACCGCCTTGGGGGCGCGAACCGGACTCCGGCAGGCCGGCCCCCGATTTGTTCCCATCTGGGTAACTGTCTTCGGTGTACGGTAGTTGTCACGAGTTTTTTTGCGGCTGGGAGACGAAACTGGGCAAAAAGCGTTGGCAATTTGGGAACAATGGCATACCCAAACGGCCGCGCATTTGTAGAATTTGAGTGTACCCGCCGGGGTTGAATATTCGATACAACCCTTGCATTCTGCAAAAAACTGCGTGCAACAGCCGCTAACTGCCTCAACTTCAACAAGACTGGTATCCATCAAGGTACTCTCTGAATGTCGACCGACACTCCGCAGGCGGATTCCGCCAAGCAAGTCCAGGTAGTTAGTGGAATAACCGTACGATTGGCTGGAGACTCCGGTGACGGAATGCAGCTGTTGGGAACCCAGCTGACCAACACTTCGGCCCTTTCCGGAAATGATGTTGCGACCTTTCCGGACTTCCCGGCTGAGATCCGGGCTCCACGCGGGACCCAGGCTGGTGTCAGCGGATTTCAGGTCCAGTTTGCTTCGCACGAGGTGCACACGCCAGGCGACACGTTGGACGCTCTGGTTGCGATGAATCCGGCCGCGTTGGTGACCAACGTCAGTGACCTTCGCCAGGGTGGCTTGTTGATCGTCAATGAGAATAGTTTTGAAGACAAGGATCTCAAGCTAGCAAACTTGAAAGCCAACCCACTAGAAGAACCCTGGGTTGAGAACTACCGCGTAGCCAAGGTACCGATGACCCAGCTGACCCGCGATGCGGTTTCCGAGCTGGGGCTGAGTGTCAAAGAGTCCGATCGCTGCCGCAACTTTTTTGCGATGGGACTCATCTACTGGCTCTACGGTCGCGATATGGAAGCCACGCTTCGGTTCATTAAAGGCAAGTTCGCGAAACTGCCGCAGATCCAAGAGGCGAACGAGAGGGCGCTGCAGGCGGGTTGGGCCTTTGGTGAAACCACGGAACTGCTGGGCGCTTCCTATCAAGTCGAATCGGCCACGTTGCCGGCCGGAACCTATCGCAACATCATGGGGAACCAGGCGTTGGCCTGGGGGCTGATGACGGCTGCTCAATTGAGCGACAAGGAGTTGTTCTACGGTTCGTATCCAATCACCCCGGCCAGTGATATCTTGCATGAGCTGTGCAAGTACAAGAATTTTGGTGTTTGTACGTTGCAGGCCGAAGACGAGATCGCCGCGGTTTGTGCGGCGATTGGCGCAGCCTACGGGGGTTCGATGGCGGTTACCACCAGCAGTGGTCCGGGCATCGCGCTGAAGGCCGAGGCGATGGGACTGGCGGTGATGATCGAGCTCCCCCTGCTGGTCATTGATGTCCAGCGGGGCGGTCCTAGCACCGGTCTACCTACCAAGACAGAGCAAGCCGATCTGCTGCAATTGCTGTTCGGTCGCAACGGGGAAGCACCGGTCCCCGTCTTGGCAGCCTGCAGTCCGGGGGATTGCTTCGATATTGCCATCGAGGCGTGGCGCATCGCGACCCAGTTTATGGTACCCGTGGTCATCCTGTCCGATGGCTATATCGCCAATGGTGCCGAACCCTGGGCGATTCCCGACCTGAGCCAAATCGAAAAGATCAAGATCGAGCATCCGTCGGCTACCGACCAGGAATTCATGCCCTATTCTCGCGACGAGAATTTGGCACGGCCTTGGGCCATACCCGGTACACCAGGACTGATGCACCGCTTGGGGGGCCTGGAAAAGCAGGATGGAACCGGCGACGTCAGCTACGATGCAGACAACCACCAAAAAATGGTCAATATTCGGTCCGAAAAGGTTGCTGGCATAGCCAAGGTCATTCCGCCTCAGGAAGTGATGGGACCGGAGGAAGGTGAGTTACTTGTGCTCTCATGGGGTGGTACCTATGGAGCCTGCCATACGGCGGTGCGGCAGGCGATTGACGCGGGGCTAAGCGTTGCCCACTGTCACTTGCGACATCTCAATCCATTTCCATCGAACCTGGGTGAGATTGTTGGGCGTTATGAAACCGTTTTGATTCCGGAGCTGAACATGGGGCAGTTGCAGATGCTGGTTCGAGCCCGGTACCTGGTCGATGCCGTCGGGTTCAATAAGGTCCAAGGTAAGCCGTTTGCCGTCGGCGAGTTGTTCGAGAAGATCCAGGAGCTGACGTCCGGAAAGGATAGTAAATTGGTAATGCAATCGCGCGCCGGATAATTTTTTGGCGTTCGTTTCCGCCAACCGGACACGGTAGCCGTCTGTCTGGGATTCGTTCGGAGACGCAAAACCAGAGACGCAAACCAACGAGAAGAGCAAGTATGAGTACCGATCTGCCAGTTCTAAAGTCCAGTGATTTTGCGAGCGACCAAGATATTCGATGGTGCCCCGGATGCGGGGATTATTCGATTCTGGCGCAAATGAAGAAGATGCTTCCCGACCTGGGTTTGCCGCTGGAACAAATCGTGTTTATCTCGGGCATCGGCTGTTCGAGTCGATTTCCCTACTATATGAATACCTACGGAATGCACAGTATTCATGGTCGGGCGCCAGCCTTTGCTACGGGGCTGCGGGTATCGCGTCCTGATCTCAAGGTCTTTGTGATTACCGGCGACGGTGATGCACTGAGCATTGGTGGAAACCATTTTATCCACATGCTGAGGCGCAACTTGGATGTGACTTTGGTTTTGTTTAACAATCGCATTTACGGTTTGACCAAAGGGCAGTACTCGCCAACCAGTCCCGAAGGGCAGTTGTCCAAGAGCACGCCGACCGGGTCGGTGGACCATCCGCTGAATCCTATCTCGGTGGCTTTGGGAGCAGAAGCCAAATTCATCGCTCGCAGTATCGACACTCACATTAAGCATTTGGCCAAGACCCTGTATCAGGCGTCACAGCATCGCGGTACTTCCGTGGTCGAAGTTTATCAGAACTGCAATGTGTTCAACGACGGTGCGTGGAGCTACGCTCAAGACAAGTCCACTCGAGCCGACACGACGCTCGAACTCGAGCACGGCAAGCCGATGATTTTTGGCAAGAATCGAGACAAAGGGATTCGGCTCAATGGCTTGCGTCCGGAGATCGTCGATCTTTCAAGTGGGATTTCGCACGACGATCTGCTGTTTCATGACGAGCAGGGTGATTCGGTGCTCGTGCATATTCTTGCCAGAATGCGACACCCCGAATTCCCCGAGCCCATCGGCGTCTTTCGAGATCAGCCGAGTGAGGTTTTTGAAGATCAGATTCGCGGTCAGATCGATCAGGCCGTTGAGGAACGTGGCCGAGGTGATTTGAACGCCCTATTTCATGGTGGCGATACCTGGGAAGTGGCCTAAGCCAGTAACGATCCTAAGAAAAATACGCGTGGAGGTACTCCCTTCGGTCCTGGGGCGTCCGCGCGAACTGCACGAGACTTAGTAGCTTACGTTGATCCCGCTCGAGTTTCTCCGCTAGTGCCGACGCGTTCCGCAGGTCAGCGGGCAACTCGGACACGCTCTCGATTCGTAGCGGCGAAATCGTGCCCTCCACGACCCCGTAACGCTCTAGCATGCCTAAGGCGGTTTCCAGCCTGCGGTCGTGTTTTTGCTTGGCGTGTAGTTTTTCTCTGAGCCACTCGAGTCCAAACGCGTTGATCGACTGGGCGTCGTGCGTGAGAAAGTCGTGTAGCCGCGCATAGAAGTCCACATCCGGGTTGCTCCATCTGAGGAATTCCATCTGCGTCGCCAGATCGGCTTGATCGTAAAGTAGCAGGCACTGCGAGGGCGCTCCGTCCCGGCCGGCGCGGCCAATTTCCTGGTAGTAGGATTCGAGCGAGCCGGGGAGATCAGCGTGAATCACGAAGCGAATGTCTGGTTTGTCGATCCCCATGCCAAAGGCGTTGGTGGCGAGTACCAGTTGGTCAGGTTCGTTGGTGAACAGCTCCTGGATGCTGCGGCGGACACGCCGCGGCAGCTCGCCATGATAGACAAGATGAGGCAGCCGTTTTTCTTCGAAGAATTCACTGAAACGAGTGAGCGTTTTGATAAGGGTGAAATAGATAATTCCGGTACCCGGATTGTGAGCGAAGACATCTGCGATGTGCTCCAGTTTGTTGTCGTCTCCCCAGACTTCGGCGACGTCCAGCTTCAAATTGGGGCGTTCGATGCCCTCATGGAACGTCTCGACCTCGTCTTCTGATAATCCCAGTTGGCGAACGATGTCTCGCTGTACGTCCTTGGTAGCCGTGGCCGTCAGAGCGATGGTGGTCGGATTGCCTATGGATTCGGGGATTTCGCGAACCCGCGTATAGTCTGGGCGAAAGTCGTGGCCCCACTGGCTGATGCAATGAGCCTCGTCCACGGCCAGCAACACAATCTGTCGCCGCGAGAGAACCTGCCGAAAATCTGGTTTGCGAAATCGCTCGGGCGTCACGTACAGAATTTCAAACCGACCATCCTGGATGGCTTGATATCGCGTGGTCCTTTCGCTGCCGGTAAGCGACGAGTTGATGAAGCTGGCGTCGATACCGCGCGCCGTCAAGGCATCGACCTGATCTTTCATTAGGGCGATCAGGGGAGAGAGGACCAGCGTCAGAGGGCGCGGTCCCTCAGTGCCTGATTCCAGGGCCAGTGCCAGTGCGGGGATCTGGTAGCACAGCGACTTGCCTCCGCCGGTCGGCATAATCACGAGGGCATGTTTGCCATCGAGTATGCGAGCAACGATGGCGGCCTGCGCTGCACGAAAACTTGGAAAGCCGAAAACATCGCGGAGCAGGTCGTGCGGATCGGGCATGGACTGGGTGGGACTCTTCAATCGCGCGAGACCTTCTTAGCCATGTCCTGCCACCAGCCCTTGCGGGGAGAGAAGTCGGGCTTGAGATAGGCAGCGTGTTCCCGCTCGCGTTTCTTCATGCCTACCTCCCGCGCCTGCTTCAGCCCCCGCTCGTATGCCGCCTGGTTGAACTTCGGATTGGAAGATGGAAAGCGGGCACCGACGTCAGCAAGCCACGACTTCAACTGAGTGAGCATGGTTCGCACTTGGGCAGGGTTCTGGGAGGCCAGGTCGGATTGTTCACCGATATCATGAGCTAGATCATACAGTTCGTTTCGCCCATCTTCGTAGTAGTGAATCAGTTTCCAGTCGCCGCTGCGCATGATCGCCGATGGCTCGCCACCTTGATTGCCGTAGTGTGGGTAGTGCCAAAACAGAGGACGAGCCGGTACCTCCTGCCCCTTGAGAACTGGGACGAGGCTGATGCCGTCGAGTTCTTGGGCATTTGGCGTGCCGCCGGCCAGTTCGACGATGGTCGGAAAGAAGTCCACGCCGGTCGCGAACGTCTCGTTCTTCGATCCATCGGTCACACCCGGCCAGTGGATGTAGTAGGGCTCCCGAATTCCGCCCTCCCACTGCCGGCCCTTGCCGCCCCGCAGCGGAAGGCTGGCCGTTGCGTAGCCGTCGCCCGATGACACGCCTCCGTTGTCCGAGGTGAAGATCACGACTGTGTTGTCGGCCTGACCTGACTCCTGCAGGGCATCGAGTACCGTGCCGACGGCCGTGTCGAGCGACTCCATCATGCCGGCATACAGCGGGTTGTCCTGGACCTGTCGAACTTCTTGCGTTCGGTCAAAAATGAATCGCTCGCGCTGCACGGCCAGACCCATCTGTTCGGCTTTACCTTGGTACTTGTTCCATAGCGTCTGGGTCGACTGAATTGGTCCATGGACCGAGTAAAAGGCAAGCATGGCAAAAAAAGGTTGGTCGTTGCCCGCTTGGCTATGAATGTAACGGGCGGTTTCCCGGCCCAGTCGCAGTGGCAGATGTTCACCGGCCGGACCGTCTTCGAGCGCTGGGTTTTCGTAGGGTGCAAAGTAGCCGCCCGGCGGTGTGCCTGCTTCGTGACCACCGCGGTTGATGTCATAGCCTTGGTCTGTCGGCAGGAAGCCTGCGCCACCGAGATGCCATTTGCCGGCGAAAAACGTGTGGTAGCCGAGCGGCCGGAGCGCCTCCGCTACGGTGACTTCATCCAGTGCCAGTTGCTTTTCAAAACGAGCCGGAAGTAGTTTGGTGTTGCGACGCCATTGCTCGGGCTGGTTGTGTCCGGCAGGACTGATGTAATCGGTGATTTGGACGCGCGCGGGAGTCTTACCGGTCTGAATGGCGGCGCGCGACGGGCTACAGACCTGACACGCCGCGTAGCCGTTGGTGAACCGCATGGAACGGCCGGCCAGTCGGTCGATATTCGGAGTTTCGTAGAACGTACTGCCTTCGCATGTCAGGTCTTGGCGACCGAGATCGTCGACCAGAATGAAGACAAAATTCGGCCTGTTGGTTTCCGCATGGCAGACTTGGGGCAGCATGGGCAGGCAGCCCAGGACGATGAGGGAGAGGATTCGCATGTTGACGTTCACCGCGATGGAGACAGGCTTTCGAGAGTTGGTTTCAAACAGGTCGGTATTGTAACGGATCGTCCCGCCGGTGAGGCTGCCGGTGTCCCCCTGCTCTTCGGCGTTTTCCAAGTTGCAAGCCCGCACAGCCACATAGCCTGTTCTGTGGGCGATCGGGACGAGTTTTGCGAGCCAGGGGAGATTCCGGGGCTAGACGACGCACTAGGCACCCAAATCGGAACAACCTATGCTACCGGCTTTCAGAAATGAACTTCGATCTTCCGGAGCAGGATACTACCATGCAATTCTTCGAGGGGTTGTTCACGCTGCAGAGTTTGTTCACGCTGGTGATGTTAATTTTGCTGCAGGCCGTGCTCGGTTTTGACAATCTGCTCTACATTTCGATTGAGTCCAAACGCGTCGATGAAGACAAGCAGTCGATGGTGCGGAATCGGGGAATCGGGCTGGCCATCGGGCTGCGTTTGCTACTTCTGTTGATCGTCATGTTTGCCATCGAAAAGCTGAAAACACCATTCCTGGCCCTGCATCTGGAAGGCCTTTTCACGATCGATATGAATGTCCACGCGTTGATCGTGTTGGTGGGCGGCGTCTTCATCATTTACACGGCAGTCAAAGAGATTTTTCACATGCTCTCGATGGAAGACTTGGGAGAGCACCATCAGGCAGGTCCCAAGCGATCAGTCGGAGCGGCAATCATGTGGATCATTCTCATGAATCTGGTGTTTTCGTTCGATTCAATCCTGAGTGCGATCGCCCTGACACACAACTTCATTGTCATGGCAACGGCGATCATCATTAGCGGCGGCATGATGATCTGGCTTTCAGACCGAGTTGCCAACTTTCTCAAAAAGAACCGGATGTACGAGGTGCTAGGGCTCTTCATTCTGCTGATCGTGGGAGTGATGTTGTTAGCCGAAGGCGGGCATTTGGCGGAACTGAGTTTCTTTGGCCACAGGGTCGAGCCGATGGCCAAAAGTACGTTCTACTTCGTGATTGCCGTGTTGGTGGTCGTTGATGTTGTGCAGGGCAGGTACCAAAAGAAACTGTTGGCGCTGCGGGCGGGCGCCGCGGCGCATTAACTATCCTGACCCACGTAGTTGGTAGTGGGTTTGTCCTCAGGCTCACCGTAGCGAAGCAAAGCATGTGGGTGGATCTGTCCCGAGATCCACTCTGGCGAAGCCTAGGTGGGCGAATCGACCTGAGGCCAGGCGGTGAATCCTCCGAACCTAGACCTCCGAGGGGCGGTCTGTCTGGTGGGTTGCTTCGATTTCTGCTTGGATCGACTCGACATAGCGATAATAATCTTGGCGAACTAAGCGGCTGGCTGCTGCTTGGTCGAGCAGAACCGTCACCCGCTGATGGAGTTGCAAAGCCGAGGCGGGAACTTGGGCCGTTACCGGGCCTTCGATGAAGGACTGGACTGCAGCAGCCTTACTCGATCCGGTGGCAAGCAGCACGACGTGCTCGGCATCTAGGATTGTGCCCACGCCCATCGTGATGGCTAGACGGGGTACTGCGTCGAGAGAGTCGAAAAAGCGAGCGTTGTCCGAGCGAGTTTGCTCGGTGAGCGCCTTGATCCGCGTTCGACTGGCCAGGGAGGAGCCGGGTTCGTTAAAAGCAATGTGACCATCGGTGCCAATTCCCAGGATTTGCAAATCAATGCCGCCCGCATTGTCAATCTGTCGCTCGTAATCTTCGCAGGCCCTTTGGTAGTCGCCAAGCGTTCCGTCGGGCAGGTGGCACCGCCGGTCGGAGAAGTCGGCTTGATCAAAAAGATGCGTTCGCATGAAAGTTCGATACGATTGGGAATGCTCCGGAGGCAAACCAACGTACTCATCGAGATTAAAGGTCGTCACATCCGCAAACCGGACCTTTCCACCTCGGTACCGGGTCACCAATTCTCGATAAGTACCCAGTGGCGTTCCGCCAGTAGCCAGACCCAGCACCGCATCGGGGGTTTCGCCGATGAGATCGCAAAAGATATCGGCAGCACGTGAACTAACCTGTTCTGCGTTTTCCAAAATAACGACACGCATGGCAGCTGAGGTTCCTGGGAAGAGCGAGTACGCGAGATTTCTAAGGCGGGCTTCGGAATTGTAAACCAGTCGCTCCGGATTGATGAGGTAGGATCGCGCGCTGTCGGCTCTCGTACGCCCCGCATGAGCCCAGTGCACGTCCAATCAACGAAATCGTTGCTCCACCCGAGCGAGGGCGACGCACCACAGAATCCATGGTGCGCTCTAACCGTCGGATTTGGAGAACAACGCCTTGGTCGCGGGTTGGCGTAGTAAGAACACGGAAACGATTCCGATACCAAAGCCCCAAAGAAAGAGCGGAGACACGCAAGGAATGCAGCACATAACCGAGGCAAACCAGGCTGTTTGATAGCCGCGCAGGCGGATGAGCTCCAGAGAGCCACTGAAAACGAAAAGATGGCAGATGAGCCATATTGTTGTGGTGACGAGCGATAGAAGGTTTGCCGGTGAAATCTCCGATTCGCTGATCAGCATGACCTGAGAGGCACCCAGGATTCCGTCGCCGACCAACGCGATGGCCGTGGTGATGAGCATGATCGCTCCCACCACGCGTACCACTATCGGGGAAACGGGTAAGCTGAACGGGCCTGTTGAGCCCCGGCTACCCGCGCCCGAGTCGAGCTTAGGCGGTTCGTAGGGATTTTCGTCCACGTTGGCTGTGAGGGTGAGAGGATCGCCGACTTCAAAGAACCAACATAGCCGATAGAATGTCGCGTGAATGGGCGCCGGAGGGCGACTTGACAATAAAAGATTGAAAGGCAGCCGGGTGGAACAGTCGTTCGTTGCTTGGGCAAAAATGCGGGCCAAGCGGTTGCCGCAAGTGAAACTCGGGATCGGTGACGATGCGGCCGTTCTGGCTACCGATGGCAACGACGTGGTGATCACGACGGACAGCCTGATGGACGGCGTTCATTTTGAGAGCAGTCGAGTGGAGCCGAGGCGCATTGGACGGAAACTCGTCGGCGTCAACTTGAGTGATCTCGCGGCCATGGCGGCCGAGCCGGTCGCTCTTTTCCTTTCGATGTGTCTTCCCGAGAGGAGCGGGCAAGGCAACACCGAGACGCTGGCTGCCGAGATTTATGAAGGTGTCTGTGAAGCGGCGCAGGAGTACTCGGTCGCACTTGCCGGTGGCGACACCAACTGCTGGAAAGGGCCTCTCGTTCTGCATATGACGGCCGTCGGCAGAACTAGGCAAGATATCGTCTGGAAGCGTAGCGGCGCCCAACCGGATGATTGGATCGTCGTGACGGGGCCTTTGGGGGGAAGTATTTCGGGTAGGCATCTCGATTTCCATCCGCGGGTGGATTTGGCGGCCAGCCTGCGTGGCGTGATCGATGTGCATGCAGCCATGGACATTACGGACGGACTGAGTATCGATCTACTGAGGATGTGCGACGCGTCGAGTTGCGGGGCCATCTTGGACCTGGCCACCGTACCTGTCACTGGGGCGGCGCGAGAGCTGGCGAAAACAAGCGGAAAATCTCCGGTAGAGCACGCCCTGGGCGATGGCGAGGACTTCGAATTGCTGTTGGCTGTGCCACCCGAGGAAGTCGACAAGTTAAAAGCGCTGGTTGGTGCGGAAAACGCGATTCCTTGTGGGGTGTTCACCAGCCGTACCGGACTTTGGTCCCGCGAGGGCGCCAAGCTACGCCAACTCGCATCGACCGGCTACGTCCACGGACGCTAGCCGCCACGTCACCCGGGCGGCGACGGTTAAAGCAACTGCCCGGAAATTGACGATAGTTAGGAAGTGAATCGATACTTGACTAAAATGGTATTAATGGTATTGTATATATCGGTCGTTGATTTCCACGCGGACCGAAAGAGGGCTTGGGATGGCGTTGTCAGTGAGAAAAACAATGGAAAATGGGGCAAAGATCGGAGATGTGCCGCAGCTCAAGGTCTTGCGTCCGGACGAGCTTGAGCCCGCGTCACCGCCGTCGGTTGCCGCGGAGGTCCCTTCGGAGGAGTTGCAGGCTGAGATAACAGCCGAGAGTGGGCGTTTGGAAAGTGCCTCACCGCAGGAGATTTTGCAGTGGGCAGTCGATCGATTTGCGCCCAAGTTCACGATGGCAACCGCGTTTGGGCCGGAGGGAATGACGATCATTCATATGCTGGCTCAAATCGCGCCGGAAACTCCCATTTTCAATTTGGACACGGGGTATCAGTTTAAAGAGACTTTGGAATTGCGCGAGGAAGTCCGGCGACGCTATGGCATTGAGGTAGAACTCAAAAAGCCCGAGTTAACGGTAGAGGCCTATGAGAAAGCCAATGGGGGGCCGGTCTACAGTCGGGATCCGAGCCGCTGTTGCTTCGATCGAAAAATCCGCGTTCTTCGACAGGCGGCGGTCGGATTTGACGCTTGGGCCAGTGCGATCCGCAGAGACCAAAGTCCTGATCGCGCCAGCGCGCCAATCGTGGGCTGGGATAAAAAATTTGGCCTCGTCAAAATCAGCCCGCTGGCGAACTGGACGAAGAAGGAAGTTTGGGGGCTCATTGAGGCGGAGAGCATTCCGTACAATCCACTACACGACCAAGGCTACACGAGTATTGGGTGCTGGCCTTGCACTCGCAGTGTTCTGCCGGGCGAAGACGAACGCGCCGGCAGGTGGAGTGGATTTGCGAAGACCGAGTGTGGCCTACACACGTCCGACTGATGCTGAGGCTTTGAAGCGACTTGGTGCAGTTCAGGCGCGAGTCGAATCCCTGGGATCAGCCGTGACCGCGACCGGTGGTGCCCGGCGCCCGTAGGCACAGTTTTCGACAAGGTCTTTAAATCGATGCAGTTGCCAGTCAAAGTTCACTACGCCACGCTCGCCATGTTGGCACTTGCTGGGCGTTATGCCTCGCGTGAGTTGTTGCCGGCACGCATCATCGCTCGCGAGCATGGCATTCCGAATCAGTTCCTGGGCCAGATTCTCCAGCAGTTGCGGGCTGCCGGTCTGATCACCAGCGTCCGGGGTGCCAACGGTGGATTCCAACTCGAAAGACCGCCGTCGGCCATCTCGGTGGGCGAAATCGTTGACGCGGTCTGTCCATCCAATTCGGCCGGCGCAGCTTCTGAAGAGTCTTCTCCGTTTTGCGGAGTTGTGAGCGAAGTGTGGGATGAACTCAGGGCGCAGCAACGGACCACGTTGCAGAACCGCACTCTGGGGGACCTGCTGCTTCGACTCCAAGAGAGTTCCGGCTCGATGTTCTATATCTAACATGATCCCGTGGTAGCGGAGGCCCACTTCAATCGATGTCCAAACCAATCGTATTCGTTGCCCGGCAGATTCCCGAGGTCGGAATCGAGCTCATTCGTCCCTATGCGGATGTGAGACTCCATACTGGGCATTTGCCTCCCACGCGTGACGAGTTGCTCGCCGGCGTCTCCGGTTGCCAGGGAATTCTGAGCTTGTTGAGCGATCGTATCGATACGGAAGTGTTCGAGGCGGCGGGGGATCAGTTGAAGGTCGTCAGCAACTTTGCCGTCGGATTCAACAACATCGACCTCGCCGAAGCCAGTCGGCGAGGAATCGCCGTTGGCAACACGCCTGAGGTGCTCACCGATGCAACCGCAGACATCGCAGTGTCGCTGCTGCTGGCCGTATCTCGCAGGTTGCCCGAATGCATCCGCGCGGTCCAGCGCCGGGAGTGGAAAACCTGGGAGCCACTCGGGTGGGTCGGCTTGGACTTGCAGGGCAAGACGGTGGGTATTGTCGGAATGGGACGGATCGGCCAGGCCGTCGCGCGGCGACTCCACGGCGGCTGGCAGATGAAGGTTTTGTATACTTCTCGGCAGCCCAAGCTGGCTCTAGAGGAGGAGCTTGGTGCCGCTCGCGTTTCACTAGATGACCTGCTTCGTACCAGCGATTTTGTCAGCGTACACTTACCGCTAGCCGCCGATACCGAGCATGTCATCGGCGCCCGCGAATTGAGTTTGATGAAACCGCAAGCAGTTCTCATCAACACGGCGCGCGGTGAGATTGTGGACCAGCAGGCTCTTGAAGCCGCACTTCGAGATCGGAAGATTTTTGGCGCGGGGTTGGACGTCTGTGTTCCCGAGCCTTTAGCCGGTGATAGTCCTCTTCGAGAGCTCGAACATTGCTTGATTTTGCCCCATGTGGGCAGCGCGACCATTACCGCACGCAATGCCATGGCGGAGAGATCCGCGCAAAACCTGATTGCCGGTTTGCAAGGAAATGCCCTGCCCTTTCCGGTACACTAGTGCTTTGTCAACACTAAAGATTTGGGTAAAGGGGTCAGGACCCCTTTACCCGACCCAAAGATTAAGCTTTGACAGACCACTAGGGCGATTCGGACTGCCCTGAAGACACGCCCTCAGCTCATGGGATTTAGAATTGACTTGGTCCAATCGGAAGCTTGATCGCAAGCCGGGTCACGGTGCGGTGGCCATCGTGGTTGAGGACGAAAAGTTCCTGGTGATTCGGCGCAGCGCCACGGTGCGTGCTCCGAACATGCTCTGTTTTGCCGGTGGTA
Organism: Pirellulaceae bacterium; assembly: GCA_028281725.1. Classification (GTDB taxonomy): domain Bacteria; phylum Planctomycetota; class Planctomycetia; order Pirellulales; family Pirellulaceae; genus Aureliella. The sequence goes on along the minus strand of JANQJJ010000483.1, from coordinate 18,048 downwards.
CGATTGAATCCGGAGAGTCTCCGGAGCAGGCCGTTGTGCGGGAGTTGCAGGAAGAGTTGGCGATAGAGGCCCAAGCCAGGGAGCATGTGTGGCAGAGCCGCACGGCATGGGGCACTTTGCTGGAGTGGATCTTGGTCGAACGCGCCCCGCATTCCGAGCCGGCCGCCAATCCTGCTGAAGTGGCCGAATGGATGTGGATTGGCGCCGCCGACTTGCTTGTCCGTCGGGACCTACTGCCGAGCGTCCCGGCTTTTTTTGTCGCTTGGGCCACAGGTACGATCACCTTGCCTAACCGTGCCGGCCCGGCCGATCCTGCCTGGCGAAGGCTCGAGCTCTGAACGTGAGTGTCTTTTCGGGGGGCGGTTGGCTCACCGGCCACGGCTTGTCCCCTGCCCGCTCGCTCAATCGTGATCCCGTGGTTTCCTTTGTCGCGACTGGCCAGCTGATAGCTCTACCTGTCTGGCCGGATAGCATAACTTTGGTACCCTGATACATCGGTGGTAGGCCTCTGCGGAACCGGATCAATGGGAGTGGCCAAGTGGGCGACAAAAACGAATCGTTTCTCGGGGACTTGGCTCGGCGGATACCTGGTTACGGTGGCTATCTGAAGCAGGAGGCGCGACGCGACGATGATCGGCTGACGAGAGAGTTTTTGGTGAGTCGGTTGCGCGATTGCTTGGCGACTTTGGATCGGCTGGGCGCCCGGGCCGTGTCGGCGGGAGATTTGGAAACTCCGGCCGCCATACAGCGCGTTCGAAGCCGCGTTGACTTGGCTCAGAGCCGCTTATCGGCGGCGGTCGAAGGCTACGGCGGATGGTTTAACCGGCGGACGGTCGACGAGCCGCTACTGAAGCAGGTCGCAGACTTGGACGCTAATCTGCTGGCCTTGGTAGACCAGTTGGATGCGATGGCCACCTCCTTCTGGAAGGAAGACAAGCCGTTTGATTCGTCTGAGATAGCGGACGCCTTGGAGCTGCTGCATGCTCGGCTAAATCGTCGTGATGAGCTGCTTCGGCAAGCGTAGCCGCGCGTAGCTCAATGTTCTGATATCTAATAACTGATACCCGGGGATCGAAACCTTCAGCGGCCCCGGTTGGAGCCCAACTGCAAGAAATCTTAGGAAGGGGAACCATGTTTCGATTGGAAGTCATCGATCACGTTGACCAGACGGGGCAGGCGCTGGTAGCCCGCGTGCCCGAGATGGGGACCACAGCCATTCAGCTCGGCGCGCAACTGATTGTGCAGCAGAATCAAGAGGCGGTGTTTTTTCGTGATGGGCGGGCAATGGATAGCTTTGGGGCCGGACGCCACACGTTGACTACGGCGAACATTCCCATTCTGTCCAAGCTGCTCACCGTTGCTTGGGAGAAATCTCCGTTTCAAGCCTGCGTGTACTTTGTCGGAAAGCAGCAGTTCATTGATCAAAGGTGGGGTACTCGATCTCCCATTACGATGAAAGATCCGGATTTCGGAATCGTTCGACTTCGTGGTTTCGGTAAATACTCGTTCCGTGTCATCGATGCCCCGTTGTTAGTCAATGAAATCGTGGGAACTCAGGGCAAGTTGACGACTGAGGAAGTTGGCAGTTATCTACGCGACGTGTTGGTGTCGGGACTGACCGATTTGCTAGCGACCGCTAACGTCGGGCTACTCCAAATGGCTGCCAAGTTCGATGAGCTTTCGGCGGCAGCTCGCGTGAAGATCGGTGAGCAGTTCGCGAAGTTTGGCCTGGAGCTGACCGATTTTTTCATCAACAGCATTTCGCCTCCCGAGGAGGTGCAAAAGGCGATTGACGCCCGATCGAGTATGGCGGTGTTGGGGGATTTGCGTTCCTACACGCTTTATCAGGCGGCCGGTGGCCTCGCCGCTGCCGGAGCGAGCGGGGGGGCTGCGGGCTCGGCGGCTGCCATCGGCATGGGAGCCGGGTTGGGAATGATGTTACCACCGATGTTGCAACAGGCGATGCAGCAAACGCCCCCGCCGGAGCCAGCTTCCACTGGCGGTAGCCCGGCTGCGACAGCCGTTGGAATCGACTTTTCCCAACTTGCCGCGCCTGCCGATTCGACTGCTGACATCCGATCCACCTTGAAGCGGATCGCGAGCCAATCCCAGTGGGCCGTCGATGATTCGTCCGAGCCGTGGAAGCTGACCATTCCTGTGGGACCCTTGAGGACACAGGTCGTGTACGTCGACTTTAGCGGCCAGGACGATGGAGGGCACGCGCTGGTCAGCATCTGGTCGTCCTGTGGAGCGGTGCATGCCGGTCACGCGCTGACTTTACTCCGCTACAATTCGCAGCTGGTGCATGGAGCATTTGCCGTGCGTTCGACTGGTGGCACCGATTTGCTCGTGCTGCGAGGCAACCTGCTGGCGGACACAGCGGATGTCTTGGAGCTGACGCGTACGATTACCGCGATCGCCTGGCAGGCCGACCGACTCGAAGAGCAGATGCTCGGTGTCGATCAAAGTTAGCTGGTGTCGATGACAGACAATTCGACTGAGTTGTGGGAGCCCAATGAGTACGCGCTGATTGATTTTGGCGGTGGACGAAAACTGGAACGGTTGGGCGGCGTCTTGCTGGATCGACCTTCGCCGCCGGCAGTTTCAGCTCGTCGTTCCCATAGGGATAACTGGAAACGCGCCGATGTGCGCTTGGATCAGCATGGCAAGCCGGTTGCTGGAAGCCGGTTGCCCCCGGAGGACAGTTGGATCGCCAGATTTGGCGAAGTGGTTTTCAATCTCCGCCTGACGCCGTTTGGGCACGTGGGCGTATTTCCCGAGCAGGCCGGCAATTGGCATTGGCTTGCGGAGGAACTGGCAAAACCACCCGTGGAGCATGGGCAGATCCATGCCCTGAATCTCTTTGCCTATACCGGGGGGACGACGCTGGCGCTGGCGGCTGCTGGAGCGCATGTCGTGCACGTGGACGCCTCGGCGCCGGCCGTTGCCTGGGCCCGACGCAACGCGGTGGCGAGCCGGATGGATGCCAAACCGATTCGCTGGATTGTTGAAGACGCCCGCAAATTTGTGACGCGCGAATTGCGGCGGGGGCGCACGTACGATGTGATCGTGATGGACCCGCCAACCTACGGTCACGGTCCCAGTGGCCGGCGCTGGGACATTCAGACACATTTGGAAGACCTGCTGCGAGATTGTCTGCAGCTGCTCAGCGGCGGCCGCGGCCTACTACTGGTGACAGCCCACAGCGAAATGCCTAACGTCAACGACGTCGCGAAGATAATCGCGGCGCAGTCCTCTTCCCTGTTGATGCAGTCGGGGCGGCTGACGATCCGAGATGAAGCCGCCAGGGCGCTCGACGCAGGATACTTTCTGCGAGCCACCCGGGCGGGAGATGCTAGCTAAAGCCGCGGTGTGCGACGCAGTTTTTCTCGCTTCTAAGCCGGGTGCAGGAATATTCGCTTTACATGAATTGCTTCATTACTCACAATGCTCACCGCGACGTTGACTAGCAACGAGAACGGTTGACGAAATTGAACGCACTCCGGCCGGCCCGTCGCTAGACGAGTGAGCCGGTGCGATTTTCATAACTCGATAGACGGTAGCAGGGATGTTGCGACTTTCCGTTAGTGAATTGTCTACGTATCGGTGGTCCTTCGAAGAAGATGTGCTGCACTATCACCATGCCGGCTTTGAGGCGATCGGCATCTGGCGTCCCAAGTTGTCCGACTACGGCGAGGAAAAAGGCGTTGAGTTAATTCACGAGCATGATCTGAAGATTTCTTCTTTACAGTGGATCGGTGGTTTTACCGGCAGCGACGGACGCAGTTATCGCGATAGTCTGCACGATGCGCTCGACACGATTCAACTGGCCGCGGATATCGGTGCGGAAACGGTGGTGGTGCTGGCCGGCGGTCGAAGCGGGCACACAAAAAATCATGCCAATCGAATTCTCAGCACAGCGCTCAAGGAGCTTTCTGAAGCCGCGCAAGCGGTTGGCGTTCATTTGGCCTTGGAGCCAATGCATGTTGGGTGCTCCTATGACTGGTCGTTTTTGAACACGATCCCCCAATGTCTCGATTTCATTGCCGCGATCAACAATCCGAATCTGGGGCTTGTCTTCGATTGCTACCATCTGGCCCAAGATTTGACCTCGTTACCCTGGCTTGAATCGATCGTCCCCTACGTGCGACTGGTTCAGCTCGGTGACGCCAAGCATGCTCCGGTGGGCGAGCAGAACCGTTGCTTGTTGGGGCATGGCCGAGTTCCGTTGGCCAATATCGTCTCGACGTTCCAGTCCGCTGGTTACCAGGGTTTCTATGAGATTGAAATTGTCGGCCAGGAAGTAGAGCATCTGAAGTATGAGCAGATACTCGGTCAGGCAAAGCAGGTCACTCACGACTGGCAAATGACGGGCGAGTAACCTTCGCCTAAGCGGCGGCGATTCTTAGTAGTTGATCGATCGCAATGCAGTGGCAGGCCGAGCCGAGCATCACCATCACATGCCAGGCTGCGTGAGCGTACTTGGTCGTGCTGCTGCGCACTAGAAACGCAATGCCGAGGGTGAAACTCAGGCCACCTAGCAGCATCCACAGAAAGCAGATCCAGGGGGTATTGCGAATCAGAGGCAAAGCCGGCAACCAGCCCAGGAGTACGTAGGTCACGGTGGATACGGCGTTGACGCGGTAGGACGAGAGTACTTTCGAATAGAAGCCGAATGCGGCGGCGAGCCAGACTAACGAAAGTATGATGGTTCGCATGCCCGTGGGGCTTCCTTGCCAGATGAACGGTGAGTAGGTGCCGGCGATCAACAGATAAATCGTCCCCTGGTCCCACGCTCGCAGTCGATTCCTGGTCCTCGGTGCGTGGACCGCGTGTGACAGAGTCGAGAAGAGGTATACCGCTACCATGGAGATCGCGAATACGAGGCAGGTGACTCGAAGCCCGGCGCCCAGCGATTGGGTTGCGTTCCAAAAGAAGACGGCAGCAAATAGGCTGAGTACGATTCCCAGGGCGTGGGTGCTCACATTGGCGATCTCGTCGGACCTGCTCAGATACACGACGTCGGACCCCACGTTCGGCTGATTTGGCGACTCGGCAGTCAATCCTTGCTCCTTGGCAATGCGCGGCGAATCAGATTCTTGGGGAAGTTGAGCTTTGTTTTTAGCGAACCCGTCCGGCAAGGAAACCACCCATGGGTTTGGCAAAGTACAATCGAACCAAGCTGACCAGAGTGAATCAGCACAACCCGATCAGGAATCCGCAGGGATATTTATGTTTCGTACGCTTGTTGTCGCCAGTACCACCCTAGTTTTCTCGTCGATCGTCCTCGCGCAGCCAGATCCGGTTGAACGCGGTCGCGAACCGGTTGACTTCAGTCACGATGTCGTGCCCGTTCTACGCCGAGCCTGTATCGAGTGCCATGGTGGTCGGGAGGCCAAGGGTGGTTTCTCGATGAACACCCGCGAGCTATGGCTCGATTCGGGGTACGTCGATCTGGATTCTCCGGAAGATTCGCATTTGCTGCAGTTGGTTCGTTCTTCCGACGAAGATGTGCAGATGCCGCCGGCGGATCGTCCGCGGCTCGATGCGGCCGACAGGCGGGTGCTGCGCCGTTGGATTGAGGCCGGCCTCCCGTGGGAATCCGGATTTTCGTTTGCTCCCCGAGCTTACGAGCCGCCGCTGAGACCCAGGCGGATTGTGTTGCCGCCGGTCGTGCAGGGGCGAACGAATCCGATCGATCGAATTGTGGACGCCCATTTTTCAGAGCAACAGATTGTCCGAGCAGACGTCGTCGACGATAGAGCCTTCTTGCGTCGCGTTTCTCTGGACTTGGTTGGATTGTTGCCGACGCCTGATCAGTTGGAGTCATTTGTTCGGGATCCTTCGCCCGAGAAACGCGCCGACCAGGTGCGCGCGTTGCTGGGCCAGCCGGTGGCATACGCGGAACACTGGCTGACCTTTTACAACGATCTCTTGCGAAACGACTACAGCGGAACCGGTTTTATCACCGGAGGACGACGCCAAATCACTGCTTGGCTTTACCAGGCGCTGGTTGCCAACAAGCCGTTCGATCAGTTCACACGTGAACTCATCGCGCCTCCGACATCGGAAAGTCAGGGGTATATTGATGGAATCAAGTGGCGTGGCACAGTCAGCGCGGGCCAGACGGTCGAAATTCAGTTTGCTCAGAGTGTGTCTCAGTCCTTTCTGGGCATCAACCTAAAATGCGCTTCTTGCCACGACAGTTTTATCGATCGCTGGACGCTGGAGGATGCTTATGGATTGGCTGCCGTTTACGCGGATCGAGAACTCGAACTCCATCGCTGCGACAAGCCCACCGGTCGCATGGCGGTTGCCAGTTGGTTGTTTCCTGAAATAGGCCAAGTGGATCCGTCGGCGGATCGGCAGCAACGTCAGCAGCAGTTGGCCGCGTTAATGACCCATCCGGAGAACGGTCGTTTCACGCGTACGATTGTCAACCGCCTGTGGTATCGACTGATGGGACGCGGCATCGTCCATCCGCTAGATGCCATGCAGACACAGCCGTGGAGTGAGGACTTGCTGGACTATTTGGCCGTTTACCTGTCCGATCACGCGTATGACGTCAAGAAGGTACTGGAACTAATCGCCACGTCAGAAATCTACCAGTCGCGCATCGAGTCGATTGCGCAGGCGGATGACCGGCGCGACGCATTTACCGGCCCTAGCGCCCGGCGCATGACCGCCGAGCAGTTTCTCGATGCCGTATGGCAGCTGACCGGCGCCGCTCCTGAAAAATATGACGCTCCCGTGTTTCGCGGGGCAGTCTCGGAGGATGCGGCGCGGCAGACCGAGGTCAACGCGCAGTGGATCTGGCGGCAGGGACCAGACAGTTCGGCCGCCGGCGAACAGCTGGTCTTCAAGAAAGAGATTACCCTTACGGGCAAGGTGGCGCGCGCTGGTGCCATCGTTACTTGCGACAATGAATTTCGGTTGTTCGTGAACGGGCGTGAGGTGGAGCGTGCTACCGATTGGACTCATTTGCGGAGCGTTTCGATCGGCAGCCTCCTCAAACCGGGTAAAAATCGACTGGTCGTGATTGGCAAGAATACGGGGGCCGGGCCCAATCCAGCCGGGCTGTTTTTCGAGGCGCGCATCGAGCTTGACGGAGGCGAGTCCATCACGGTCATCTCAGACTCGAGCTGGCACGTTTCCGCGATGGTTCCCGCTGTACGCGAAGGTCGGCTCGGCAAGCTGCCCGACCAATGGTCGCAAGCGGACGTTGTTCCCGCACTCGACGTTTGGAACCGGCAGATTGAGCCTCAGGCCCGGCGGCTGCTAACCATCATGCAGCTCGATCAAGGTACCATGGTTCGCGCTTCGTTGATCAAAAACAATGCGCTCATGCGATCGCTCGGTAGGCCCACGCGCGACCAGATCGTATCCATGCGTCCAGCTCAGCTGACCACGCTAGAAGCCATTGACTTGGCAAACGAGAATGGTCTTGCCAGTGCGATGGCGGCAGGAGCGGAAAAGTTGGTGCAGCAACCTTGGAAAGACGCTTCAGAACTGACCCGCTACCTGTTTCTCTTTGCCCTCTCAAGAGAGCCAACACCAGGTGAGCTGCAGGCTGTGGTCGAGTCGATGGGTTCGCAGCCTAGTCCATCGGAAGCCCAAGACGCATTGTGGGCGATTTGTATGTTGCCCGAGTTTATGTTGATCCGGTAGGTGTGTGTGGCCCGTTGCTAGCATCCGCTGCCTTCGAGGTTTCGAGGCTCAGGAGCGTTGGATGCGTCCAAATTACTCTAGGGCAATCTGTGCCGACTTGCTAACATCCGCAATCTCTCAACGGACTGAGGACGATCCAGGGACGAATCTACTTTCATTCGCGTCAGGAAGATGCACATGCGACCGCTTCATTTCATCCGCAACGCGTTATTGATCTGTGCACTTTGGGGCACTTCGGCCTCCGCACAGACTCCGGCAGGCGGGCAGTCACCAGGGGCTGCAGCCGATGGTCAGAGGCGGGTGCCGATCCAAGTGATGAATATGCAGCAAGCTGTCCAGGCGGGTGTTGCCCAAGTTGCCGCAGCGCCCTTTGAGCCATTGACGGAAGTCCAACAGCAGTATCTCGATCAGGTGCTCGATGTTTGGGAAAAGCGAACCGCAGAGGTCCAGCGCTATCAGTGCGAATTCACGCGCTGGGAGTACGAGCCGACCATGCACCCGACAGCTCCTACCAGGATTGCCAAAGGTGTATTGAAGTTTGCAGCGCCCGACAAGGGGCTTTTCCGAGTCGACGAATCCGAAACGATTGTAGACAAGTCACCCAATCCAAAATACGCCGTCAATCCGGAGCAACGGTTCGGCGAATACTGGATCTGCGACGGAGAATGGATCCACGACCTCGATCGCAATCAAGAAAAAGCGACCAAGACCCAGTTGCCTCCGGAGCTGCGGGGTAAGCAGATTTACCTCAGCCCATTGCCGTTCCTATTCGGTGTCAAAGCTTCCGAGATCAAGCAGAGATACTGGGTGCGTACGGTAGCACCTCCCGAAGGAAGCGAAGACGTGTGGGTCGAGGCCTTTCCCAAGAGTGCGGACGACAGTGGCAACTATTCCAGGGTCCAAGTCGTCCTGGATCGGTCCACTTGCCTACCGACGGCGCTGATCGTTTTTCTTCCCAACTGGCGTCCCGGGCAGGAGCACCGCGAAATCTACCAGTTCTCCAAACAGGTCACGAATTGGAGCTTTCTCAACATCTTGAAACAGAAGTTGTTTCTACAGGAATTCATACCTACCAAGTTGCCATCGAGTTGGCGCGTGATTGTTCAGCCCTATATTCCGCCGCAGAATGCGGCGCCCAATGGTGCCAATCCTCAGCAACGGGTCGCTGTGCCTCCCGCCAGGCAACCCCAGCAACGTTAGCCTCAAACGAACCCGACGCGGCAGTCAAATCAGCCGAGTCAGATCTTTTAGCGCGATGGGTTCTCGCGATGTGAACGGTTCGCCGTAGCGGGTGCCTATCAAACGTCCCCAGTAGGCAGCTTCGTCGCGAATACGCTCGTGAATCGAAGGGGATACGTGCTCGCGACCGATCGTGAACTGGCTAGCGAAGCTGGCGATCGACTGAGCTTTGCGTTCCCATTGGTCCGAGATATCCAGCACGAATGCTGGCTGCGCGACCAGTTTGAGGTGAACGCAGTAGTAGTGGAAGACTCGTTGCGGATGGAAGGGTTCTCCCTGGAGATCGCTCTTGGTCAGTTTAGCCCAAAAGCGGGCGGCTTCAACCAACTCGGTTGCCGCCAAATGATCTGGGTGCGCGTCTTCCCAATACGGTGCAAAGAGCCACTTGGGCTTCACACGACGAAAGACGTTGGCCAGCTTGGCCCGGGACTCGAGTGTGGGCTCCAGGAAACGGTTTTTGAGGCCGAGGTTCTCCCGCCACGTAACGCCGAGTATGTCGCTGGCCGCCGACGTTTCGGCAGCCCGCGTCTCCGGATCGCCAAACGGTGTCGGCTCACCGTCGGTTAGGTCGAGTATGCCTACCCGCCATCCCAGGTCGATCATTTTAGCGATTGCGCCGCCCATCCCCAGTTCCGCATCATCGGGATGAGGAGCGACGACCAGCATATCTAACGATTGATTCTGACTCACAATTTACTTCCGTTTGGCGCCGACGTGATTCTTCAGAGGGACGACTCGATGACTTGTTCGCCCTCGGCAGAGATCTGCTCGCTACTGGTCGATTCGGGCGTGCCTTTTTCCTCGACCAAAGGCAGCAGCACGCAAGCCGCTTCATCGGAGTTGCGGACCAACAGTCGATTCCCAGAGATCGCTGCCGTGTTCCAGGTGACATCACCGATGACCGGCAGCTTAGCGAGTTCACTGAATCGCTCCGGGGTGGCAGCGACTAGCGCAATTTCGCCATTCTCGGCTGTGATCAGGAGATGCTGGCCTACCAACAGAACTTGCCCCTGGCGATACCTCCCTCTTTTCCATTGACGCTTGCCGCTGGCAAGATCAACGCATTCCAAAATTCCATCACTGAGTCCGTACCCATATCCGTCTCGTATCACGCACGTTGTGAACTTGGTTTTGAGGACCACCGCATTCTTCCACACTTCTTCGCTCGTCCATGACGGGCCGTCGCTAGACAGCTCGATGACTTGAGCGCCGACGCCATAGCCTTTGGACATCAAGATCCGCGAAGGGGTGATCTGTACGGGCTGGGAGACCGTGGCGGAGCCGGCGCTACTGCCCGGCCATGGAACCGACCAGAGTGTCTTGCCTGAATCGATCGTATAGGCTGCCAACTCGGCTTCCGAGATCAGCAATAGCTGCTGCACTCCGGCCAATGTTGCTAGCATCGGCGAAGAGTAACTGATTTGATCTTCGCCTGCTCGCCACAATTCCTGACCGGTCTCTGCATCAAACGACACGAGGGTTGCCATAGCATTTTCGGCGGAGCCGCCTAGCGGAATGACGACTTGATTGCCGACAATCAGCGGAGAAGCGCTACGTCCCCAAGCGACTGAGGATTCAAAATCCGCCTGAGTGGAATCGGCCAGTTCCAGCAGTTCTTGCGACCAGATCTTTTGGCCGCTGAGCAGGTCCAGACAGGCAAAGTGGCTGACGGCCGAGCAGGCATACACTCGATTGTTCGAGATCGTTGGAGTGCTGCGCGGGCCCGTGCCTCCCATGACGTTGGTATGCCGCGCTGCGATGACGTACTTCCACAACAGCGAGCCATCGAGAACGTTGTAGGCCGAGACCCATTCCTCTTGGTCCCTCTGTTCCATCGTCACGGCCATATCGCCTTGCACCGCGAAGGCCGACCAGCCATCGCCAATCGTTTGTTGCCAAGCGATCTCTGGCGGGTTGGCGTCCCAGTCGGGATCGATCGCCACCGTATCGACCATACCATCTCGGCTGGGCCCAAGAAACTGAGGGTAGTCGCTCTGGCGAGGTTCTGCGATCGTCGGAACCAAGTCTGCCGGGGCGAGCGTCTCCGGAAGAGCGGCGGCAGGCTGGAATCGATTGCGGAACTGCGGATTGAGCTCTCCGTCGACTCGCTCAAGTCGGTAGATGGAAAAGAAAACGATGCTCGCAAGAATCGGTAGCGCCAACGTCAGCCGCCACGCGGATCGCGGCAGATGGGATCGTTGGAATCCCCAGACTACGCACAACCAAATCACGATCGATAGCAAAAAGGTCAAGAGCGTCACCGCACCGAAGTCAAAGTTCGCCGCGTTGAGGCGCAAAACTGCGATTCCGGCTGCGGCAATGACGGCCATCATCCAGGGCAGCCTGCGAAAGGAGCGTCTGGCGACCTGGTTCGAGGGTTCGTTCGAAATAGCTGAGTTCATAAGGGTGCCTGCGATGCAAAATGAAAACTGCGTTGCCAATACCGACGTCCATGCGACCGAATGAGAGTTCACCAGCGGCCGGCTTCGTCCAGTTTCTTCAGGGCCAGTAACAGTGTATAAAGGTTCGGCCCGATGCGTTCCATGAGTACTGTATGCCGCCCTGCAAGTCGTCGCTACGACGCATCAGCAGCTTTGTCAGATACCCTGGCAGAATGGAACTCCGGTCTGGTTCAGCTTTTCGAACCGAACACAACACAGGATCCGCTAGGCCATTTTAAGGGGTTTCATGACTGAAGCGAATAGCGTGGGAGATCTGGAAAAGCTGCGGGCCAATATCGAGCTTGCGGTTCTAGGTAAATCAGACGTCATCAAACTGGTGGTTGCTGCGTTGCTCGCTGGAGAGCACATTCTTTTAGAAGATGTGCCGGGAGTTGGCAAGACGCTGATTGCCAAAGCGCTTGCCCGCAGTATTGATGGTCGTTTTACTCGGTTGCAGTTTACGCCCGACTTGCTTCCGAGCGATATTACCGGGAGCAGTATCTATAATTCTTCCAGCGGCGAATTCACATTTAATCCCGGTCCGATCTTCGCCAACGTCGTGCTCGCCGATGAGATCAATCGTGCTCCGCCTCGGACGCAGAGTGCCCTGTTGGAAGCGATGGGAGAAGGCCAGGTGAGCGCCGATGGCGAGACGCATGGCCTGCCTCAGCCGCTACTGGTAATCGCAACGCAGAATCCGTTCGAATTCGAAGGGACTTATCTGCTTCCCGAAAGCCAGCTGGATCGATTCTTGTTGCGTATCACGGTGGGGTATCCGGATCGTGACCAAGAGTTGAAACTGCTCAATTCCCATCGAGTGGGTGAACCGGTCGATACGCTGCAGCCGGTTATCTCGCTTGAGCGGATCGGACAATTGCAGCGCGTGGTCCGCTCCGTCGAGTTTCATGAGACGTTGGTAAACTACTTGCTGGACGTGGTCCACGCGACTCGCGAGAGTGATGCGGTCCAAGTGGGCGTGAGTACGCGTGGAGCGATTGCCTACTACCGAGCGGCCCAGGCATTGGCGACCGTTGAAAACCGAGATCACGTGATTCCCGATGACATCAAACGCTTGGCAATTCCGGTGCTTGCTCACCGGATCGTGCCGCGAGGCATGTTGCCCGGTGCCGACCGTTCGGCGTCAGAGGAGACGGTGCGGCAGTTGCTCGGTAACCTAACGGTGCCGACGTAAGCCCGCTTTAGTTACTTTTAGTTCTCGCCCTGCTCGTTTAACTTCCAGAGAGCCAGACCATGGCTTCCGTCGAATCAGCGTCCAAATCCGTTGTTCCGCCTCGGCGGACACTGCTGGAGTCACTCTGGCAACGTTGGCTCAGGAAGCGTCAGCGGGACCGCGTCAGGCAGTTGTCGACCGTCCGGTTTCGCCTGACTCGCGAGGGCGTCCATTTCATTGGTGTGCTGCTGTTCATATTTGTTGGAGCCGTTATACGAGATATCAATCTGTTGATTCTTCTGGCCGGTGCGATGATTGGTCTGCTGCTGTTGCAATGGCGGTTCAACGTACGCACCCTGCTCGGTTTAACGGCGACGCGACGTACGCCGGACCACACGATGGTTGGCAAGGAGACCGAGCTTTTCGTGACCATCTCCAATCCCAAACACTGGCTTGGCTCCTGGGTTGTCATGGTGGAAGATCCGCTGCACCAGGTGCTTCCCAGCCGCCGCCGACTGCCTGACAAAGGTCTGGCCCTGGTCGATGAAGTCAAGCCGAAGGGAGCGAGTACCTGCAAGTATCAGCTGGCTTTTCACCAGCGTGGACGATATCGCGTTGGCCCGAGTACGTTGTCGACACGGTTTCCCATCGGGCTCGGACGAGGTTGGTGCACACTCGACAATGTCACGGAAATCACGGTCCGTCCGGCGCAGGGGGAATTGACCCCTCTGGCAGCCAAGCTGTTTCAGCAGGAGCGGCAAGGGCAGGCGAAGTCGTCATCCAAATCAGGGGTGCACGAAGCGGAGTTCTACGGACTGCGACCCTGGGAGAGTGGCGATTCCCGTAGATGGATTCACTGGCGCACTACGGCGCGGCTGGGCGAGCTTTCCGTTCGTCAGTTTGAGCAACAACGTCGGCGACAGGTTAGCGTGCTGTTGGATCTGTACCGGCCGGTCGGCAAGGGACTGCAAGAATGGGACTCTCACGTTGAGTTGGCGATCTCGTTTCTGGCAACGCTGGCGAGTGCGACTGCCGCTGGGGGCCGAGACAAACTCGCCGTGGCAGTCGCCGGTCGAGAACGTTACGTTTCGCCCAGCGTGCAAAGTGCGGTGCTTGTAAATAATCTTCTAGATCAATTGGCGGTTGTGCATGCGACTGAGGCACCGGATTTGATGGAATCCATTCGTGGGCTGGGAGTTCCAATTCTCGCGAACCCCTATCTGTTGGTTGTCAGTACGCGCGAAGATCAAACCGCAATGCTACGGGAACTGGACACAGACTCCTTCGGGCGGCGATTGATAGCCCGTCTTCAGGTAAAATGGTTGAACGTTTCGAAGGGCGATTTGGAGCCATATTTCTCATGGACCCCACCAAGGTAAAGCGGCTGCGCTGTACTCTCACATTGCATTTCGCGGTAATCGCCTGGCTGACAGCCATGTTGGTGGCAACCGGTAGCGATAGCCTCTTCTTGCCGATCTTGATTTTTTTCGTCAGCCTGGCTGGTTTTGTTTTCGTCGATACGCTGGAGTGGTTCGAGATCGGGCGGATCGGCAGCTACTTTGGTATGACTGCGGCTACGAGCATTGCGGTTGGTATCTACGTCTACAACACGTTTTACGTGCCCTCTGAAAGCGGACAGCTACTGGCCGTAGCCGGCTTATTGGTCTTTCCGGAAGCTGTCTTGTTTTTGCAGCGCAAGAACCTGCGAATCTTCGAACAGCTCGCGATCTTCTTGTTGTTGGAAATGGTGGTAGCAGCCCTGGTCAATGACAACATCGTCTTCGGCATCTTGCTGGCTCCGATTGTAATTCTTTGGGTTTCTTCGCTCTTTCTTTTCGCGCGCTATGCGACGCTCGTTCAGATTGATCCGACCATCGAACAGCCTGTTCCCAAGCTTGCCGAGCTGCTGTTTCGACGAGTCGTCAGCTCGGTCCTGGGAGACTCTGGAAAGAAGCAGGTCGTTTCGAGCAGGCCGCTCGCCTCCCCGGATGTGTTGCGCAGCCGAATGGTCCGCCGGACGCTGCAGTCGGTTCCAATCGGGCTGGGGGCACTTGCCTTCGCCGGACTGTTTTTTTATCTGCTGCCTCGAACCACTCCAGCGGGCTTTCAGCCCCCGCTCGGCCCCAAGCAACGGGTGGGCTTGCCCAAGGATTCTCTTGCGGTGGGTGTGTTAGGTCGCATTCTGCAAGACCCAACACCGGTCATGCGAATCACGCTGACGGATGTGAACTCACGACAACTCTATGAGATCGCGGAGCCGCCCTATTTGCGAGCTCGGGTGTTTGATTTCTACGGGTCGACCAGCCGCAGGTATCGCGCCAGTCGGGGGGAATGGAGATATAGCGGTATCTTTTTCCCCCGCCCTCTGGATACGATCGAAACGCTCAGACCATCGATTGTGGGCGGAAGGGACCTCGTCGAAGTAGAGTTTGACATCGAGCGGCAATTTGCATCGACTCTGTATACCGTTCCACCCTGTTTCGCGATTAACAAGCAGCAGAAGATCGAGTTTGGATACGATTCGTTCAGCATGTTGCTGGATGAATACGAAGCTAGCGAGCTTTCGGGCGGGAAGTCTCTGGTCTACCAGATCGGATCCGCCGGGTTCGGAAATCGGACTCAGCTACCAGTCATGCCGGCCCGCTTGCGAAGACATAGTCGCGACGGATTGTTGGGAGGCTCCAGTCTGTATTTCGGATTTCCCAACTTTTTCCAGGTGGATGAGTACCGGCGCATGATTCTGCGAAAGGCAGGCTGTCCGCCAACGGATGTGCTGCGGGCCGCCCGAGAGTTTGAGTCGCACCTGGTGACCTCTGGCGAGTTTCGTTACACCCTGGATCTGAGTCCGCCGAGTGATCCCGACATCGATCCGATCGAGGATTTTGTCGTCAATCAACGCAAAGGACACTGTCAATATTTTGCCTCCGCCCTGCTGGTCATGATGCGACAAACGGGCATCCCGGGGAGAATCGTCGTGGGCTATCGACCGCTCGAGTTCAATTCGCTGGGCGGCTACTTTTCAGTCAAGCAGAGTGACGCTCACGCGTGGGTGGAAGGCCTGTTCAGCCGCGAACAACTCGAAGGGTCGGATTTGGATGGCTGGCTTACTGATAGTCCCTACTACTGGGTTCGGTTCGATCCCACGCCATCATCCGAGGGTGGCGAAGCACTCATCGTCGAGCAACAGGGGCAGGCTATCGACTACGTTGAGAAGCTTTGGAAGGACTACGTTGTCGAAGGGCAGAAGCTGAACGGTGAAAATAGTCTCTATGCGCCGGTTGCCGAGAACAGCCAGGATGCCTACAAGGGTCTGGTCGACAATTTCAACCGTCTGAGAAATCGCCTAGAAGACGGGTCGTTGCTCGGCGGCGCCGGTCTTGCGGGTCCCTTGGCGGTGGTGATTCTCGTCTTGGTCGCGATGGGATTCTTCATTTGGAGGTTGGCTGTTCTGCTTCCGCGGCTGGCGCCCAGTCTGGCAAAACGGCTGGGTATGGTTCGCGACAAAACGACCATTGAGCAAGCGTTTTATGCTCGCTGCCTGAAGCTGCTTGAAGACTTTGGCTTGCAACGGCACGCCTCACAAACACCGCGCGAGTTCACGCAAAATGCGACTTTGGCACTCTCTCGTCGCGAGGCGGTTGAAACGGATGAGGTTGGCGATGCCTTAAATTTTCTTACGTCGCTCTACTATCGTCTGAGGTTTAGTGCGGCCAAGACGATGACGACCGACGAGAGCCAGGCCATTGACACGGCTTTGTCAAAAATTGAGCTCGCCACCGCCGCGGCTCGAAAGCAGCCTTCAGAGTAACACGCACCACCACCGCTCCCCCATCTTCACCCATTGTCGCCGACCGCTGCGTGGTAGCGTCTGCCCCCCGCGTCCACACCTCTGTATCGGCAGGCCCATACCCGCATCCCAGCGTCATGTATTCCATTCTTCGGAGCGTCGCTTCATTCAAAATTGGTGCCGAGGGCTCGCTCGATAATGGTCATCAGCACGTTGGGATCATACGGTTTGCTGATAAAGAAGCAGCCGCCACTGGCCCGAGTCTGCTTGACGATGTCTGCTAGCCTTGAGCCACTGAGCACGATGATGGGGATACCTGAGTGGGTGGGGTCGTCGTCGATTCGCTCACACAGTTCCAGGCCGGATCCATCGGGCAGCTTGACGTCGAAGATTGCCAGTTGGATAACTTGGGTTTGGAATTGTCGTTCCGCTTCGGCGACCGTTGAGGCAGTGATGATCTCCAGACCCAGCGACTGCAGATGTTGGCTGAGCAAACGCAGCTCAATGGGCTCGTCTTCGAGAATCAGGACCGTCTGTTTCGGACCGACTGGTTCGGATGGCTGAAGCTGTGGGGTCGGTGAAGATTCCAGTAGTGCTGATTCGTCTGAAGGGAATGCGGTACCCGAAGGATAGTGGGACGGGGCCATGGTCGGATTCCTGTTTGGCCTGAATGGGGGAGGCGTGCTGTGAATTGAATCGGGCACGCCGCCCGATGGGATGCAATGGATAGTGCGACAAACTGCCGCCGAGCGATGGCGTGAGCCTGTCTGTAGCTATTGTGATGGCTGCGACATCGGTGAGGGCTGCGAGTTACCGCAGCTGCGGTCTTTGAGGAGTCGCCCGGGCGCCGCGTCGGGGGCAGAGCTAGACATCGATTTCCTGGGCATCTTCGGCTCGGTCCATGATAAATCGGAAGCGAGCCGACGCGTCGCGGCCCATGAGATTGGAGACAATGCGATCGGTCTCGAGTTGATCATCGATCTCGACTCGCAACAGCCGCCGGGTCGAAGGATTCAGCGTGGTGTCCCAAAGGACTTTGGGCATCATTTCGCCGAGCCCCTTGAACCGTGTGATTTCCGGTTTGGAGCGCCGATCCGACTTGGCGATGATCCGCTCGCGGTCGGCGTCGTCGGCGGCCCAAAATGTTTCTTTGCCGATGTCAATCCGGTACAGGGGCGGCAGGGCAATGAAGATGCGCCCGTCAGAGATCAGAGGGGCCAGGTGGCGATAGAAGAACGTCAGCAACAGAGTCGTAATGTGATGCCCGTCGGAGTCGGCGTCGGCTAGCAGGATGACCCGTTCGTAGCGGATTTTGGAAACATCCAGATTCTTGCCAATGCCGCATCCCAGGGCGGTAACCACGTCCTGCAGTTCTTTGTTCTCGAGTACCTTTTTCAGGTTGGCGCATTCGGTGTTGAGCACTTTTCCACGTAGCGGCAGGATCGCTTGATGGTTCCGGTCGCGGCCTTGTTTGGCACTACCACCGGCGGAATCGCCTTCGACGATGAACAGTTCCGAGTTGCCCCGACCTGCCGCCAGGCAGTCGCTCAGCTTGCCTGGCAACATGGCCCCGCGAGAGGTGCTCGATTTACGAGAGACCGACTCGGACGCGGCGCGCGAGGCGGCACGGGCGCGGGCAGCCGCGATGATTCTCGCGATGATTCCCTCGGCGACCGAGCGATTACTGTTAAGCCACTGTTCCAAGGCGGCTCGCATGGCTCCGTCGAGCGCGGCTTGAATTT
>JANQJJ010000464.1 GCA_028281725.1 Pirellulaceae bacterium | reverse complement strand
ACGCTGCATCGCCTGGGTCGATGGCTGGCCATCTTCGCACAACAGCGTAATGGCCCACGCGCGAACGTCTTCGCTTTCGTGATCGAGCGCTTTGGCAAGGAATGCGTCATCCAATCCCTCGATCACTTTCAGCGCCCAGATCGCACGCAGTTTTCGTGGAACACTCCTTTCTCGCTCAAACATTTCGTGCAAGCGAATGCTCACCGCGGACATATCGCGACCGGCCGCGGCGCGCTCGTGCAACAGGCGGCGCGCATGACGTACGTACCAATCATTCCGGTGCAATTGCAGATCCGCCAATTCTTCATCGGTTCGCGTTGTCAGATCGACGCGCGGCAACTGGCTCGCGCCGTAAGTCAGCCGATAGATCCGCCCCGTGTGTCGCCGCGTATTGCGGATACTGTGACACTCTCCCGTATCGGACCAGTCGCTCGCATAGATTTCGCCTGACGGCCCATACGCGAGCGTGACGCCCATGAACCACGGATCCTTGGAACGCAGCAGGTCGGGTCCATGCGAGGCGACGTACCCGGAGCCACGGCGCCGCAGGATGTCGTTGTTGATCCGCCGACCATGAATGTTGTTCGTAAACAGGGTGTTGCGATAAGACTCGGGCATGCCGTCGCCCAAATAGATCATCGTGCCACAGTGGGCGTGCCCACCGCCGGCCGCATCCTCTTCGGCTGAGCCAAGCCCCCGGCGAACGTTGCTGAGGCCGACGAAGTGCAGGTGATCCGCGATGGTATCGATGCGTTGGTAGGCGTGCTGGCTACTCTGACGCCCTCGCCACGGTTCGTAATGCGCCCCCTGGATCACTTGGAACAGGTGAGGATTCACGCAGTTGCAGACAAACGCATGCCCGTAGTCGTTCCAGTCGATCCCCCATGGATTCGTGGTGCCATCGGCGTATGGCTCCCATACGTGTCTCACCGGATGGTATCGATAGACCCCGCCGTCGAACCGCTGGCGGTGGTCGTCGGGAGTGCCCGGTTTACCGATCATCGACCAATTGGTTCGTCCATGCGTTCCGTACAACCAGCCATCCGGTCCCCAAGCAAATCCGTTGGCGAGATTGTGGGCATTGGCGTGGTTGCCAAATCCGTCGAGCAAAACTTCAGGCTGCCCATCGGGGCGATCATCACCATCGCGATCCGGGATGAAGTAGAAGTAAGGGGGCGACATCACCCAGGCTCCGCCAAACCCGACTTCGATGCCAGTTACGTAGTTCAGGCCGTCATAAAAGACAGTTCGCCGGTCATGCATTCCATCACCGTCGCTGTCCTCCAAGATAACGATTCGGTCGCCCGCGGCGGTGCCGTGATTAGGGTAGTTGTAAGCCTCGGCGACCCACAGCCGCCCACGGTCGTCGATGCAAAAGCCGATGGGCTGCTTCACGTCCGGCTCACCGGCAAACAAACTGACCTGCATGCCGGGAGGTACCTGCATGGTGCCGGCTGCATCCTGCGGTGAGAGCGGAGCGTCAACTTCAATCTCTTGGGCCGGCGAGACCTTTCCCGCGCAGAGGATCGCGACCAACATTAGTGCGACAAATCTCATGTTCTCTCCACCAGCAAGCACCTCACTAGACGTCTGCCCCTCGCGGTTGGCTGGCAACCAAGTAGGAGGGTCCGAACGAGTCGGGAAATGGCATTCTAATGCCGCCACCGAGCCACCGCAAAGAATGCCACCGGCGGGCGATCCTCGACCGGTGGTTGTCGGGCGGCTTTCACTCGCGTGCCAGCCACCGCTTGCGTTCTGGTTGGGGAAGTTTTTCGATCGCGTACCGCAGCATGGTCCTGGGCATCTCGGAAACGTGTTGGTCAAGAAATGCTCGCAGTTGGCTGATGTCTCGCTTGCCCATTTCACGCAGCATCCAGCCGACCGCTTTATGCATCAAGTCGTGGGGGTGCCCGAGGAACTTCCGCGCCAGTCGCAAAAAATCGTCAAATTCCTCGTGGTGAATCAGCGGCATCGTGGCGATCACTGAAACTCGCTGCTCCCAGAGATTCTTGCTTCTGGCAAGCTTGTCCAGGAGCTTTCGGCGACCGCGCCGCTTGAGGAGATACTGCCCCAGAATCTTGTGGGCCGAACTGTCGACCAAATCCCAGTTGTTCAATCGAGTAAGATGGCTCAAGTAGAAGTCAACGATTTCCTGTCGCTCGGCCGCGCCTTGGTCGCCAGCGGCCCCTTTGCCGGCTCGTTCAAATTGGTGGACCAGGATCAAGAGCCCCGTCAATCGACATTCGTGCCAAGGCGATTTAAGCAACTTGGCAATGTCCGCTCTAGAAAGCTCACGGAATTGCCGCGCAATCTTTCTCTGGTCGGGCACCACCACCCCGAGAAATTGGTCGCCCTCTCCATAACCGCCGGGATAGGCTTGAAAGAACTTCGGCAAAAACTGGGCCTTGTCTCGGCGAGCAACCTTCTTCAGCTCGGCGACGACGCCGGTGTGCGACAACTTCACAAATCCTCTCCCAGATGTGAGTCGACCACCATATTTCACGAGCGGCGGAAAACAGCGGTCCGATCCAGAAACTTTGCCAAGACTGCGTGGCAGCCCCGTTTGTAAAGCCTGGCCTGAGGACCTACAATCCGACAGTCCCAATTCTGCTCTGCCGACCGTATCGATTTTAAGAAAAACTCCTAGATCGAATCGACTCCTATGCTGGACCGCAAGACCATCTTTCCCAATGTGATTGAGCTCAACTTTCAGGCGGGCCACGTGATCGGGTGCAATGTCTACCTGGTTTTTGATGGTGACGAATGGGTTTTGATCGATATTGGTTACGAAGAATCCGTGGAGGAAATCGTCGAGTTGGTTCGTGAACTTGATTTTCCTCTCTCAAAATGCAAGACGCTGATCGCCACCCATGCGGACGTTGACCATGGGCAAGGGCTGGCCATGGCCAAACAGTTGCTCAAGACGACCGTTACCGCTCATCCCAAGGCGGCGCGGTTGTTGGCCACGGGGGACAAACTTCGCACGTTTGCCGAGATCGAAGCGCAGAACATCCATCTCGACATGCCGAAAGTGGAATCCGAGCATGTCGTGGACGAAGGTTCGGTGATCTCCGTCGGGCGGCTGAAGTTGGAAGTTTGGTCGACTCCGGGGCACGCGGACAGTCAACTTGCCTTTCGGATGGGCGACCTGTTGTT
This sequence comes from Pirellulaceae bacterium, assembly GCA_028281725.1. Lineage (GTDB taxonomy): Bacteria > Planctomycetota > Planctomycetia > Pirellulales > Pirellulaceae > Aureliella. Next base: position 50,625 of record JANQJJ010000464.1, on the reverse strand, counting down.
CAGTGGGGACAACATCTATCGAGATGGTTGCGTGGGCGCGATCGACGCTCACCATGGCAGTGACATCCCCGCCTTCATTCGGTCGCTGCAGCGCATCCGCAGCAGTGATGTCCAGTGGCTGCTGCCCAGTCATGGCCCGATTTTCCGCAAGGACGATGCCATGCTGGACAAGACGATTGCCCGTTTGCAGGAATACGTCCATATGGCCGACTTCGGGACGTGCGCGGTCGATTGGCCTCTCATGGATCAGTGGGAAGAGGAAATCGCTCAGGGCAAGATGCCTGAGTAACTCGGCGGTTCGCTCCTGGACTTCCCAATTGCCAGCAATGGCTCGTGTTTTTGGCTTCACTCCCCGGCGTGGCTGGAACGGACCGGTAAAGTTTGCGCAGAGTGATGCTCGATTTTGTAATGACGGATGTGCAGGATATTCGTTCAACTCGGCCTTTGTCGATTGCCGATCTCAAACCGCGAAGGGCTGTTGGAAAAACGGCTTCCACGTTCTTCCGCTGAAGAAAACAACAGAATGTCGCAATCCAGATCCAGATTGCGGCAAACGAGTCCCAGGGGGTTTGAAACATGTTCCGCAAATTGTCTCTATCGATGGCAGTGGCTGCAGCTTGCACCCTTGGCACATCGGCGTCAGCACAGACTGGCGAATTGGTAGCCAGTGCGTCTGGCCAAGCCAATGTCGAATTGGCTTCCTATGGTCAAGACTATGCTTCCTCAGCAACCAGTTTTAATCAGACGCCTCGCGCGATGGCCTTCGGTCAGCAGTGGGGAGGTGCGGCGAGCAACCGTGATAGCTCGCGATTCTATCACTATCCTTACGTCTTTTATCCGCAAAACTTCCGCGGTAGCGAATACTATCGCAGCAGCGATAGTCTGTATCATCGCTATCCACCGGAAATGCAGATTCCGGTCTACAACCGCCATTGGCACAACTACTACCCGAGCCCCAGACGGTATCACTCCGGGCATCATTTCATCCTGGACGTATTTTAGCGCCTTCGCTTCGCCCAAGCGAAGCAACTAGTCAGCGCGCCGAGGTGCCTCGGCGCGCCGGATGTCGTGGTCTACGCGTTTTTCGCCGGGTGTAGGCGGAAGAGACTATTGCTCGAACTCATCCTCGGTTAGGGAGCCATCCTGATTGAGATCGAGCAAGTCAAACCGATCGCTCAGACGTGAGGCAACTTCTTTCCGCTCGATCGTGCCGCTACGATCCCGGTCGAACTTCTGGCACAGGCTCGACCAATTGCCGCGCTGTTTCAGGTCACGGATCAGCTGCGCTCGCGCGGATAGATCAGCCTTTCGAGGAACGACAATATCGAAGTAGCCGATCATCATTTCGTCGTCCGTCTGGTCACCCCAACGAACCTCCTTGGACGGATCCGGGTTGTTGAGATTGTCCTCAGAGTTGTCGAAAGCTGCTTCGCAGAAGATCCGAGATCCCGCAGGCAGGTCGAGCGGCTCGGCCAATCGATAGCCCGTTTGCCAGTTGAAGTCGTACTGGGGCACATCCAATAGCATTTCCCGAGCGCCATCGGGGCCCAGGGACGTGTAACGAAACGACTTGCCTCGCAAATGCATATGCGGCGCCATCGTCAGTAGCTGACAGGCCGGGAGTGGCGGGGAGTAGGCCGACACGCGATAGTTGGCCTCGTTCGGCGGAACGCGCAGCTTCGGCTGCACCGCGCTGGTCGTCTTCACCTCATGCGTAATCGTGTCGGGATCTGCGAAGACAATTCCCAGCTTGCTATGGTCGATCTGCTCTCTGCCGGTTGGCGTATAGTGCACTTGAAATATCAATTCGCTGCCGGCTGGGATTCGCTTGGCAGTCCCCTCGGGAAACACGGCCGCATAGGAGCCCGGCACATAGCCCACCAAGAATCCTCTCTCGCCCCCCAAGCCATCGTGCGATCCGGCCGGACGGGCAAAGGCTAGGATGTGATGAACGACCTCACGATTGCCCGGCAGCAACTGGGCGGCGAGAATCCACTTTTCTTCGGGGAACTCGGCGTCAGCGCGAAAGTATTGATACTCGACCTCACCCTCGGCTTGCACGGTGAAGGGCTCGGGGCTGACGTCAATGATGACATCCGGTTCTTGGGGGAGCTGCCACTGAGCCACATAGTGTTTGGGCTCAGGCAACTGGTCCGGATTGCCTTCGGGCGCTCCCGCCTCCACCCACGCGCGAATGTGGGCGATCTGCTGCTCGGTCAGGGAGCAATCATTGACGAACTGCTTGGAACTCGGGCTGGCGTGCCAAGGCGGCATGCGGCGGTCTTCGACGACCTCAAGAATCATCTCTGCCCAGCCCACCGTCTCTTCGTATTCGGTCAGTGCAAAGGGACCAATCTCGCCTTCGCGATGGCATTGGACGCAGTGATCTCGAAAAATCCTGGCGATCTGGTTCGAGTAGGTGACCGGTGAGCTCGCATCGGGCTTTTTGGACCGGCCGATCACGCATCCGACTGCCGGGCGATGCGGTTCCGAAACGCTCTCACCGGCGAGCAACTGCGTGATCGCATCTCGCAGCTGATGTGTTTTGGGTTCATCCCGCACATAACCGATTCCGTACTGGTCATCGATGCGTCCGTAATATTGAACCACTCGATCTCGAGAAAGGACGAACACTTCCGGCGTGCGCGTCGCGCCGAGAGCATCGGCCAGCTTCTGCCGATTATCCTTGGCAAGAGGAAATGAGACTTCGTATCGTCGCACATGCGCGGCCAACTCAGCCAAGGAATCTTGGATATTGGCGTCAACGCCCAGAAAGGCGACGCGCCGGTCGTCGGCGAACTGCTTACGGAGTTCTACCAGCCGCTGAGTGTAGAGTTTGGCCAGAGGGCATTCCACACCTAGGAAGGCAACCACCAGGACGTCGGCGTCTGCAAAATCGTCTTGCGTAATCACCTGGCCGCGGAAATCGGTCAACGCGAACGGTCCCAGCGCGCGTCCCAGAATGTCCGGCGACTCGTTCGGCTCGGCAGCGACCGGAGCCGCGACCAGCACGAGCATGCTGATCATTGCGATAAAATTCTTCGAGCGTGTCCTGAACGTGTCACTCATGCGAGTCGATCCTGCTTGATGATTGAGTTGGCTATCCGCGTCGACGTCGTCTGTATCTATCTTAGGGCGACCGCATATCCCGCGCCGGCGGTCTTCGGTTCGCTTGTCCACCGATCGATGGTCATGCTGAGCGTTGTTACCGGGTTACCCAAGGATTTAGCATAACTGGCGCGGTCGGTCGACATGGGATTTCCCGCAGGATGCTAAGCCACGTTTTCAGCCGGCGAGCCTGCCTTCGAGACGGAGGCCAAGTCTTCCAGCAGCAAGCGAACCGCCCGGGAGAGTGTCGCAGCCGGCAACGAGGCGAGCGCTGGGCCCCCTGCGGCGACTTGCTCCGCTGCCAACGGAAGATGCACAAATCCGACCTGAGTCGACCAGCTTCGCGACTCAACCCAGTGATGAGTCAGGTACATGGTAGCGTTGCAGAGAAACGTGCCGGCATGATAGGAAACCTTAGCCGGAATTCCTACTTGGCGAAGCATCTCTGCCCAGCGTCCGATTGGCATCTGGCTACGAAACGCGAGCGGTGCTGACTCAATCAGGCATGCTAACTCTTCACCATGATCTTCCACACGACCGGCAATGTTCAGTGCTATCGCCTCGAGCTTGACGCAGGAAGCCCCAGGGGCCTGCCCCAAATGCAGGACCGCATCGTAGGGGCTTGCCAAATCCTCGCTGAGCTTGGCTTGCAGGGCCGGCAAATCGACCGGGTAGCGGCGCGTGACCAGCTCAAACGAAGTAGGGTGGTCTTTGAGGAGGTCGACGAGCGTCAGCCAACTGGAATTGTCAGCCCACTCATCGTAGGGTTCGAAAGCAGTCAGTAGTACGCGCACTCGCTCCAGCTCCAGGCCTTGGTATGGGAGTGTTGCTGGCTAACCTGCCTGTCGCAACCAGGGGTGTTGATTGGCATTCCATACCGTGGCTCCATCGCGATCGGCTGCTGGGCACATTCAGCCGATCCTCCAGATTATGGCACACTCGGTAGCAAGCTGGAACTCCGGATAACCGCCTTTTGCGCCGCTTGGCACCTGCGTTGCTCTGCGATTACCATATAGCGATAAGATCCCCACCCCAATTCCCTTCCCTCAGAAAACGGCTTTTCGCTTCGAGACGAATCCTATGAACCACCCACGTTTGTCCTGTGTTGCCGCGTTGTTCTCACTGATTGCTTGGCCTGCGAGCCTGACCTTGGCTGAAGACCTCTTTCCTGACAAGGCCCTGGAAGCGGCTGTTCGCAAGGAGGTCTTCGCAAAGCGATACAACGAGGAACCGCTCACTAAAGAGGACGTGAAGAACATTTCCCAGGTGCATGGCAAAGGCAAAGGGATCAAGGACCTGACCGGCCTGGAACACTGCCTGGCGGTGCAAGAGCTGGATTTGGAGGACAACGAGATCTCGGACATCTCCCAGCTGGCGGGCCTGGAACTGTTGCAGTCGATCAATCTGGCCGGCAACCAGATCGAAACCATCGAGCCGCTGGCCGAACTCAAACGAACCCAGTACCTGGAGCTTTCCCGCAACCAAGTCAAAGACATCAGCCCTTTGGCGAAGATGACGAACATGCGATCTTTGTATCTGTCAGAAAATCAGATTGAGAACGTGGAAGTGGTTCAAAAGCTTCCCAAGATCTGGACGCTCTACTTGGCAGGCAATCCGGTCAAGGACCTCGCGCCGCTTGGAAAGCTCAAGTTCTTGACTTCGCTCGATTTGGAGAATTGTAAGATTAAGGACGTCGGATTCCTCAAGCCGCTAACGAGACTAGCGTACGTCAATCTTAAGGGCAACCAACTCGATGATTTGTCCACGTTGGTCGAAATGGCCGAGGCCGACAAGGATCGGCAATTCGCGCCGTTCTGGAGAGTTTTCCTGAAAGGAAACCCACTAAACGACGGCGCCAAGAAGGCTCAAGTGGAGGCGCTGGAAGAGTTGGGCGGTCGCGTCTCACTCAAATAGCAGGACACGGGATATCGAATGCCTCAGCCTGCCGGTCGCGATAACCTGTGTGAATTGTTACCGGTTTACCGCGACGGACTGCTGCAGGATACGCTGCCGTTTTGGTTGACCGACCAATGTCTGGATCACCAACATGGCGGCTACCTGACATGCCGCGATGCGGACGGAACGGTCGTCGATACCGACAAAGGCGTGTGGCAGCAGGGGCGATTCGCTTGGCTGCTGAGTAAGCTGTTCAATACGGTCGAGCAAAACTCGCAGTGGCTCGATGCCGCTGAACTCGGCATCCGCTTTCTTGACAAACACTGCTATGATCCGCTCGGCGGCCGCATGTGGTTTCAGGTCACTCGCGACGGACGTCCGATCCGCAAACGCCGCTACGCGTTTTCCGAGAGTTTTGCCAGCATTGCCTACGCCCAGTACTCCAAGGCAACCAGACAACCGGAGTACGCGGCCAAGGCGATTGCGGCATTTGAGCGGTTCGTCGATCACAATACAAATCCTCCGGTAGCGGAAGCCAAGTTCGAACCCGCTCGGCGGATGCGGAGCATCGGTTTTCCGATGATCACCATGGCGACAGCTCAAGAACTGCGTGAAGCCATTGGTTTTTCGCGGGCAGATCATTGGATCGACCAGGGGATCGCTATCATTGAGCGTGACTTCGTGCGTGACGATCAGGAGGTGGTCATGGAAACGATCAGCCATGACGGGGAGATCCTGAATCACTTCGATGGTCGCACGCTCAATCCAGGCCACGCCATTGAGGCAGCCTGGTTCATCCTGTGGGAAGGAAAACTGCGGAACGAGCCCAGACTCATTTCGCTGGGCACGAAAATGCTCCGGTGGATGTGGCAACGCGGCTGGGACCCGCAGTACGGAGGCATGCTCTCCTTCGTCGATTTGCACGGTGGCCCGGTGCCGGAGTATTGGCACGACATGAAGTTCTGGTGGCCGCACAACGAAACCATCATTGCGACGTTGCTGGCCTACCTATTGACCGAAGACAAGCAGTTCCTTCGCTGGCATCAGCAGGTCCACGAGTGGTCGTATCGGCATTTTCCGGATCCCGAGCGGCGAGAATGGTTCGGATACTTGCGACGCGATGCGGCGATCAGCTCCACGCTCAAGGGCAACCTCTGGAAGGGCCCGTTTCATTTACCTCGCATGCAGCTCCTCTGCTGGAAGCTGCTCGAAGAAATGCTCTAGCCAGGCTTGACCAGCAGATAGCAGATCAGCCCGGAAGCCATACGCTGCGGGAGATCGTAGCGGACCGGACGGGCCGTCAGGATGGATCTAGCGTGGTAGCCTGCCTGTTCGTCAGGCGGTATGGATGGCTCGCTTGGAAACGGCCAGAGCCGCTTCGTGCAACAACTCAGAAAGCGTCGGGTGGGCATGGCAGCAACGCGCGATGTCTTCGCTGCTGGCTCCAAACTCGATGGCTGCCGTAGCTTCGGCAATCAAGTCACCGGCACGGGCGCCAATGATGTGCACGCCTAGGACGCGATCGGTGTGGGCGTCGGCCAACACCTTCACCCGTCCCTGAGTGTCTCCCAGCGCCATAGCTCGCGCGCTGGCACCGTAAGGGCAGATGCCCTTGATGTACTCGACTCCACTTTCCTTCAGCTCTTCTTCAGTCCTTCCGACCGACGCGATTTCCGGATGCGTGTAGACCACTGCCGGGATTGCTCCATAGTTGACGTGGCTTTTCATTCCCGCGATTCGCTCGGCACAAACGATCCCCTCTTCACTGGCCTTGTGAGCAAGCATGGCTCCGCCGATCAGATCACCAATCGCGTAGACACCTTGCACAGCTGTCTGAAAATTTTCATCAACAGGAACAAACCCACGGCGATCGGTTTCGATACCGACACTCTCGAGCCCCAAGCTGTCAGAACAGGGAACGCGGCCGGTCGAGAGGAGCACGCGGTCGCACTGGAGCGGCTCAGCGTCTTTGCATTGAACCACGCACCGCTGGCCTTCAACACGAGCGTTTTCCACCCAGCTGCCGGTGCGCAGCTCGAGCCCCTGCTTCTCAAAAGTCCGATGCGCCAGCTGACCGATCTCTTTGTCCAAGCCTGGCAAGATTCGGTCCATTGCTTCGAGCACCGTGACCTGGCTGCCCAGTCGGCTCCAGACACTTCCCAGCTCCAGTCCGATGTAGCCGCCACCGATGACTACCAGCCGATCGGGTACTTCGGGATAATTCAGAGCCGTCGTGCTGTCGCCAATGCGATCCCCATCCATGTCGACGCGTCGCATCGTGGCAGGACGGCTTCCGGTGGCCAGAATGATGTGCTGGGCCCGAATCGACACCGGACCGTCGGGGGTTTCCGCGACGACCGTATCCACAGCCGTCAATTTGCCACGCCCCTGGTACGGAGTGATCTTGTTGCGTTTGAGCAGCATGGAAATGCCGCCGGTCAGCTGCGAGACGATTTTGTCTTTACGCTGCAGCATGGCGGGCAAGTCGAGTTGCACCCCAGTGACTTGAACGCCGTGCGCCCCCATATTCTGCTTGGAATCGTGGAATAGGTGGCTCGATTCCAGCAAAGCCTTGCTAGGAATACACCCCACGCGTAAGCAAGTACCTCCAAACACGTCATTTTCGTCAATGCACGCGGTATTGAACCCCAGTTGTGCTGCGCGGATGGCTGCAACATAGCCTCCGGGGCCACCACCGATCACAACCACGTCATGTTCTATTTGGTTCATCTGAAAAATCCGGTGTCCTAGCGGGCAGGTGGGTCAGAGAGTCGGCCTTGCAAACCGAAAAACAGCGGTTGGGCGGGAGGCGCGGGCGACTACTTGTCGTCCAGCAGATCGTCGTCCGGGTCATCATCCTTGGACTCAGGAAACATCTCACTGTCGTCCGGTTCGATTTCGTAGTCATCGTCTAGCTCTTCTTCGAAATCATCGTCGAAGTCGTCGTCAAAATCGTCGTCATCAAAGTCGTCGAACGGATCGTCCTCTTCTTCCTCTTCGATCACCGGTGCGGGGACATCCGCGTCGTTGCCGTCTCTATCCTCATCGTCTCCAGTAGATTCGGTCTCTCCCTCATCACCACTCTCTTCGCCCTCCTCCTCGGACCACTCCGTACGAATCGGTGGAGCAGGTATCGGATTCGGAGCGGTGGCCAGCGCGGGTTCAATCCGATCCTTTTGTTTTTCTTCTTCGAGCAACAAGGGCATAACGAAATCCGGAGTAACGAGATGGAAACAGGCTGATTTGCAAAAAACTGCCTTACAAGCGCCTTTTTGTCAACGCACCTCAGCCATTTTGGCTAACCAATTGCATATATTCACCAATTCGTATTCCGAATCATGGCCTCCCTGATCGTGGCAAGGAGACACCAGCTATCGCATCACGCTCTCAATCAGCCCCGCCCGCGCCCGGCTTGATGGCTCGCTGGTCCGCAATACCGCTTTACTGGCGAATTTTAGCAGGGATGGTCCTGGGAGGCATGATTGGGCTGCTGCTCGGCGACGCGGCAGCCATCTTCAGGCAACCGAGTCAGATCATATTGCAGTTGCTTAGCGCTCTGGCGCCCCCGCTGATTCTAATCGCCGTTGTCCACGTGTTGATGACATCGGAGATCCCACGTAGCTCAATAGCCCGTCTGGCCGGCTTGCTGCTTCTCAACACGACGGTGGCCATTTTCATTGGGCTGGCCGTTGCCAATCTGATGCAACCGGGCAAAGGGACCGAGCCGCCTACCAGCAGTTCCTCCACGACCGCTGCTAGCCAGGAGAGCCCAACCGGACCAGCCGATTCCCAGCCGGCCGGACCCAGCGATGGTGAAACGCCCCAAGCCAGCGAGGCAGGGGATTCGGAAACCGTGCCTTCGAAAACAAGCCCGCTGGATCAACTCATCGGAAGCGTGCCGCGCAGCCTGCTCGGCCCGTTGGGCGACAGCCAAAACGTGATTGGCGTCATCATGATTGCCGTAGCATTCGGCATTGCCCTCCGCGGCGTGAAGAGCGAGCCCATCACGTCGGTTGCGGATCTGGTCGAGCTCGCCTACCGGACCCTTCTGGTCGTACTGCACTGGATTATCGAGCTGGTTCCGATTGGTGTGGCCTGCATTGTCGCCGCAGTCATCGGCACGGAGGGGTTTGCGGCGTTTTTCAAACTGGGCGCGTTTGTAGTTGCCGTACTCATCGCGCTGGCCCTGCAGACCGTTTGGTACGTGTCGCGCATTCATTTCTTTTCGTGGGTGTCGCCCCTCAAAATGTTCACGGGCATGCGCGACGCACTGTTGATGGCGTTTTCGACCGACAGCTCGACGGCGACCATGCCCGTAACCTATGCCTGCCTGAGGGAGAAGGTCGGTGTCCGGGAGGAATCTGCCAGCCTGGGAGCCTTGGTTGGGGCCAACTTCAACAACGATGGGACGGCTCTCTATGAAGCCATGGCGGCTCTGTTTATTGCCCAAATGGTCGGCATGGATCTGGACCTCACCCAGCAGTTGACGGTCGTATTTACGTCGATCTTGGCAAGCATTGGTGCAGCGGGCATCCCGGAAGCGGGCATCGTGACAATGACGCTGGTCTTCACCGCCGTTGGCCTGCCAATCGAGAAAATCCCTTTGCTGCTGACAGTGGACTGGTTTCTGGATCGCTGCCGGACGACGATCAATGTGCTCGGGGATGTGAATGTCAGCTGCATTCTCGATGGTCGGGTACCCGAGGACCTCCCTAAAAACTGACAACTTTTCCCGGTCTCCGAGTTTTCGCGGCAGATCGGGAGCCGCCCCGAGACTCGCTCGGAACTCCGCGCCACCCATCGAGGGCCAACCTCCATTTCAGGAGGCTCCGTCCCCACCGGTAAGAATCCTGGTTGGCTCCGCAGATTTGCCGTTGACGCTATTGCGCGGCACTCTTAAACTTTCCTGCTTCCCAAATGACGACCGGGAAATTCGGCGGTCTACCGCCAGCCCGGCGTAGTTGGACCCGACTGTGGTTCCATCGATCGTGGTGTTCAGAGGATAGGAAGTAAACTGTGGCGGCAGGTTCGCACGAAGTCATTCGAATTCGAATGGAAGCATACGATCATTCGGTGCTTGATCAAAGCGCGCAAGAGATCGTAGAAACTGCTAAGCGAACTCATTCTGAGGTTCACGGGCCGATTCCTCTGCCTACTCGCATCGAAAGATACACTGTGTTGTCCGGCCCTCACGTGGATAAGAAGGCTCGGCAGCAGTTTGAGATACGTACCCACAAGCGGTTGATTGACATCCAGCAGGCGACGGCTCGAACGATCGAGGCGTTGAATAAACTCAGCCTGCCCGCGGGTGTCGATATCAAGATCAAGGCGACGGCTCGCTAGAGCTGGGGCGTCTGATCTCTGGTGCGGTCGCCGTGTTTCGGCCGCGACAATTTCATAGTAATGCGAGTCCAGCTGTATGATACGGACGCTGGTGAGGTAACACGAAGTTTACGCTTCGGTCCTGGCTGGCAGGCGTTTGACGGAAAGTGCAGAAGATGACTAAGGGTATTCTCGGCCGTAAGGTCGGTACAACGCAGATTTTCCAGGATGATGGCACGGCTGTTCCCGTGACTGTTTTGGAGGTTGGCCCCTGCCATGTGCTTCAGGTGCGCACCATCGAACGCGACGGCTACGAGGCTGTTCAGCTAGGATATCTTGATAAACCGAGGCGATTGTCCAGCCGTTCTGAACGGGGGCAGGTGGCTGCGATTAGCAGCAAGCGGTCCAAGCGGTTATCTGCCGCCGGTGCCGAGGCCGTGGTCAAGCCAGGGTGTGAGCCCAAGCGTTTTGTGCGCGAGCTGCGTGGTACGGCCGACTCTGCTGAGGTGGGCTCGGAGGTGACGGCGTCCATGCTCGAAGGGGTTCAGGCCGTGGATGTGACCGGCACCAGCAAGGGGCGTGGTTTCACCGGGGTGATGAAGCGTCATAACTTCAGCGGTCAGCGGGCAACGCATGGTGTCAAGAAGTGTCACCGTCACGCTGGTGGTACCAGTATGGCTACCTATCCAGGACGGACTTTCAAGGGCCAGAAGATGTCCGGCAGGTACGGCGGTACCAAGAAGACCGTGCGTAATCTCAAAGTCGCCAAGGTGGACACGGAAAATAACTTACTACTGGTTCGCGGGGCTGTCCCTGGGCCGAATGGTGGTTTTGTGGTTGTGCGTGAGACAAATAAGGTCGGCTAGATAGTTCGCTTCCAGGTGTCGGCTCGTCGGATTTAGTGGGTGCAGGTTAGATGGTTACTTTGCCGGTTTATGATCTAAGTGGTGCTGAGGTTGGCAAGATCGATGTCGATCCGTCGGCGATCGCCCCTAAGGTGAATAAGCAGTTGTTGCACGACGCTGTGGTGATGTACTTGGCCAATCAGCGTCAGGGGACCAAGAAGACGAAGGGTCGCGGCGAGATTGCCGGTTCGACTCGTAAATTGTATCGGCAGAAGGGGACTGGTAATGCTCGCGTCGGTTCGCGGCGAACTCCGCAGCGTCGCGGTGGTGGTCATGCCATGCAGTTGAAACCGCGTTCCCACTACTACCGCCTGCCTAAGAAAGCGATTAGGGCTGCGACCAGAATGGCCATCGCGACGAAGCTGGCCGACGGTGAAGTGGTGGTGGTCGACAAGTTGGAGATGGGGGCTCCCAAGACGAGTGAGTTTGCTTCGATGCTGAAGGCACTCGGGCTGACGGGTGTGACGACGCTCGTTGCGATGAGTGATTATTCCAGCAACGTGTACATGAGTTCCCGGAACATCCCAGAGGTGTCGGTAACCAAGGTAGCCGACTTGAATGCGCTGAGTGTCTTGAGGCCCAAGCGGATGCTGCTTACCCAGGACGCGTTGGAGTGGATTAAGTCGCGGGCGGCTAGTGAGACGGCCGCCGCTTAGAGTACCTGGCACGGGAAGTATATCTAGATTTTTGGTGATGAAGGTTTATTGGTGATGAGTGAATCGACAAAGCCAGCGAAGGGCCTCAAGCTGGAGCCGCATCAGGTGATCATTCGCCCGTTGGTGACAGAGAAGGGGGTGCATCGGGCGGCCAGAAACAACCACTATGCGTTTGAGATTCATCCGCAGGCAACCAAGACGCAGGTGAGGCAAGCCGTTGAGGAGCTGTTCGATGTCGTGGTTGATAAGGTAATGACTCAGAATCGCAGGGGTAAAACCAGGCGTTACCGTTATCGGACTGGCGTTACGAGTGGTTGGAAGAAGGCGGTGGTGAAGTTGAATTCAGAGCATCGCATCGACTTCTTCTAAGATTTGGCCGAGCATCACGACGTAGTTCACTAGGTTAGAAAACATGGGAATTCGCAAATACAAACCAACCTCTGCCGGCCGGCGCAACGCCTCGGTGAGTGACTTTGCCGAGTTGACACCGGGTGCGAAGCCCGAGAAGTCTTTGATGCGGCCCAAGAAGAAGAAGGGCGGCAGGAACAATCAAGGCAAGATTACCGTTCGGCATCGGGGTGGCGGGCATAAGCAGCAGTACCGTGTGATCGATTTCAAGCGTGACAAAGACGGTATTCCTGCCAAGGTCGATTCGATTCAGTATGATCCGAATCGTTCAAGCCGGATCGCCCTGCTGGTCTATGCCGATGGCGAGAAGCGTTATGTGGTGGCTCCTGACGGTCTGAAGGCTGGTGATAGTGTCCTGAATGGTGCGGACGCTCCGCCAAAGGTCGGCAATTGCATGCCGCTGAAGAATATGCCTGCCGGCACCGAGGTTTTCTGCATCGAGTTGCAGCCTGGGCGTGGAGGTGTGATGTGCCGCAGTGCCGGTACGTTGGCAACGCTAATGGCTCGAGAAGCCGATTGGGCTCAGCTCAGCCTGCCTAGCGGTGAAATTCGCCGTATATCGGGCAATTGCCGGGCAACCATCGGCAAGGCCAGTAATCCGGACCATAGTGCCGTGGTGCTGGGGAAAGCTGGTCGGGCCCGTTGGCTGGGGCGACGTCCCCACGTGCGTGGTACCGCCATGAACCCGGTCGATCATCCGCACGGTGGCGGTGAGGGACGCACCAAGGGCGGTCGTCATCCGGTGACGCCTCAGGGACGACCGACTAAGGGGCATGCGACGCGGGCTCGCCGCAAGCCATCGAATTCGGCGATCATTCGGCGTCGTCGGTCCAAGCGATATGGCCAGTTAAAGCTCAAGTAAGTGTTGGTGAAGTCACTTAGGCATTTTGTGAAATCGAGTTGAATTAAGTTATGGGACGTTCCACCAAGAAGGGGCCTTTTGTTGACCCCAGGCTCTACGGCAAGGTCGTCAAGGCGCAGGAGTCGGGATCGCGTGAGCCCATCACGACCTGGGCGCGTCGCTGCACGATTGTTCCTGAGTTTGTGGGTGTGGTTTTCATGGTCCATAACGGCAGGCAGCATACGAAGGTTTTGGTTAGCGAAGATATGGTGGGCCACAAGTTGGGTGAGTTCGCTCCCACGCGAACGTTCCGTGGCCACACGGGCAAAGGTAAGAAGTAGCCGCCCCCTGGGGCTGGTCAGGTAGTCAGTTTTTAAGGTCTTGGCTATGGCGTTCCGATCCACTCACAAATACGCACGAATTAGCGCACGCAAGGTACGGCCACTTGCCGATTTGGTGCGTGGCAAGTTCGCCGATGAGGCTCTGGATCTACTGAAGTATCAGCCTCATCGAGGCGCGAGGATGCTGGAAAAGGTCTTGCGTAGCGCGGTGGGTAACGCTCAAGACCCCGATCAGAATCGGGGGCAGGCGTTCAATCCAGAGCGGCTGGTGGTCGTCGATGCGCGCATCGACGGTGGGCCGACCTTTAAGAGAATTCGGCCGCGTGCTCGTGGCATGGCGTACGGTATTTTGCGACGAACGGCTCACATCACTGTTGAGCTGGAGTCCATCGACGAACTTTAGTCGGTAATTCGATTAATCAAGCGAGTTTGATAGCGAGTCTTTGATATGGGACAGAAGGTCAATCCGATCGGCTTCCGGACCGGCGTAGTCGTTGGTTGGAAAAGCCGCTGGTATGCCTCCAAGCAGGAGTTTGCGGAACTGCTGGTTGAAGATCAGAAGATTCGTCGGTTCATCAAGAATCACCCCGACGGCCGTTTCAAGGCGCAGTACCGCAATGCGGGAATCGACCGGATTGAAATAGAACGGACACGCGATGAAGTTCGGGTGATGCTGTACGTGGCTCGTCCCGGATTGATCATCGGCAAGAAGGGACAAGACGTCGAGAAGTTGCAGGAAGAGTTGCAGTCGTTGATCGGACGGCGCGTCAACTTGAAGATCGAAGAAGTCGCCAGACCTGAAGTTCAGGCGCAGTTGGTGGCCGATGAGATCGCCCAGCAGCTGATGAAACGAGCCAACTTTCGGCGGACCATGAAACGGGCGCTAGAAAGCACCATGGATGCAGGAGCCAAGGGGATTAAGGTTCAGTTGGCCGGGCGACTTGGTGGCGCTGAGATGGCGCGTCGCGAAAAGGCAAGTGCCGGATCGCTTCCGCTCAGTACGCTGCAAGCAAAAATTGACTATGGATTCGCTGAGGCCCAGACGCCTCAGGGGAATCTCGGTATTCAGGTCTGGGTAAATCAAGGTTCTTACGCGGGAGACTCTGGCGATGGCGCTGATGCCCAAGCGAGTCAAGCATCGAAAAAGCCAAAGAGGGCGCATAAAAGGTAATGCTACCCGCGGCAATAAGGTCGTCTACGGCGATTTTGGATTGCAAGCAACGCAGGGTGGATGGATCAAGGCGCGAACGATCGAAGCGGGTCGGATCGCGGCGCAGCAGTACGTACGTGGTGAAGGTCGGTTGTACATTCGCATTTTTCCCGACAAGCCAATTTCCTCCAAACCGTTGGAAACGCGGATGGGGAAAGGCAAGGGAGAACCGGAGGCTTGGGTAGCCGTGGTGAAGCCAGGCACCATCCTGTATGAATTGGCCGGCGTAACCGAGCAGCAGGCAAAAGTTTGTTTTGCCCGCTTGGCAGCCAAGATGCCGATTCCGGTTCGGTTGGTACGGCGACGACCTGCCTAGGCAGGCGACAGAGAGGTTTGAGATGAAGATTAACGAATTGCGGGAAATGAGTGACGAGCAGTTGGAATTGACTGCCAAAGATGCGGCAACGCAGCTTTTTCGGTTGCGAGTCCAATCGCAAACCGAGAAATTGGACGCTCCTTCGGAGACGCGACGCAACCGCAGGTTGATCGCCCGGGTTCGGACTTTACAGACGGAACGAGCCGCTGCGAGTAAGCAGACTTCCTAAAGATTCACCATTTGAGATTTCGGTAGGGCTAATATGCCAGCGAGAGTAGTAGTTGGAGTGGTCACAAGCGACAAGGCGTCCAAGACCCGTCGGGTGGAGATTAACCGCACGGTGAAACACCCGAAGTACGGCAAATACGTCAAACGCCGTACTGTTTGCCACGTCCATGACGAAAACAACGAGTCCGCTGCCGGCGACAAGGTGGAGATTCAAGAAAGCCGGCCGCTCAGTCGCCTAAAACGCTGGACTTTGATTCGCGTGGTTGAAAAGAGCAAAGAGGTAGACATGGCAGCTCTGCGTGCGGCCCGCCGATCCCAATCCAATGAGCAATCCCAGACGATTGACGAACTCGCTGGCGAGTCGGATTCTGCCGGAGCGTAGCAGGGCACCTGCGGGCCGGCGGTTGTTCATCGGAATTTGATTACTGGAAAACGCAAACTGGTTTTAGTGAAGCCATGATTCAACAAGAAACACGACTTGCCGTTGCCGACAATAGCGGCGCCAAAGAAGTGATGTGTATCAAGGTGCTCGGCGGTAGCCGGCGACGGTACGCGGGCTTGGGCGATGTGATCATTTGTTCGGTTAAGGCGGTGCAAGCCGGTAGTGAAGTCAAGAAAAAGTCGATCGTTCGCGCCGTGGTGGTTCGCTGCAAACAGCCGACCCGACGACCCGACGGGAGTTACATCCGGTTTGACAGCAACGCAGTGGTGCTCATCGATAAAGATGCAAACCCCCGTGGAACCCGGATTTTTGGTGCCGTGGCTCGAGAGCTGCGTGAGCGAAGGTTTATGAAGATCGTCAGCCTGGCCAGCGAGGTAGTGTGATGTTGATTCGCGAAGAAGATGAAGTGCTGGTGATCAGCGGTGTCGACACGGGTGCCCGTGGCAAGGTGCTGAAGGTCGATCGCGAGGCTAGTCGCGTGATCGTAGAAGGTGTCAATCGGGTCTACAAACACGTCAAACGCAGTGGCAAGAATCCTCAGGGTGGGCGACTTAGCAAAGAGATGCCCATCAGCGTCAGCAACGTGGCGTTACTCTGCCCGCAAACGGGCAAGCCAACCCGGGTGGGCGTGCGATACCTGGCCGATGGCAGCAAAGAACGCTTTGCACGCCGTAGCGGCGCATCGCTGGGCGTGATTGCACCGCCCAAGACGCGTTACGCCCAGGGATAGTTCCACCAGTCGATCGAGCTGGGCTTTGCCTCGGCGGCAACAACTTTAAGAAACATTTCAGTCAACAGGTTTGGATTAGGAACCAGAGGCCATGGCCCCACGGTTGCAAGAACGGTATCAGTCAGAAATTCGGTCCGCGTTGGCGGAGCAACTGGGAATCAAGAATTCCATGGCGATTCCCAAGTTGGATAAGATCGTAATCAACATGGGTGTCGGCTCGGCCGTTGCCGACAAAAAGAACCTGGAGTTGGCCTTTGATGCGATGACGGAGATTGCCGGGCAGCGTCCCGTTCAGACGATTGCCCGGAAATCAATCGCCGGATTCCGGTTGCGTGAAGGCATGCCTATTGGGTGTAAGGTCACGCTTCGGCGGCAGCGGATGTATGAATTTTTCGATCGGCTGATCACCATTGTCCTGCCTCGAGTTCGTGACTTCCGCGGGGTGAGCCGGAAGGCCTTCGATGGGCATGGCAACTACAGCTTGAGTTTGACCGAGCAATTGGTTTTCCCCGAGTTGAATCCTGACAAGTACACCAAGCCGCAAGGCATGAATATTACCATTGGGACCACCGCGAGCACCGACGAGCATGGATTGTTGTTGCTGGAGATGTTCGGCATGCCATTCCAGGCAGCCAAGGCGCCCACGAATGCGGCCTAGTCGACGTAGAGTTATCGTTTAGTTTCATTTCAACTTAATTCGGATTGACGGGGACACTTATCCCGTGGCAAGCAAAAGCAAAATAGCAAAGGCGAAACGCGCGCCCAAGTTCTCAGTCAGGCGCGAGAATCGTTGTAAGCTCTGTGGTCGGCCGCGTTCGGTTTATCGCAAGTTTGGCATCTGCCGGATTTGCTTCCGTAACTTGGCCGACCAGGGCTTGATTCCGGGTGTTCGTAAGGCAAGTTGGTAGTTTTTTCACGGTGTGGACGAATGAGAAAATTCGTCAGACCAAATGGTAGCCAGGTCGATTTGGCCCATGAAAGTTATGTAAAGGGACACAGACCGCGATGATGACTGACCCTATCGCTGACATGCTTACTCGAATCCGCAACGCCGTGCGAGTGGAACGCCCACACGTCGATATGCCGTTGTCGCGAGTCAAGCTTGGAGTGGCAGATGTTTTGAAGCGTGAAGGATACATTTGGGACTTCAAAGAAGTGGACGGCGAGCCCGTCAAGCAGCTGCGCATCGAATTGAAATACGGCCCCAACGGGGAACGGGTAATTCAGACTATTCGCAGAGTAAGCAAACCAGGCCGGCGGGTCTTTAGCAAGAGCCGCGACCTGCGACCAGTTCTCAACGGACTGGGGATCTCGATCATCAGCACCAGTCGCGGTGTGGTTAGTGATCGCGAGGCTCGGCAGCAGAATATCGGCGGTGAAGTGCTCTGTGAGGTCTGTTAACCCCAAGTTTTTGTCCAGCGGACAGAAGACAGTAGTAGAAGACAGTTTACACGTATTTTTTTGAGTGGCTTGGCCATGTCGCGTATCGGTAAAAAGCCTGTTTCTGTGATCGACGGTGTGAAGGTCAGCGTGGGTGATCGGACGGTCACCGTCGAGGGACCCAAGGGTAAGCTCCAGTTCCAGCACCGACCGGAAGTAACGGTTTCAGTGGACGAAGAGGCAAAGAGCGTCATCGTCAGCCGCGATTCGGATGTACGCACATCTCGCGAGTTGCACGGGCTGACTCGAGCCGTCATTAACAACATGATCCTGGGCGTCAAAGACGGTTACGAAAAGCGGCTCGAAGTCGTGGGCGTGGGGTACATCTGCGCCGTGCAGGGCAAGGAACTGCAGTTGCGGGTCGGCTATGCCAATGAACTCAAGAAGGAGATCCCTGACGGGTTGGAAGTCACCTGTCCGGATCAGACGCACATCGTGGTGCGAGGATGTGACAAGCAGAAAGTCGGCCAGTTTGCAGCCGAAGTTCGTTCGCTACGGAAGCCGGAGCCCTACAAGGGTAAAGGGATTCGCTATCAAGGTGAACAAATCAAGCTCAAGCCAGGTAAGTCGGCAACCTAACGGGTGTACCGATTGTCACGTAAGAATTCATTTCAAGAACTAATTGGACTTTGTCGGGTGGCCCTGTGAAGCTCAAGAAAATAATAAACAACCAGCGGCGACGGCGGCGTTTTCGTGTTCGCAATAAAGTTCGTGGCGTGGCAGATTGCCCCAGACTGTCCGTTCATCGTACGCTCAAGCATTTTTCCTGTCAGTTGATCGATGACGAGAGCGGGCGCACGCTGGCATCGGCATCCACTCACGACAAGGCGGTAGCCGGCGGCAGCAATTGCGAGGCGGCCCAGAGGGTCGGCCAGCTGATTGCGGAAAAGGCTCAAGCCGTGGGAGTAAAAAAAGTTCGGTTGGATCGTGGGGTGTGTCGCTATCACGGACGGGTGGCCGCATTTGCCGATGCCGCGCGTGAGGGTGGTCTGGAGTTTTAGTCGCCCAACCAAGTTCCATTTGCAGATTTGATTTATTTCGGGGAGTGCCTAATACAGTGGCTAATACATCCGACCAGTCAGTTGACGGCTCCATTGAGCGCGTGCTCAAGATCAAGCGCTGTGCAGCCGTGGTTAAAGGTGGACGTCGGTTCAGTTTTGCGGCGCTCGTGGTTGTCGGCGACGGCAAGGGCCGGGTGGGATATGGTTACGGCAAGGCGAATGAGGTGCCTCCCAGCGTGTCGAAGGCCCAGAAACAGGCAAACCGAGACGTGGTCGATGTACCGATCGTCGACGGCACGATTCCTCACTCGGTGATCGGGCGCTACGGTGCAGCCAAGGTCATCTTGCTGCCGGCCAGCCCAGGTACCGGTATTATCGCAGGACCAGCCGTTCGCGCCGTGTGTGAAGCGGTCGGACTCCGTGATATCCTGACCAAGAGCTTTAGCTCCAACAACCCATCCGTGCTAGTCAAAGCGACGTTTGACGCACTCAGGCAGTTACGAACTCGCGAACAGGTCGAGAGCCTGCGTGGAGTGACCTTATCATGAGAATCGATCAAGTTAATCAAGGAATTACCAAACACCGTAAGCCCCGTCGGCTCGGTCGAGGTAAGGCAGCAGGTCAAGGTAAGACGTCCGGTCGCGGCCAGGATGGGCAGAAGTCTCGCGCCGGCTATTCCCGGCACCCGGGCTCCGTCGGTGAGGATCTGCCGATGGCTCGTCGCATCCCCAAGCGCGGATTCTTCAACCGATATGCGTTGACGGTGATTGCCATCAACGTTGGTGATCTGTCCGCGGTGTTTGCCGCCGGCGAAGAGATTACGCCCCAAGTCCTGAAGGACAGGGGGATCGTCAAGAAACGATTTGACGAGATCAAGATTTTGGGTGGCGGTGAGGTCGACAAGGCGCTGCAAGTGGCTGCCCATCGATTTAGTAACTCAGCGAGAGAAAAGATTACCGCGGCCGGTGGCACGGTGACCAAGTTGCAGGCCAAACGCACGCCGGGGCAGCGTGTTGCCGATTTGGCGAAAAGCAAAAAGTAACCCAGGACGGATTCTGCCGGTTGACTGAGGAGTCTTACCGATGTGGGAAAAACTGAGAGTCATCTTTACGATTCCGGAGCTGCGGCAGAAGATTCTTCTAACGCTGGCTTTGCTCGGGGTCTATCGTATCGGCTATCAAATTCGGCTGCCGATGGTCAACGCTCCATCGGGCGACGGAACGGGTAACCAGTTCGATTCGTTTCTCGAGAAGTTCTCGGTCTTTGCGGCAACCGATCTGCGGGAGGTCACGATTTTTGGCCTGGGAATCATGCCGTACATCTCCGCGTCGATCGTTTTTCAGCTCCTGGGGAGCGTCTGGAAGCCCATTGAGCAGCTCCGCAAAGAGGGGCAAACCGGCATGCGGAAGATTAACGAGTACACGCGTTACTTGACCGTTTTGCTGTGCGTGATCCAGAGTTGGGTGTACTTGAAGTACGTGGTGATGAGCAACCCGGAAAACCTGGCGCCTCAATTTTGCTATCCCGGTACGGTGACCTTGCATTGGGGCTGGCAACTGACGGCCATTGCCATCATGACGTGCGGCACCGTCTTCCTGATGTGGCTTGGTGAACAGATCGACGAGTATGGAATTGGCAACGGGATCAGCCTGTTGATTATGGCCAGTATTCTGGCCCAGATGCCTCGGGCGCTGATTGAATTGCGACAGAACATGACCACGGAGCTTAGTGGCTCGTCGGGTGAAATCGGCCCTGACAAGTTGATCGTGCTGGCCGCGCTGTTCATTACGGTGGTGTTCGGTGTGGTTTTTATCACCCTTGGGCAGCGGCGCATTCAGACTCAAAGTGCCAAGCACGTTCGCGGACGACGCGTCTATGGCGGCACGAAGCAGTACTTGCCCCTGCGGATCAATCAAGCGGGTGTGATGCCGATCATTTTCGCCAGTAGTCTGCTGATGCTACCCGGTCTGGTGTTCGGAGCCGTTGCCAGCTGGTTTGCCGGCCCGGAACAGACGACGGCCGCGTCGTTCTTTACTATGCTCTCGAGCATTTTTACGGGCGGACAATCGTTGACTTACATCGTTCTCTATGTCTTGATGATCTTCTTCTTTTGCTATTTTTGGACATCCATTACGTTCAATCCAAAGGAGATGTCCGAGAACTTGAAGGATCACGGCACGTTTATTCCTGGTTATCGCCCCGGTAAGAGAACGGCGGATTACCTGGAGAAGGTCATGATCCGGATTACTTACGTCGGTGCAGGCTTTTTGGCTCTGGTGGCGATCGTGCCCATTATTGTCAATATTCAGCTCGGTGTGCCGTTCTCAGTTGCGTCATTTTACGGCGGTACGGGATTGTTGATCGCGGTTAGTGTGGGATTCGATTTGATTCAGAAAATCGACAACCATCTGCTGATGAGAAACTACCGTGGGTTGCTGGAGTCTTAAGCGGTTTGAGAGGGTGTGTGATTTGAGCAGAAAACCACATCCCAACTTGGATTGTTGATTCGAAGGGCCTGAAAAAGCCATGCGCATAGTCTTTATCGGACCACCGGGCGCAGGCAAGGGTACTCAGTGTAAGAGGCTGGTTGAATTGTTGGGCATCCCCCAGCTCTCCACCGGCGAAATGCTTCGGGAGGTGAAGAGTCAGGATACGGCACTGGCGCGCTGGGTGGCACGCCATTTGGACGCGGGCGAATTGGCGCCGGACCATCTTGTGATGCGAATCGTCGCTCAGAGACTGGCCCATCCGGACTGCGAACCGGGTTGTTTGTTCGATGGTTTTCCCCGAACGATCGTCCAAGCCCAGTTGCTCGATGAGCACTTTGCTCGCACCGCTCGAAAGCTGGATCTGGTCCTGGATTTACAGGTAGCCCAGGACGAGTTGATTAAACGACTGCTCAAACGCGCAGAACTTGAGAGTCGAGGGGACGACAATCAGGAGACGATTCGGTCACGTCTTCGAGTTTTCAAGACGCAGACCGCTCCGCTGCTGGACTATTACAAAAAACGTCGCTTGCTGATCACCATTGATGGCATGCAGACACAAGATGAGGTTTTCGAACAGATCAAACAGTCGGTCACCGGGCGAAGCTAGCTGCCCATATCGATGGTTGCCGATAGTTACGGCTTGTCATTCTGGGTTTTAGTGGGGTACAATGCCCCGTTTCCAGTGTGCCAGTCCCAAATTTCCAGACTTGCCAAATCAGGCGCAAGTCTAAATATAATAAGCACTTACGTTTTTTGCTAAGGAGCCATCCGTGCCGCGTTTACTCGGTGTGGACATACCCAACGATAAGAGGGTATCGACTTCGCTTACCTATCTTTACGGTGTGGGGCCGAAGGTCGCACGGGAAGTTTGCGTTAAGACCAATATCAATATGAGCAAGCCAGCTCGCGAGCTGGACGAAGACGAGCTCAGTCGCCTGGCAAGCCTGCTGGAGCGTGATTATGTAGTCGAAGGTCCGCTTCGCCGCCAGCTAACGCAGAATATCAACCGGCTTCGGGAGGTCAAGTGTTACCGGGGGATGCGGCACCGTATGGGACTTCCGGTTAGAGGCCAGCGAACGCGTACCAATGCCCGGACTCGCAAGGGCCCTCGCAAGACGGTTGCGGGCAAGAAGGGCGTCAAGGACTTGCGGTAGCATCGGGCGATGCTATCGGTTTGAAATTATTATCATACTAGCTTGTACGGCTGAAGAGGTTTTCAAGTGGCGAAGGTTAAACGTCGCAAGCAGCGTCGCAATGTCACGGTCGCTGTGGCACACATTCGTTCTACGTTCAACAACACGACGGTCACGATTACCGATACCAAGGGTGATACGCTTTGTTGGGCCAGTTCCGGCACGTGTGGCTTCAAGGGAAGTCGTAAGAGCACTCCCTTTGCAGGCCAGGTAGCGGCTCAGCAGGCTGCCGAAAAGGCATCCAAGTTTGGCGTGAAGGAACTCGAAGTCCGGGTCAAGGGTCCTGGTTCCGGTCGTGAAAGTGCCATTACGGCCCTGCAGACGGCCGGCATGACGGTGAAGTTAATCGAGGACGTGACGCCTATCCCTCACAACGGCTGCCGACCTCGAAAGCGACGCCGAGTGTAAGAACGAATCATGGCGGACAAGATGGCGTAGCCAAGCTTGCCTGCGGTTTGGCCGCTCCGGTCAATTTAACATTCTGTGAAACGTGCGCAGCCGCATCGGGCTTCGCGACAGTCAGGCTCCAATTTTTTTGGGAAACTCAACATGCATATCAAATGGCGAGGTCTTGAGCTGCCCAGTGCAGTACATCCGGACCAGCACACGCTGTCGCCAACGTACGGTAAGTTTGTTGCCGAGCCATTCGAGCGCGGTTTTGGCACGACGGTTGGCAACAGCTTGCGCCGTGTTCTCCTCTCGAGCTTGCAGGGTAGCGCCATCACCCAAATCAAGGTGCGTGGAGCGCAGCACGAATTTACGACCATTCCCGGTATTCTCGAGGACGTCACAGACATCGTTCTGAACGTGAAGTCGCTGGTCGTCAAAAATCATAGCGATTCGACGCGAGTCATTACGGTCGAACGGTCCACCGCCGGCGTGATTACCGGTGCCGATGTGGAAACTGACGCCGACGTCGAAATCATCAATAAGCACCACGTCCTGGCGACGGTGACCGAGGATGTGCCTTTCGTGATGGAAATGGTTGTCGAGAACGGTCGTGGGTATGTGCCGGCCTCCGAGCATAGCTCCCGTGACCATGAGATCGGCATCATTCCCATCGACGCGGTTTTTAGCCCCGTAGTCCGTGTTCGATACGAGATAGAAGAAACGCGAGTTGGTCAGAAAACGAATTACGACAAATTGAATCTGGAAGTTTGGACGGATGGTTCGATTGGGCCCGAGATGGCTCTGGTCGAAGCGGCCAAGATCTTCCGCAAGCACTTAAATCCGTTCGTTCAGTATACGGAACTGGGGCAACAGGTGCATGCGACCGCTCGCGGTGGCCCGGGGTCGGTCGAGGCTCAGTTGGAGGCCAAGCTGAATATGCCCGTCGCCGACCTGCGGCTTAGCGTGCGGGCTGGCAACTGTCTCGAGAGCGAAGGCATTCATGTGATTCGCGAGCTGGTGCAACGCAACGAGGATCAGCTACTCGAGATTCGAAACTTCGGTGAAACGACCCTGACGGAAGTCCGTGACAAACTGGCTACGCTCGGACTCCATTTGGGAATGCGGCTGCCTTCTGTTCAGTCATTCCGCTAAGAAGATCTAACTTCAGTTTTTGAAAACGGTTTGTAGTTATGCGTCACAAGAAACGTGGACGAGTCTTAGGTAGGTCTCCCAGCCACCGGAAGGCCATGTTCCGCAATATGGCAACAGCATTGATCCTGACCGAGCGACCGGACTCGGAGTTGGATGACAACGGCCCCAAGGTGAAAGGTCGTATTGTCACGACGCTGGCCAAGGCCAAAGAAGTCCGACCGCTGGTTGAAAAATGCATCACGCTGGCCAAGAAGGGGCGGGCCGCCGAACTGGCTGCGGCAGACTTTGGCACCGACTCCGAGCGCAATACGGAGCAGTGGAAGACTTGGCGCTCCAGCGGTGACTATGCCAAATGGGTCGCGGCCAGTGCCCCAGCGGTCGCGGCTCGAAGACGCCTGTTCCAAATCCTCAGGGACAAGCAGGCTGTCACCATCCTGTTTGACGAGTTGGCCGATCGATACGCGGAACGTCCAGGTGGCTTCACCCGTGTCATGCGTTTGGCAACACCCAGGCTCGGTGACGCCGGTACTCGAGCGATTCTCGAGTTCGTCGGTAAGAATGATCGCGTCGTGAAACGTAGCGAAAAACCAGACTTCGGAGGAGACGAAGCTGGGTCCACCGAGGAGGAAGAGACCGCAGCAGAAGTGGATTCACCATCGACTGAAGAGGCCCAGGCGGAAGCCGACGAATCGGCAGCCTCCAAGGACAAATCCGACGGGTAACCGATCGGTGCGTACTACCTGACATCCAGCGGATCATAGAAGCGAAAGAGAACGGCGATGGCCAAGGGCAAGAAAAAAAAGGAAGTCATTCATCTCGTTTGTGAAGAAACGGGGGACTACAACTACACTTTGCGACGCAAGACAGGCGGCGAAAAGCTGCGGATCAAGAAATTTTGCCCTCGACTTCGCAAGCACACCGTGCACGTCGAGAAGAAGAAGTAGCTCACCGATCGTTGCAGCCCCCAAGTTCCCGACTCCCAAACCGCATGCCGCCGCATGCGGTTTTTTTACGTTGAAGCTCCAGCCCTGGCTCCGGTGCACGACGGAGCGATCGGTCCGAGGATAGAAACGGAAACGCTGAGTGTCGCCCAGAATTCTCGGGCGGCTTGCGCTGCCCAGCCTATCTTCCAGGGTGGCTAGTGCGAGCCGCTCGGGCCTATCAGCGTGTCCAATCCACGAAAGCGCGACTCAAATCGAGCGAAGGCGATGCGCCCCTAAACCAATGGCGCTCTTCTAAGCAGCCCTGCGATGGGTCCGCGACTGGGCGGCGGCTAGCCAGCGGCGAAGCGTGCGGGTGTTTTTGTAGGCCAGGCCTCTCCAGAACTTGAGATTGCGCCAGCGAGAAATCATCTTCACATTCGGCGTTTCCCAGTCCTTGGCGGCGATGCGTGCGTTCATCACGCGTGGGTGTGATCCCGAAAACCGTTCACAAGTCGCCAAGTTCCAAGCGTACGATTCGGCCTCGGTCTCGTCGCCCGGGAGGACAACGCGACCATCGTACAGACTGAGAAAGTAATCCATCTTCGCCGCCATGTTCTTCGGCGGCTTTACATAACCGTAGTGATACATCCAGGCACCCGTCGATGCCGAGTGAAGTTCCCGGTCGCCCACCTTGAATCCGCAGGCATCGCCGACCGATCTGGCCCCCGCGCCGGTCCGAACGATTCGAATCTGTCGACGATAGGGTAGCGGGTCACGGATGGTGTAGTCCGCACGAAAGTGATGGTATCTGAAACTGAGACCTTCCACGGTCGGATGGTTCAGGTAGCGTCTCATCTTGCCGGCGATGCAATCCAAGTCGTTTTCGTGGACGACTTCGTCCGCTTGCAAGTAGAAAGACCAGTCCCCGGTACACTCGGCGAGCGCCAAGTTCGTTTGCTGCGCAAGGATGTTACCGCCCTGTCGTAGTTGTTCGTCCCAGACCGTGTCCACGATGCGGATTTTGGGACTTTCGATACTGGCGACTAACTGGCGGGTCGTGTCGCAGCTGTTCCCAACCGCCACAATCATTTCGTCGACGATCGGTAAGATCGACCGGATGCTCTCGACAACTGGGTAATCATATCGAACCGCGTTGCGAACAATGGTAAATCCCGAGACTTGCATGGCATATGGTTTCTGGAGCGGTGTTCTGTTTTGCTTGGGTTGATCTTGAACTCTGTCCCCGGAAACTCGCCAGCGCCCCACGCGTTTCCGCGCCGAGCCCCGGGAGTTTCGAGCTTGAGATTCCCGCTGGCACGCTCAGCCGGCTCCACTCAAGCGGCTTGGGCATCTCGACGGACGGCTGCCCTGATGGCTTCTACAACGGTGTCGACACGAATTTGACTGGTGCAACGCTGCATTCTATGTTGGCGGCCGACCGGCTCGTTGCTCGGTGGTGCCTGGATAGCAGTCTCCCGACGATTGTAGGTTGTCGTCCAAGCGGGCTCGGTTGGACCGAACAACGCAACGACCTGGCGACCGAGTGCCACCGCCATGTGCCGAGGGCCGCTGTCGGTAGAAACGACGACCTGGGCCCGACGGAGCACCGCTTTGCTTAAGCCGATCGGCAAGTTCTCGCGGACTCCCATGCTCGCAACCAGGGGATGGTTCACGACGGCCGCGATGCGGTTCGTAATCTCGCGTTCGCCGGGGCCACAGTGCAACAGGACTTGCCAGTTCCATTCCAGCGCGATCCGAACCGCCAATTCGCGCACTTTGTCGGCCGGCCACACTCGCGTCGGTTGGGTCGCCGAACTGCTGTTAATCACGACGGTCGGCATCGTCGGCGAGAAACGAATCTCGGACCAGAGTTGGCTGGCCCAAGCTTCCTCAGCCTTGCTGACCGACAGCTGCATGTTCCGATTACCGATGTCGCAGCCTAGCCAATTTGCCAGGCCAAGATAGTAGTCGACCGCAGCGATGGGCTTCAGCTTGGAACCATCGCGAGGAACCGACAGACGATCGCTTAACATCCACCGGCGAGCGTCCCGGTCATAGCCGACAACCTGCTTGATGCCCGCCAGTCGCGTCACGGCAGCGGACCAAAACGAATTGGGCAGGAGCACGGCTAGCTGGATGCGACGGCGGCGTAGGGCCCTGATCAGGCCGTAACGCGAACTGGCATCTCGGCTCCTGCGTTTGCTGAACAAAATGAAATCATCCAGCCAGGGTGCCTCGTCTTGCCAAGCGTCACGCAGCAGATCGCTGATAACGGGCTGCATGATGCCAACGATTTCGGCCTGAGGAAACCCCTGGCGCAGTGCCCGGAGCGTCGGCGTTGCCATGCATGCATCGCCGACCCAGCTAGGCATGACGATGCCGATTCTGGTAGGTTGAGTCGAATTCGTAGCGCGTGAATTCACGACCGGACGGAGCCTCCATGGGTCGCCAGACGGATGATCTAGTGGAACTCTATATAGTCCCCTAGCGCATATCACGACAAGGTGTTTTTGGACGACGGACCACATTGATAGCAATGAGGATTGGGGCGGGTTGACTTGATTGCCATGTTTTCGTTCAATTGCCAAACGCTTGGTGTTTTTTTTTGCTGCAGTTTATGATATTCAGTGCAGCTTACGCTGGATGGCTCAGCTGGCAACATGGCTGATAGACGGACCGCTTGGCGGCGTGCTTGCGAGTTTGTTACACAGGGATTAAGCCGTTATGGCGGTAGATACGAGCATGAAGCTCAGCGGACTCCCCAAACGAATCTTTATTGACGCGACGTATACGATCGGTTCAGGCAGGAACTCAGGAATCGAACGTGTGGTTCGCAATGTCTTAAGCGAATGCGAACGCATGGGGACGGCTGGACGAATCCCCAAGCCGCAACTGGTCGTTTCTCATGGCGGAAAGTTTTATGCCGCGGGCGAGCAGCACGTCGCCGATTTTCGCAAGACCGCTGCGATGCAGGCCAACGTGCTTTCGGTGACCCCCCGAGTCTATCGTCGGATCGCAACGCGAGTCTGCCAGGCCACGGGTTCGGCATATCTGAAAAAATGGTTCCTTCCCCAGGCTGGACACCTGGGGGTATTCAAATTGCCCCACGTATTGCTTGAATCCGGAATCAGGCACAGGTTGGCAAGACAGGGCAAGCCGATCGTCGCCAACCAGGACGATCTTTTTCTGCTGCCCGATGCGTACTGGATCAATCGACTGCGCAATAGCGTTTGGCCGGCGGCAGCTCAGGCAAGGCGTCAGGGAGCCGTTGTCTCCACGGTGATCTACGATTTGATTCCTCTGACGCACCCTGAGTTTGTGGGACTCAAACGGCGAGATGCGTTCCTCGATTACTTCAAGAAGGCTGCCAGACACTCGGATCTACTTGTCGCGATCTCCGAGACGGTGCGAAAACAGGTGACCGAGCATCTGGAGCGGCTGGCGGAGCCCGAAGATTGTTTCTGCCGACAAATCCGCTCATTTGAACTCGGCGCTGAGCTGGACAACGTGACCGGTAGTGTTTGTTCAGACGTACGTGAATTGTTTCAGGGGGAATCGGTTCCTTATGTGATGGTTGCTACGTTGGATCCGCGTAAGAACCACAAGTACTTGCTCGACGCGTTCGATTTGCTCTGGAAGCGTCAAAAGGACGTCAGTCTTTGTTTGATCGGACGCGTCGGCTCGCGGTGTGACGACATCATGCGTCGCATTTCACAGCATCCGCAACTCGGCAAGAAGCTCTCACTATTTGACCAGTTGTCCGATGCGGAATTGCACTACTGCTATCGACGAGCCCGAGGCGTGATCTTCCCTTCCATCGTAGAGGGCTTCGGCTTGCCGATCGTGGAATCCCTCTGGTTTGGCAAAAAGACATTTGCGAGCGACACCAAGATTCACAGAGAAGTCGGCCAGGAAGACTGTAGCTACTTTAGTCTCAGTTGCCCGACATCCTTGGCCAACCAAATCCTCGACTGGGAAGACTTGCTGCAGGCCCGGAGCGCGCCTCCTTTGCCGACTCGAGTCCCGACGACTTGGCGCGAAAGTAGCCAACAGGTCATGGCGCACTGTCTTCAGTTGATTCGTGAGCGGAATGAGCAGAATCAACTGCGCAGCGTGGCGTGAACCATCATCTCCAGAATCTACCGAGGTTTGGTACTGAAAACGGCCGAGCGACCACGTTGGATGTTCGGCTGCCCCCCGACCGAACTCACCAAAGCGCGAGAATCGGCGATCTGACCAAGTGGCTATTCCAACCTGACCTGGACTCACCGGCACAAATTCGCAACAATCCCGTCGCCTCGATCGACTCGGTGGGAAACAAGAGCTATTCGATCCCGGCGAACACCTACCATAGTTCCCCAGTATCCACACGATGGACGGAGGCATCAGGATGCAACGAACCGCTTTAATTACTGGCATTACCGGACAAGACGGCTCTTATCTGGCGGAGTTTCTGCTGAGTAAGGGCTATGAAGTCCATGGCACCTATCGTCGGGCTAGCACGCCAACGTTCGATCGCATCCACCATCTGATCGACGACATCCATATTCATCAGACCGATTTGACCGACCAGGCCTCACTGTACAAGCTGGTCAAGCGGGTTCGTCCCAGCGAAGTCTACAACCTGGCCGCACAGAGCTTTGTCGGCGCCAGTTGGGATCAGGTCCTCGCCACCGGCGACGTCACGGGATTGGGGACAGCCCGCATCCTGGAGGCGATCCGCTGCGTCGACACCGGTATCCGTTTCTACCAGGCTAGCAGTAGCGAAATGTTTGGCAAAGTTCACCAGACGCCTCAGCTCGAAACGACGCCGCTGCATCCGCGCAGTCCCTATGGTGTGGCCAAGGTCTACAGCCACTACCTGACGATCAATTACCGGGAAAGCTACGAAATGTTTGCTTGCTCGGGAATTCTGTTCAATCACGAGTCACCGCGCCGGGGCCTCGAGTTTGTGACTCGGAAAATCACCAATGCGGTAGCTCGCATTAAACTGGGGCTCCAGGACGAGTTGCGGCTGGGGAACCTGGAAGCCAAGAGAGATTGGGGGTTTGCCGGCGACTATGTGGAAGCGATGTGGCTGATGCTGCAGCAGGATACGCCGGATGACTACGTGATCGGTACGGGCGTGACTAGCAAGGTAGGTGAGTTTGTTGAGTTGGCCTTCGCCGAGGTGGACTTGGATCCCAGCAAGTATGTGGTCATTGATCCCCAATTCTATCGCCCTGCCGAAGTCGACATTCTGCTCGCAGATCCCACAAAAGCAAAAACACAACTCGGCTGGAAGCCCAAGACGGATCTGAAGCAACTGGTCCAGATGATGGTCCAAAGTGATCTGGAGCAGGCCGAACGAGAGCTTGCTTTGCAGAACAGCGAGTCGTCGCAGCCGCTGCGTAAAGCGGCCTAAATACGCCTCCGACCGGCGAAAAGCGGCTGACGAACGGCACTCCCCTGGAACCCACCAGGTCCGATGCGGCGCGGGACCATTGCCAATCCCACCAGTTTAGCCCGAACCGACTCCATCCCGCCTTGTCTTTTTACCAAGCAATTGCGATCCTGTTGCATGACGTAAGCTGCAAGCCGCCTTCTGTCTGGGCGGCTCAGTTCCAGTGATCTGGAACTGATTCCCAGATCACCGTGTGAGTTCTTTTGTAGGGATCTCTCACGACACTCGAGCACGAGGCAAGACTTATGCTCCAAGTACGACTTCCTGATGGTGTAATCGTTGAACATCCAGACTCTGCAACGGCTCTAGAGGTAGCCGAAAAAATCGGATCGCGACTGGCCAAAGCGGTTGTGGCTGCCAAGATCGAGGATCGCATTGTGGATGCGACTCGCTCGCTGGCGGACTTGACCGACCTTTCTCCGGTACCTCTCAAGCTGCTAACCGAGCGCGACGACGAGTCGCTCGACGTGCTACGCCACTCGAGTGCCCATGTGATGGCTCGAGCCGTCATGCGTCTGTTTCCCGGGGTCTCCCTAGCCTTCGGCCCGACGATTAACAACGGGTTCTACTACGATTTTGAACTCGATCACAAACTCAGCAGCGATGATTTCGAAGCCATTGAAAAGGAGATGGCGAAAATCATTAAGGAGGCTGAGCCCTTTGAGCAGTTTTCCTTACCTCGCGGCGAAGCATTAGCCTTATGCAGTGACCTCAAACAGTCACTGAAGGTGGAGCATATTAACACCGGCCTGGCCGAGCATCAGGAGCTGGGCTTCTACCGGCAGGGAGAATTCGTCGACCTATGCCGTGGACCGCATGTTCCTGACGCAAGCAAGATCAAAGCGTTCAAATTGCTTACCGTGGCGGGTGCTTACTGGAAGGGGGATGCCCAGGGCAAGCAACTGCAGCGTCTCTACGGAACCGCCTGGTTTAGCGCCAAAGATCAGCAAGCCTATCTGGACCAGTTGGAAGAGGCGCGACGGCGAGACCACCGCGTGCTTGGGAAAAAGATGGGGTTGTTCCAGATCAGCCCCGAGGTCGGACAGGGACTCTGTTTGTGGTTGCCCAAGGGGGCACGAGTCCGTGTCTTGCTAGAGGATTTTCTCAGGCAGGAACTGCTGCAGCGAGGCTATGAGCCGGTATATAGCCCGCACATCGGTCGCGTCGAACTTTACGAAACCAGCGGTCACTTTCCCTACTACCGCGACAGTCAGTTTCCACCGCTGTTCGTACAGCAAGCCGGTGGCCTGATTGATGCTTGGATCGACCGTTTGCAGTCCCCTGAAGGGCTGCCGGCTGACGAGGAGCGCCAGCTGAGTGACGCTGCAGAAGTCCTTGGAGCGGAACTGCCGGAGTACCGACCCGAGGCGGACGTTCAGTCGCGGGTGGCCAGCCTGCAAGCATGGCAACGGCAGCATGAGCGGTATCTGGTCAAACCGATGAATTGCCCACATCACGCCCAGATCTTCAAAGCCCAGCCGCGGTCCTACAAACAGCTGCCGCTGAGGCTCATGGAGTTTGGAACCGTCTATCGCCACGAGCAGACCGGCGAACTCAATGGAATGCTACGCGTTCGCGGACTGACTCAAGACGACGCGCATATCTTCTGTACGCCAGAGCAGGTCGAAGAGGAGTTTCGCAATACGATCGAACTGACCAGGTTCGTCTTGGAAAGCGTGGGGCTGACCGACTACCGCGTGCAACTATCATTGAGAGATCCCCAAAGCGACAAGTACGTCGGTAGCGAAGAGAATTGGTGCAAAGCCGAAACAGCCCTGCGTCGAGTACTCGAAGAGAGCGGCTTGAGCTTCCATGCCGAGGAGGGAGAGGCCGCTTTTTATGGGCCCAAAGCGGACTTTATGGTTCGCGATTGCATCGGTCGACAGTGGCAACTCGGAACCGTCCAGCTGGACTATAATCTGCCGGAGCGGTTCAAGCTGGAGTACGTCGGTTCGGACAATGGTATGCATCGTCCCGTCATGATTCACCGTGCTCCGTTTGGGTCGATGGAACGATTCGTAGGCATGCTCATTGAACACTTTGCCGGTGCGTTTCCGCTCTGGTTGGCTCCCGAACAAGTTCGATTGCTGCCGCTGAGCGAGAAGACAAACGATTACGCTCTGGAGCTGGAAAAGAAAATGTCTGCAGCCGGGCTGCGCGTGACCACCGACATGCGCGGTGCCAAAGTGCAAGCCAAGATCCGAGATGCGCAGCTCGAATTGATCCCGTACATGGCCGTGGTCGGACCCAAAGAGGCCGAGGCGGGAGCCATTGCGCTGCGCGATCGTATCGAAGGCGATCTGGGCGCCATGCCGTTCGACCAGGCGCTTGGCAAGCTCCTCTCCGAAGTTGAGAACCGAACCATCCGGCAATTGGCCGAGCGCCCGGAAGAAACCGAGATGCCGGAACATGCGACGTCTGGGCAGCACGAGTACTGAAGAGGCTCGGGCGAGAGTACTCCGTCCCTAGCCACCATGGCTTGCTCGGCCAGGCTGCTGACCTCAGCCTGGTCCGGGTGGATCTGAGAACGGATCCACCACCGCGCCAGGATTCGCATGACTCTCCATCGGGACTTGGGCGCACCCGATGGAACCGGCGGGAATCCCTCGCGTCAGGCCTGTTCTTCGGAGTCATCCAGACTGGTCGCCTGCACCACTCGCTCGATTTCCTCAGCCGTCATGCCCCGATCGACCATCGATTGCTTAAGCTCAACCTCATTTCGATGCTTTACGATTCCTTGTACCGTCGCCACAATGGACGAGATGATCATCCACGTGAATACGGCTATGATGGCGACAATCGGAATCGAAAACGGCGAGGCAAACGGTATGTACTGCGCAATTAGCTGCATGATCTGCTCCGGCAGGCGCGAATATCTAAGGCTCATGGTTGCCAAATCGTCGGGGCTTTCCCATCGGGCTAACCGTCAGCCTCAGCGATACGGCGACCTGGACAACGCAATTCAACCACGTCGGTAAGTTCTATGGTACAGCGGTCAACCCTTACTATTTCGCCGGCAGAGGGCGAATCTTGGAGAAAAGCTTCTGGCGGTCGTGAGAATTCGTTGGCTGTTCGGCCGCTAAACATCGGGCCACTGGTTGTCGATCCGCCGATTCTGCAGGCTCCGATGGCCGGTTTTACCAATTATGCCTACCGCCAAGTCGTGCGCGAATATGGAGGGGTAGGCTTACAGGCGACCGAGATGGTCAATGCGCGCGGCTTCGTCTGGCTAGACGAACACGAGGCACAGCACCCGGACCGGCTGTGGGGCATCGGCGATGAACCCCGGCCGTTGGCTGTCCAGATCTGGGACAATGATCCGGAAACGATGG
Source organism: Pirellulaceae bacterium (assembly GCA_028281725.1). Classification (GTDB taxonomy): domain Bacteria; phylum Planctomycetota; class Planctomycetia; order Pirellulales; family Pirellulaceae; genus Aureliella. The sequence continues at coordinate 16,859 of JANQJJ010000464.1, read as the reverse complement.
CAAAGGTGGGCAGGCGGCTAGTTGAAGAGTATCGGGTCAGCGTTGTGGATATCAACTTCGGCTGTCCGGTGAAGCAGGTGACGCAACGAGCTCATAGCGGCTCCTACCTGCTGCGGCATCCGGAGCGGATGCATGCGATTATTGGTCGCGTTGTCGAAGCCTGCGCCCCGACTCCAGTGACAGCCAAAATCCGGCTGGGCTGCACACGGAAGACCGCCAATGCCCGTGAAGTCGCCCAGGTCGTCGAGGAGGCTGGTGCCGCCGCACTGACCGTGCACGGCAGAACGGCGGAGGACTACTTCAAGGGCAGTGCCGATTGGGAGAAGATTGCAGAGATCAAAGATTCCCTGGTCGATATTCCGCTGATTGGCAATGGCGATCTGGACAGTGCCGAAAAGGTCGTCTTCGCCTTCCAAAACTATCGGGTGGACGGAGTGATGATTGCCCGAGCCGCCCTGGGGCGGCCCTGGTTGTTTGCCCAGGCCGCCGCTGCCCTAAGAGGCGAGGAGATCCCGGCAGATCCATCCCTAGACGAACAAAAGGCCTGTCTGCTGCGCCACTATGCTCTGGTGGTAGAGCGATTTGGCGTCCAGCAAGGCACGCATCTGATGCGAAAGTTCGCCTGCTGCTATGCGCAAGGCAAAAGGGGAGCTCGCCTCTTCCGTTCCCAAGTCGCCCGTGTCGAGAGTCCCGACGAGTTTTACGGCGTCGTGGAGGAGACATTTCCGAAAGATTAGAGCGGGAAACGCACCCCCCATTGGAGCTATTCCAGTTTTGCTGATCGCGAGGCATCTCCCGTCAGAAGTCGTCCACGTCCGCCTGCGGGACTCCTAATACGCCATGGAAACCAGTGCAATATTTGCAAACTCCGCCTATACTTCGTAAACGCGTTTTCCTTCGCATAACGCCCGAACCCACATCAACGAAGAAATAGGTCGCCCCTAATGCTACAGGCACACGGAGTATCACCTGAGTTGGCCCAAGAAACTCTTTATGAAGGAGGCATTTCCGGCCCCGAGGAGAAAGGGCAAGATATCCTGAAGGTCCTTTGGAGATGGAAGTGGTCGGCAATTCTCGGGGCGTCGATCGGCCTAACGTGTGGTTACCTCCACTACGCTCGCCAAGAGCCCACTTACCAGTCCACGGCCTTGGTTCAAGTGGTTTACCCCAGTTCCGAAGCCGCTGGACTGGAGACGCTCGAAGGCCCGGAAGGAGCGCGTGGACCATCCCGACTCGATGAGTCTCTGATTATCAAGAGTGCTCGGGTGATCGATCTCGCCATTGACCATGGCCGCCTGGCTTCGCTGGAGTTCCTGTCAGACAAATCGCCCGACGAGATTCGTGGGTGGATTCTCGAATCCAAACGCCTTGTGGTCGAACCGGCCGATCGAGACAACAGCACGACTCTGATTGAGTTGAGTTTCGTTTGCGAGGATGCTCAGTTGAGCCAGGCGGTCGTGGACGCGATTATCGCCGGCTACGACGACTATCTGGAGCAAGCGTACAACAGCCTGGGCAATGAAGTCGTGCGAGTTGTCGGGCAGGCTCAGAAGAGCCTTCGCGCTTCCTACGAGGGCCTGTCGGCTAAGCACGCTCTGTTCAGAAAAGAAGCGCCGATGATTTGGCTGGGCGACGAAGCGAGGAACCAGTTTGCCGAGAATAGCGTCGAGATCAATTCTTCGATCAATCAGATTCAAATTGAAACGCGGAAGTTGGAGGCCACGTTGCAACACATAGCGGAGGTCGAACGCCAGGAACGCCCCATCGACGCGATCCTACTGATGCTCGCCAGCGATTCAGGCCTGAAAGAAAGCTTGCTCGACGACGAAGCCAGTGCGGAACTCAGCGGTTCGCCCGATGGTCCTAGGGCCAGTGAGAAACTGCCGTTTTCCAGCGCCGAACGCCGAGCGGTGCTGATGGAACTGCAAATCCGCGAGCAGGAGTTACTCGATACCGTCGGCGAGGGCCACCCATCGGTCGCCTCGATCCGGCGCAAAATTATGTTGCTTGACGAGCAAATCATCGCCCTGGCCGATTCCGAGAAACGTATGGAAGCCGAACAAGATTCCTTGACTAGTCGAGGCGCCTTGGCAGAAGCGACTCCGGAGGAAAGGTTACAACTGTGGAAGTCTTCTTTGCAGGAACGTTTGGCGACCCTTGGACGACAGGAGGGACTGCTCAGGGAGCTAGCTGAAGACAACGAGATCAAGTCGAAAGAATTGCAGGAATATCTGACAAAGAATCGGTTGCTCAACAGCGAACTGGCATCCGTTCAACAATTGCTCGATGGCTACACCAGCACCCTGAACCGCATTCAGATTTTACCGCAAAGTAGTCGCAGAACGCTCGAGACCTTGACGCCGCCGGTTGCCGGAGAGTTCTATGGTCCCTCCCTACTGCCCTACCTTTTCGGCGGTGCGTCGGTTGGATTCCTGGTAATTGCCGGCCTGGCAATCGTCGTCGACTGGCTCGACAAGAGTTTCCGGAGTCCGGAGGAAATCTCGGCAGCACTAGGATTGTCCATCCTGGGCCATGTGCCGCAGATGTCTCTGAAGCAATCTGCGAGCAAGCGGACTGCTTTTGATCAAGCGCTTTGCACTGTGACCGGCTCATGCCAGGCAGCGAACGAATCGTTTCGGTCGGTTCGCACGGGACTCTATTTCAGTGAAACCGGTGGCGGAAGTCGGGTGATTCAGGTGACCAGCCCGGTACCCGGGGACGGAAAATCCACGGTGTCAGCGAATCTGGCGATATCCATTGCCCAATCAGGACGTTCGGTCCTGTTAGTTGACGCCGACTTGCGACGGCCTCGAATCGCCAAACTTTTTGGCTCCCAAAAAGAATCGGGGCTGGGAGAAGTCATTCAGGGGACGGCCTCACTTCAGGACGCCATCTTTACCACGCCCGTCCCTAACCTGGCCGTGCTGGCCGGGCCCAAACAGATTGGTAATCCTGCCGAGTTGCTCAGCCACCAACGATTCGTGGACATCTTGGACGAAGTCAGAGAAGCCTATGACTATGTGATCGTCGATACGCCTCCCGTCCTGGCCGTCGCCGACGCGTCGGCTGTTGCGGCGCGGGTCGATGGGGTGGTATTGACGATCCGTTTACGACGAGACACCAGGCCGACTGCACTCCAGACCGCCAAAGTACTCGAGGCCGTCGGAGCTCGATCGCTCGGAGTGGTGGTCAATGGCGTGACCGGACGCGGCTACCGCTATCACTACGGTAAATACGGGAACTACGGCTACGGCGGATCCGAACCTCGTGCGGTGCTCCATAAGCCTCAGAGAACCACTCAGACTCGGCAGTCCGAGGAACTGACGTCTAGCGGTACCTAGTCAGGCGGAAAACAACGGTCGCGTCTCCCACGGTCCATCGCGTTCCGCCGCAATGCTTGCTCAAAACAGGGCTGCCAGAAAAACAGGACAGCTAGCCCCCGCGTCGCTGCCTAGTGCTACCGTACAGGCCTTCTCGGTGGCGGAGCGGGTCCACCGACTGACGACCTACTCCGAGGATTGGACATACGGCGGTAAATCGAAGGCCTTTCCGTCTGCTACCACGCGTGGATCGCCCGTCGTCCGAAGCGTTTGCATGAGACGCTCGGAAAGCTGCTGTTTCACGTCGACCATCTTCGGATCATCCGCTAAATTGTGAACGTGATCCGGATCGCTGCGAATGTCGAATAGCTCCTCGCTAGGACGTAGCCCGAGCGTCAACTGGACCATGGACTCCACGTTTTCGGTAGAGCGGTTGGTGAGCATCCAGGCTTTGGTCGGACTCGCATCCAAATCTCCCAAGGCGGCAAACGTGTTTTCTCGCAGACGTTCGTAAGTCGGTAAGGGCCCGTCGGGCAGGCCGAAGCCCGGCGCCAGCCCCATGGGCCAACGATCGGGTTTGAAATTCCGGATGTATAAATAATCATCCGTGCGAATGGCTCGTTGTGGGTACGGCAGGTTGCCTCTCCGCGCCTTGGCGACGTGCCTCTCCCTGCCAACAATTACATGGTCACGCGCAGGATCAACACGTCCCGACTGTCGAGCTTCCAGGACCGGCAGCAGGCTCCGCGCCGTCATGACTTTCGGTGGTGTGATACCGGCGGCTTCAAGAAAGGTGGGAGCCAGATCGGGTAGGCAGACGAAATCGTCCACCACCAAGCCTTGCCCCGTCTTACCCGGCCAACGAATGGCCAGCGGAACACGAGTTCCCAAGTCGTAGAGGTTGCATTTGCCTCGTGGAATGCCAGGTATGCCATGGTCACCGCTGACCACGACGATCGTATTGTCCGATCGTCCGCTTCGCCGGAGTTCATCCAGGATGACACCCAGCCCGGCATCAAACGCCTGGACCTCCCCTAGATAGTCGCAGAAATCCTCACGTACTTCGGCCACGTCCGGTAAAAACGCGGGAAGCTTGCCCTGCAGTTGATCTGGATCGAGTCCCCAATGATCTTTGCCCGATCCCTTAATCCATTTGCGGTGGCAATTGGTAGGCCCCCACCAGTAGCAGAAGGGCCGTCCGCCTGGGCGAGCATCCAAGAACGCTCGAAAGTTGTCGCGTACCTCGGCAAGCAGCTGTTGCTTGGCCTGCTCTTTGTCCTGAGCTCTGTCTACGAACTGAGAAAAACCATTGAATCGCGTCCCAGCCGAAACGTAGGCCGTCCGCCTACCTCCATGCGGTTGGTCGCGGGGTGTACCAGGACTCCATACTTTGTAGGTGTGACCGATGTGGTAGCCTGTATCTTCCAACATCAGCGGGTAGCTTGGAATCGTGTCATCCCAAACAGCGCCCTGCAGAATGGCTCCCAGCCCGGTTCGCCAAAAGAACTGCCCGCTAAGCAAAGAGCTTCTGCACGGAGTACATGAGGGAGCATTCACATAAGCTTGCGTGAAAAGGAGGCCTTCGCGGGCAATCTGATCAAAATTTGGCGTGCGAACGATGTCACCCGGTCCGCCTGGTTCGATCTGGGCGTACGCGCTCGCGTATCGTCCCCAGTCGTCCGCAAAAGCAAAGACAATGTTAGGACGCTCATCGGCGACAACTCTCGGTAAACCCACCAGCGCCATACAAAGGAAACCGAACTTCGTGATCTGCCTCATGGTCAACTCCCAATCTGTGACATGCTCGTGCAGTCCCTAAATTTATAGAGAACGCCCCAAGCCTGACGTGCTCAAGACCAACGACTTTGGCCGCCGCCGGAAACAGCTTTGCCGATCAGCCAGGACTTGAGTCCCAACGAAGTGGCAATCTCCGTCACCGTGCCCGCGTAAAATGGGCTCATAATGAATACCAGGCCCAGGCCCATGTTGAACACACGCGCCATCTCATCGTCGGGGATATCGCCCAGAGCTTGTAGCCAGCCAAACACCGGCGGCACCTCCCAGGAGCCCTTGTCGAAAACCAAGTCGACGTTGTCAGGAAGGATACGCTGCGTATTCTCCAGCAGCCCGCCTCCGGTAATGTGCGCGATCCCATGCACTACGTTTTTGACCTTGTAGTGTCCCAACACACCTCGGGTCAGGGCAGAATAGATCAGCGTCGGAGTTAGCAGTGCTTCCCCCACCGATTGGCCCAGCTCATCGATGTGCGTATCAATCGACAACCCCACTTGATCGAAGACGACCTTTCGGACAAGACTAAACCCGTTGGAGTGGAATCCTGAGGACTGCACTCCGATCACCACGTCACCGTCCGCAATGTGGTCACCGGAAATCAAGTGCTTCTTTTCGGCCACTCCGACACAGAATCCCGCCAAATCATAATCGTCGCCCTGATAGAGATCGGGCATGATGGCCGTTTCGCCGCCGAGTAGCGAACTATCGGCCAGTAGGCATCCCTGACTAATCCCCTGGACAATCTGCTCCAAAAGCGGCGGGTTATCTCGACTCATGGCTACGTAGTCAAGGAAAAAAAGTGGCTCCGCGCCGCAACACAGAATGTCGTTCACGCACATGGCAACCAAGTCGATACCCACCGTATCGTGCCGACCGACAAGCTGCGCTACTTTGAGCTTGGTGCCAACGCCATCAGTTCCCGAGACGAGAATGGGCTCTTCGTACTGTCGGGCAAACAGCGCGCAGTTGAAATCGAGTTGAAACAGTCCTGCGAAGCCACCATCATTTCGCATAACTCGAGGGCTGAAGGTGCGGTGCATGAGTCTGGGCAGCCGCTGCATCGATTTTTCGTACAGCTCCAGGTCAACTCCGCTATCCTTGTAAGTCGTGGGGCTCATGGCGTTCTATCGGTCTCGCTTGCCGTAGTTAGACGGGATGGTTGAGGCGTGGACTCTTTGCGCCACAATTATTGCCGCTACCTTGCGCCCTGCCCACTCCCTTGCCGTACGTCTTTCAGAGTCGATTTCGGCGGTCCCATCGATATCACGGATCCCATTGGATGTCCCAACCGCGCAGCGCTTATATCCACGTACCGTTTTGCCGCCACCGGTGTGGGTACTGCAATTTCACCCTGGTTTCCGGCCGAGACGACTTGATTTCGGCCTACCTGGACGCGCTGGAGGCTGAGATGAAAGACGTTCTGGGACGCCCCACCGCAGTCGACACCCTGTTTCTTGGTGGAGGAACGCCCAGCTATCTGTCACCAGCTGAACTAGAGCGGTTGCTGCGAATCGCTACGGAATGGCTCCAGCTGCTGCCCGGTGGCGAGTTTTCTTGCGAGGCGAATCCACTGGACTGTTCGGAAGAAACGCTGCAGTTGCTTCGCGCCAAAGGTTGCAATCGCATCAGTCTGGGTGGCCAGTCGTTTTCGGACTCCAAGCTGCGGATGCTTGAGCGAGATCACTCGGGCAAGCAGCTCCGAGCGGTAATCGATCTGTGCTCAGACTACTTTCCCAACGTCTCGCTCGATCTTATTTTCGCGGCACCGGATGAGTTGCTCGACGATTGGCGGGATGACATACGCGCGGCTCTCAGCAGCCCGGTCCAACACCTCTCGACCTATGGCCTGACGATCGAGCGAGGTTCGGCGTTTTATGGTCGGATGCTCAAGCACCACCTCAAGGAGTTAGACTCCGATCTGCAGCTGGCCATGTACGAATATGCAATCGACACACTCAGCAGCGCGGGCTGGACCCACTACGAAGTATCTAATTTCGCGCGGGATGGATTCCGCTGCCGGCACAATGAAGCTTACTGGCTCGGCCAGCCGTGGTGGGCATTCGGTCCCGGCGCGGCAAGTTTTCGTCATTCAGCCGAAGAGAACTGTTTTATCAGGACGGTCAACCATCGCAGCACGACGACTTACATTCGCCGGCAGCTTGCCGGCCGTTCGCCCATCGCCGAAACAGAGCCGCTGACCGTCGAGCAGAGAGTTCGAGAGCGCTTAGTATTTGGCTTGCGACGTCTGAGCGGAGTCGCGCTGTCGGAACTCGACACGTTATGGAGCGGGCAGGCCCGTCCTTTGTTCGAACCATTTCTGACGGAATACCTGAACCAGGGCTGGCTGGAGCTGAACGCCGATTGCCTACGTTTGACGCGCCGCGGCCTGATGATCAGCGATAGCCTCTGGCCCGATCTGCTTCATGGCCGCTGACGGTCTGCTTGTAGCCGACCCCTCCGCCGGTCGGTCGGTGCTTGTTCCGCTCGCTGGGCACCGTCCTCTTGTGGAACATCCACCTCTCGAACATCACCTGCTTCCGTGAGGCGTAGGCAACTCGGTGGACGGACTTCCGGAGCCATCCTCTGGGCATTCATTGGCTAGCTTGGCAAAGGTTTGGATCGCGCGCTCGTAGGCCGCCCGCGCGGCATCGCGTTCGCGTTCAGCGATGAACCGAGCCCGGTTGCGCCACAGCCGCCTTACCGACTCAAGGCACCAAAGGGCACTGCTGCGCGAGGCGCGAATCGGTTTGCCGGCGACGATCACCGAAACCGGATTGGTATGCAGTTGCGGAAATTGGCGTAGCGCCACCCAGCTGCTTTGCTCGACCGGTATGGTAAAAGTCAACGAGTGCAATTGACCGTCGGCTTCGACCTGGGCGACCTCCGCAACACGCCCGTTGACGATGACTTCGACTAGCCGCTTGCCACCTTGGGTCATCCCCGTCTCTCGCGGCGCATGAAGATTCACCGTATCACCAACCATCCGCCGGCCCGCCTTCGGATTCAGCTGACCATAGGCAACAGCGTTGGGTTGACGTGGGGCAAAGGCAACCGTCGCCTCAACGGTCACAGAACCAGGCCGAGAAAGCTCGACAGCGTCCTCGCCCGCTGCGACACCCCCCACAGAAAACTTCAGCGCGTGAGCGTAGCCGTCCGATACGTACGATCGACCTGCCGCCAGGGAGCGACACCACTGCGAAAAATCCACTTGATCTTGTTGGCCAAGCTGAACGTAGACTCGCCCCTGACCAACGCGGCGACTGCTCATGCAGGGAAAATCGGTTTCACCACTGAGCTTCAGAGGGAATCCACAGTTCATCAGGTGGTACCAAGTGTTCCACTCCGGGATCCGCGCGGTGTCCATAGCGCTGATAAAATCGCAGACTCTCTCGGCCGTACTGACGAAGATCTCCATCGCTCCGCCGCCGTTCATCGCAGGCAAGGCCAGGTTCGGCAACTGATCCGCCGAGACGTCGTTGGCTCGCAGGAGTTCTCGCGGGCTGAGTACCCCATCGCCGTCGGAGTCGATCGCTTGGAACTTGCCCGGTAGCAGTCCCCGAGCGGTTTCTTGCCGGCTGAGCGTTCCATCTCCATTGGTATCCAAGAATTCCATGGCCCAGTCGGCCGCTGCCTTGGGATCGACGTGCAGGGCCGAATGCGGGTAACCGGTTACTCCTCCCTGCTCCTTTGCCCAACGCATGACGGGCACGGTCCAGGTGGGCCAGCCTTTCTCTTTCGTGCCTTCCGAACCCGGATAGGTTTGCTCCTGGAGATTGAGCAAGCAGACGTGCCCAAGAGCTGCGGAGCCAAAACCGCTAATCTCCAGATCGTACTTCAGCACCGTCAGCGGCTCGCTGGTCTGGTCCGCCAGTGGCGAAAAGTACGTTCTCTGATGAGCGAAACAGGGCCCCCAGGTCAGCACACAGCCGACGTTCAGCCCCTCGCCTTTGACTTGCGCGAACATGTCCGGTGGAGATACCCCCAAAGTCGGATTGTCGTAGTGGGAACAGCCTGCGCCATGAATATGGTGATCTCCGCAGTAGTAGCCATACTGCATCGGCTCCACCCACCGCTGGAGCTGGACGTCTACTCGGTTAGCTTGTCCTTCGACCACGCGGATCGTCTGGGTCTGCTGATGATACTCCGGGCCACGGCAGCTGGTTAATTCAAACTTGCCAGGCGGAAGTAACAGCGTATCGCCACTGTGACGATAGACTTGAGGTTGGAAGAAGAAGTCAGGGGCCAGCCGCTTTGCTTGCGGCGGATAAATTCGTCCATCCGCGTCACGTACGGTTAACCTCGCTGCCGTCGGTTCGCCATCGTCATCGCGTATCGTCAGTTCCACCGGGATCGCAGGCTGTATGTCGAACAGCACTGGAACTTCGCTGCGGAATCCCAGGTCTTGAGTCCCCTGACCAAGATCAAACACGATGGTTGCCTCCCGCGAGCCCGCTTCACTGGCGTACACCAGCGCGATCAGATACTCGACCTGCAGCCCGGACAGCCGCGGCGTCATCGGGGCCTTCCCAAACATCTCTAAGGACAGAAAGCGGTGGTCGCGCGATGTATTCTCGTTGTCAGCGAGTTCCGTTTGCGCCTGCCGCGCGAGGATAGCCAGCACGGCTCCACTGTAGACTGGACCTGCCTGTGGACTGGCAATTCTCAGCGGGCGAGTCACCGTAGCCTGGTTGACGAGCTTGACCAAGCAGGGCACGAAGCCTGCCTGCTGAAGCTTCGCGCGGGCTGGACCGCGCTCGACTTTGACGCGTAGTTCAGGATTTACTGAGACCAAAAACAACACGTGCGGATCGAGCATCCGTTGCAGCGTCACCGAATCCGCCTGGTCGCTCGCCTGCCGGATCGCCTCCCCCACCCCCTCGGGCAGAGGATGGCCGAGATAGTCCAGCGCGTCCAGCAGTCGCAGCAGATTGGCCGCCAATGGCTGACGCGGCACGGACTCGATCGGTAGATCCTGCCCAGGCGCGACAGAGCATAGCGGGCAGCTTAGTAGCAACAGGCTAGACAAAACCAGTCGGGACATTGGCGATTCCTTGGAAACTCTGGGTAGCTGTCAGCTTCCAGTGTACAATCTGCGCGTCCCCGACAAGTCACCCGCGCTTAATTTTGCCTTCAGATATCGCGATACTTAAGCCATCAGAATTGGCAAATCGTCTTGGGGTCAGCCCCTCAAAGCGGAATCAGAAAGGACGATGGGAATCAGCAAGAAAGAGATGAGTAGTCGACCAACGGGAAAAGTTTCGTACGACAATTCGGGCAGAGTTGTTTTAGTGAGCGGGGGCGCTGGCGGTATTGGCCAAGCGATCTGCGAGCAATTCTTCCGTTCCGGCGCGTCGGTCGTCTGTATGGACGTCGACGAAAAGGCTGCAAGTAAGCTATCCAAAGGGATCGCTTTCTATCCGGGCGACACGTCGCGGGAAAGCTGCTGTCGGGAGGCGGTGGACAGCGCTGTCGAACAGTTCGGCGCGCTGGATGTACTGGTCAACAATGCCGCGATTCAGCCACCTGACTCCTACGTGCCACTGCACGAGCTATCGCAGGAGACTTGGAACCGCATGGTTGCCGTCAACTTTTCCGGCTACACATTCTTGGCCAAACACGCGGTCCGCCAGATGAAGCAGCAGGCTAGCGGCGTGATCGTCAACCTGGCCAGCGGACAAGCACACCGAACGGCGCGCCAGGTCCCCTGCTATGGACCGATCAAGGCCGCCAACGTTTTGCAAACCATGCAGTGGGGTGTCGAGTACGCGCGAGAAGGCATTCGGGTGGTTTCTGTTTCACCCGGTGCCATCGATACACCGCTCGTCGCCGCCAGTCTCGAAGCTCAAGGAGGTGGCCAAGACCTGGCCAACCGTCACCCGCTGGGGCGCATCGGTCGGCCGCAAGAGGTTGCCGATGCGGTGCTCTGGCTGAGCAGTCCCGCCGCATCCTTCATCACCGGAACCGATTTGCAGGTAGACGGGGGACTAGGCGCTTTCGGAGCGTTCGCCGATCCCTACCCGAGTTAGGCGGCCGCCGAGTTGGGCAGTTCCAGGGCCACTTGTTCTATACAGTCCGCATCGACGCAGTCCGATTGCGAGACAGCTCCGGCCACGAGGGCTAGATCCGCAAGCTGAACAATCCTCCGCGCTATACCGCGACTGAGTCGCTGAATCGACTCCACTGCGCTGTCGGTGAAAATCGGCTCTTGCCGTCCGAGACGCTGGCAGGTCCACGCGAGGAACTCCGCGGTTTGCGTAACTTCCCAACCCGGCAACTCGATTTGCAATTCAGCACGATCCAACAGCGACCGGCTGACCGCACTGGCCAACTGACTTTCGACTGCAAAAATAATTGTCAATGGAAACGTCATCGAGATCAGACGATTTAAGTCGGCTTCGGCCGCCGCGGTACTGCTCTCGGTATCGTCAACCAACAGCACCGTCTGAGTACCTTCGCGACTGGCGGCTTGAAAATAGTCGCACAACGTCTTCCAGGCCGTCGGCGTATCGGCTGCTCTCCTGCTGCCGGAAAGCCTGGTCGCCAGTTCGGTAAGTAGTTCGCCGGGGACCATACCGAGCATCGAGAAGCGGATCGTCTGAACACTCGGAACCTCGGCACTGATCGGTGGATTGGCGGCGCAGTACCGGAGAACGCTAGATTTGCCAACGCCGCTTGAACCCAAGAGCGATCCCACATGCCGGCGGTTGCCGATCAAGAACTCGACTCTGGCCAGAGCCTCTTCAACCGTCGCACCCCGAAACAGGGGTTGAGTCGCCTCACTGGTGAAAGGAGTTCCATTAAGTTGCCAGTATCGCCAGTATGTCACTTGTCGAAGCCTTGAATTGCGAAGCGAAGTTAGCCAAAGTACTTATCTTTGCTACCGCCCACCGAGATTAGCCATGCGCTAGCAGCTCGATGGCACCAGCGGAGTACGCTCGCGCAGCAGTACATGCGCCCTCATCGGTCTGCAATCGGATTTACGTAACCGGAAACTTTAAGCCAATCGTTACAACTTGTTCAAACGCTTCGCCAAGATCGCCTCGACCGGAAATCGACACAGCTTCTACCCAACCGCAAAACGAAAGCCGAATGTCGTTACCACGTTTTCTAGTGCCCGCGCTACCGAACTCCGGTTTGATAGCGCTTGATCCGACGGAATCCAGGCACGCTAGCAACGTCCTGCGGATGGCGGTTGGTCAGCAAGTTGGATTGTTTGACGGTCGCGGGGGCGAGGCGGTTGGCTCAGTCGAGCGGATCGAAAAGCGACTGGTGCATGTGCGAATCGAGCTGCGAACGGACGTCGACCGTGAATTGCAACAGCCCATCGAGGTGATCTGTGCGCTGCCCAAAGGGGATCGGCAAAAGGTGCTCGTCGACGGCCTGGTGCAAATGGGGGTCGCCAAACTGGTTCCCCTCTCTTCGGCTCGAGCCGTTGCCAAACCGACTGGCAACGCTTTAGCTCGTCTGCAGCGCGCGGTCATCGAGACCAGCAAACAGTGCGGTCGCAATCGATTGATGGCCATTGGAACTCCCATACCGCTTGAAGAACTGACCGCCATCCAGGCAAATCAAGAATCCACTCACTTGTTTGCCCATCCGTACGGGGATTCGCGATCCTTGGCCGGTCTGTCCCCGGCCCGCGCTCCCCACCTACCGGCTCGGGTAGTGATCGGACCAGAGGGAGGTTTTACCGAAGACGAGACCCAGAGTCTGGTTGCTGCCCATTGGACCCCCATTTCGCTGGGGCCGCGCATCTTGAGAATTGAAATCGCGGCACTGACCGTGGCCGCCTGGTGGGCAATCCAGCAGGACTTGGACTAGCTTGCTCCGACGTTTCGTTTTACCGAATCGGAACATCGGGTTTCACGCATTGCTAGCAATTCGCCCAAATAGTCACCGAAGTCCCGACATCCCGCAGATTGTCTTGCTTTCTCATACCGCCGACAGCTAAAAGTCGATATGGAAAGCCGGGTTGAAGCTGCGCACCAGCGGCAAACCGGACCAAATCGACCCATCACACGACCCACCGTAAAGCAGGGAGGCTGGACCGGTGTTCAAATTAGTCTGCGCCTTCATCCTGCTCAGCGCGTCACTACCAACTGAAACCAGCGCGCCAGCTGAAACGGGCGCCACGCCGCAGGCCGAGACTCGGGAACTGTATGAGCGGGCCGCTCGCGCGATCGCCGCAGGTCGAACCGAGCGCGCTCAGGAGTTGCTCGAGGTGCTAACGAACGAGCACGCGGCCTCGCCTCTGGCAGAGATTGCGGTCGTTCATCTGGCCGAATGCTATTTGCTCCAGGGACATCCTGACCGAACGCTCCAGCTGCTAGAAGACTGGAAAGTTAGGCTAACGGAGTCCAAAACGGCAGAGGTGCTTTCGCCCGGGATCGTGGTCAGGCTACAAGAACTCACTTATCGCGCTCTGAGTGAGCTGCCCGCGGATCACACCACCGCCTGCCGGCAGCTCGAAGCGCTGTATGCCAGCATCGAGGAACACCGGGAGCAAGCCGGGGCAAGGCTGGCTTGTCGGGTGGGTCTGGCTCTCGCGCGCCGACATGAAGATTTGCAGCAGTTCGAAGAAGCGGCTCAGTGGCTGGAACGCTGCCAGCCGGACGCCTCGGCTGACTTGGCGGAGGCTATCCGCCAGGATCTCGAGTATCGACTACCGCTGGCCTGGGCTAGCCATGCATTGGCCAGGGACCGACCATCCGAGAGCGCGGCGGTTTTGGCCGAGGTGAACCTGGAGCGTCTGGCTGAGCCACAGCAAGTACCGATACGATTTGCGCTGGCACATGCCCTGCTTCGCAGCGGCAGCGCGGAGGCAGCCCGCGAGCAGTGGACCTGGTTGGCCGACTATGCAAGTACGCTGAACCCAGTCCCCGATTGGGCGGCAAGCGTGGCTCTGCGCCAAGCGGAAATGTTACTAGCGGATAAGAAGGTTCGTGAGGCAAAAACACTATTGCAGCGCACTAAGAGCGAACATCCCAAGTTTCCGAAAAGCTATGAGCTCGACTACCTACTGGCGCGATGCGCGATCGCCGACGTCGAATTCGAAGAGGCGCAGGACTACCTGAGTACGGTGATCCGTTCAGCTGCGGTTCGTGGCACGGAGTCCCTTGCCCGGGCGAGCTGGATGCGAGGCGAAGTCTATTTTTTGCAGAGAGAACTTGACCAAGCCATTTCGGCTTATCAGGAAGTCATCGACATGCCACAGTTTCCCCAGTGGCAAGCCCGCGCGCTGCTCCAAGCGGCCAAATGCTACGAGCTACAGGCTCAGCCGGCGGAAGCTCTTAAGCTCTACGAGAGAATTCTGAGCGACTTCGCGACCAGCGACGTACAACCCCAGGCGGCTGAGCGTATCGCCGCGATGGAAACCACACCAATTGTTCGATAACCCTACTCGATCGATAAAGCAGGAACGGAAATCGGAAAATGGATAAAGCTTGGCAAGTGAAACGAGTCGGCTTGTTAGTGCAAGCCAGCTCGCCGAGTGACGTTCGCCGCCCCCACGTCGCCTTCAGTCGACTGCTGGCGGGTTGCCTGGGGTTGGCGATGAGTTTGGCTTCCGTCGATTCATGGGCCCAGGCACCGCCTCCGGCTGGCTACCTTTCCGAAGGAGCGGCAGGGAACTCTCCCGCCCCGCCGACCGGTAACCAACCTACGGCACGCATCGCAGCCGGCCCGAACTTCGGCTCCGTCACCGACAGTACGGCAGGCCCACAAGAATTGCCGGAGGAGCAGAGCCCACCACAAGCCGGCGGAGAAGCATCCGGCGCCGAAGAAGCTTCCATCCAGGTGGGCAACCTGATCAGCGTCATACGCGAAGGCGGAGTACTGATGTTTCCGATCATGCTCTGCTCGATCGTTCTGCTGGTTTTCGTCTTGGAGCGTCTCCTGGTCATCCGGCGAAGCCGCGTGATTCCTCGGCCGTTCGTGCGCGGCGTGATCGAACAGCTCGAACAACACCAGCTCGATCGCGAAGAAGCGGCCGCACTGTGCGAAGAGAACGGCAGCCCGATCGCAGAACTGTTCACC
Source organism: Pirellulaceae bacterium (assembly GCA_028281725.1). Lineage (GTDB taxonomy): Bacteria > Planctomycetota > Planctomycetia > Pirellulales > Pirellulaceae > Aureliella. The sequence continues at coordinate 1,710 of JANQJJ010000464.1, read as the reverse complement.
GCCGCACTAAAAAAGTGGGGCAGGCCGGCAGTCGAGGTGGAACAGGCCATTTTGGATGCGGGCGAACGGGTCACCAGTCAACTACGCAAGTACCTGAGGCTGTTCAACGCGATTAGCAATCTCGCGCCCCTGCTGGGTCTCCTGGGAACGGTGTTGGGTATGATTGACGCCTTCAACACGATTGCTCAGGCCGACGCCATGGGACGTCCCGAGTTGTTGGCCAGTGGAATTGGGGCAGCCCTGCTGACGACGGCCGCCGGACTCTGTGTTGCGATTCCTGCCTATGCTGCCTACGCATTCTTCGTAGGCCGTACAGACCAATTGACCCTCGAAATGGATGCGCATGCTCAGAACGTCGTAGAACTCATTAGCGCGGAGGCTTTGCAGGAATCTGGGCGATCTCGCAGTCGCTCGCGTAGAAATGCCGCTTAGTAGCCGATCACCCCATGAGGAGCCGGAAGGGATGCCGCTCAAGACCAGTACGTCTGAAGAACTGCCAAGCGTCAATATGACGCCCATGATCGACGTGGTGTTCTTGCTGATCATCTTCTTCATGGTCGGCACGCAGTTCAGTGAAACCGAGCGCCAGATCGGCTTGAAGTTGCCCGGCGCAGGCCAGTTGAAAGCGATGGTGGCTCCGCCGGATCGGCGCGAGATCATCGTCACTGAAAACGGCACCGTCCTATTGGATGGCCAGACCATGAGTGTTGATCTGTTAAGTCAGCGGCTGCAAACGATGCGCGTGCGCTATCCCGAACTGGGCGTTGTCGTGCGAGCCGACGGCAAGGCGGAGCACCAATACGTGGCTGCGGTCTATGGAGCGATCAATCGCGCTGGAGTGTCCGATCTGTCCATTGCCGTTCGATACCAACCTCAACAACTTCGGTAAAGTATGACTTGGCTTAGCCAGATTTCCGATTTCCTTGGAAGAGCATGGGCATACCTGTCCAGTGGTCGGACATTGGCCATCGTGTTTGGCGTCGGCTTTGCCTTGTTGGCCATCACCCTGCTGATTGCCTCCCGCACCAAGTGGGGCCAGTCCAAGCCGCTGACCAAATGCCTTGTGCTCAGTGTGTTGGCCCACGTCTGGCTGTTGATGTACGCGTTAGGCAATCGCCCCGTGCTACCCCAGGGTGACCCGCGCGGAATAGAACAAAATATTTCGATTTCCTTCGATGAATCGATGGCGTCCTACTCACCCCCGGCAGCAGAAGCGATCGAAAGTACCGAGGGTCAGCAGGAACAGGCGGCCGGCGAGCCGCAGCCCTGGGAACGCCCCGTTGCCATCGACCAGTTGCCGAAACCGCCGGCACTCGAGGCCCTGGACTCTCGGGATCTTCCTCGTCCGCTCGACCTACTGCCGACGCTCGAGCCAACTCCCATGCCGGCCTTGCCTCCGCCTGAGTTGTTGGCAGATCTCGTCAAGACGGAGGCGGTGTCGGAGCAATCCAGTAGCCATGATTCCAGCAAGGAACGGGGCGAGGAGTCTTCCAGTCAGATGGCGGAAACACTCCCGGCAACCCCGTCGGTGACCGTCCCCGTGACAGCGCCTCCTACGCAGCCCGGCCTGGAATCGGCGACGCCACTAGCGCCCATTCAAACGGTGACCGCGACGCAGTCTCCGATCCTTCCGCCGGAATCGCAACTGACCAAGCAATCGCGGGTACCCGCCGACTACCGCCTGCGACAAGCCGCCAACAGGCTCCAGTT
>JANQJJ010000423.1 GCA_028281725.1 Pirellulaceae bacterium | reverse complement strand
AGCGCGACGCAAAGAGCGATACGGTGCGATCAACCTGGCCGGTGGCAATGAATCCGAAACGCGTATTTACACAGCACTCAAGCAGGAACTGGAAGACATTGCCTACAACGGAATCCCGTTGAATGTCGTCGTGGAGAACTTGAAAGACGAATTGAACATACCGATTCGGATCAATACCACGGAATTGGAGCTGCTGGGCATTTCCCCCGATACGTTGATCACGGAGACCCTGCCACCAATCTCACTGCGAAGCTTTTTGCGAATTATCCTTCAGCCTCTCGAACTGACTTACATCATTCGAAACGAGGTTCTTGAGATTACCAGCGTGGACAGTGCCGACGCCGACCCAATCAACAAGGTTTACCCTGTTGGCGACTTGGTCGTTCCACCGACCCCCATGGGTGGTGGCATGATGGGTGGCATGGGCGGCGGCATGGGAGGCATGGGCGGCGGCATGGGTGGCATGGGAGGTATGGGCGGCGGCATGGGAGGCATGGGCGGCATGGGAGGCATGGGCGGCGGCATGGGAGGTATGGGCGGCGGCATGGGCGGCATGGGCGGCGGCATGTTCGCGGTACCCGACGATTCGTCCAAGTCCGCGAAGCCATCCCCCTTAGCAACCCATCACTCAGCTTCCAGCACCAATGTCGATCCATGGATTGAAAAGCTTGAGAATGCTACCGAAGAAGAGCGGCTAGTCATTGACGGGCAGATACGAAAACTGGTCCAAAGCAAAGTCTTGATGGCAGAAGCTCAGCTCGAAGCGAAAAATGAAGCCGGCGCTGTCGCTGAATTCGAAAAGATCATTGGCATTGTCGGTGGCCTCCTGGGTGCCGGATATCCCCAACCCTGGATGTATCAAGCTTTAAGTCTCAGTATGGAGGCGTGTGATTACCCCGGAGCCGATATTCAGCGCGTTCAGCTGAGTAGTCTTGATTTCCAAGGCGACTCCAACCAGGCTTTCAAGATCGCTGAGTATCTCGCTCGTAAAAACATGAAGAAGGAAGCTCTGGAGCTACTGCGTGATATCGCGGTTGTCGAACCATTTCGTTACGACGTGTTTGCACTCGCCCTACCGCTGGCGGCAGAGACCAAAGACTTCGAAGCGCTGCGCTGGGTTTGCGTGGGGGTCCTGAGCAAGGCGTGGCCATCAGAACAGGCTCATCTGTTCGACAAGGCTCAATTGTTGGCACGGGCCACGGCAGCTCGGCTCGCTCAAGAAGGCCGAGTCGTCGAATCCAAGGCTTTCGAGGAAGAAATCAAGTCCTCGTTGCTGCGTGATATCGTGGTTCGAGTGAACTGGAGCGGCGAAGCAGATCTGGACATTCGAGTGAAAGAACCTGCCGGCACCATCTGCTCGCTTTCTAATCCGCATACCATCAGCGGTGGTGTGCTGCTTGGCGACACGTCCAGCAGTAGCGAAAAGGCCAGTGTCAATGGCTTCTCGGAGTACTACGTTTGTTCGCAGGGGTACGCTGGCCAATACGATATCCTGGTCCGACGCGTCTGGGGTAAGGTTTCCGGGGGTAAGGCAAACGTGGAGATCTACACCGACTTTGGCACGCCGGAGCAGGCGTTTGTCACCAAACAAATCGACTTGAACGAGAAAGACGCAGTTATTCAAGTTGCCGTCAAGAATGGTCATCGCAAACAACCGATCGCCGAAGCTCATCTGGCCAATGTTCGTCAGAAACAAATGGCAACAGGTCGCGCCGTCCTGGGACAACTGGTTGGCAGTAGCAGCTCTAGTTACGAGAGCGAGGATTACTACAGCTATCGCCGCATGCTGGCGGCAGCCAATGCCAATGGAGGTTTTGGATTCCCGGTCGGTGGCGGAGCGATTGGCTATCGTCCGGTGATTACCACCATTCCCGAAGGAATCAACATGTTCACTACGGGAGTCGTGTCAGCAGATCGTCGCTACGTTCGACTTTCACCTTCGCCGTTCTTCACCGGAATTGGCGAAGTGTTCACCTTTAACTTTGTCACCGGTGACCAGGGACAAAACACCGGCGGTGGCGGTGGCTTTGGTGGCGGCGGCATCGGCGGCGCCGGAGGTGGTATCGGTGGCGGCATCATGTAGAACGCACTTCAAAGAACTCAAAACCTGATTTTCCGGGCAAGCTGATCTCTTCAGCTTGCCCTTTTTTTTGCTAGCACTATCGATAGCGAATGCACTTGCAGCGGTCCCGGGTTTCTTGCAACACTCCGCAGGTCTGGATTCTCCTATGCACCGTCTGCTACTTGGCCATGACCCGCATCGACCGCTACCTGGTGTTCTTATACGTTCGTGTGCTCACGATCTGCTTCCTATCCGTCGCCGGGTTGCTGATTGTCGTCCACATCTTTACCAACCTGGAAGAATTCCTGCGCTTCTCCAAACAGACCGGCGTGGGCCTGCTCTCGACTCTGGTGGACTACTACGGTCCCTACACGCTTTCCATCTTCGAACGTCTCAGCGGATTTATGGCGCTGCTGGCATTGCTGTTTGTGATCGCCTGGTTGAACAAAACTAATGAATTTACGGCGTTGCTCGCCGCAGGCGTTACCAAACGCCGCGTAGTCAGACCGCTACTGGTTGCTTCCGCCATGGTGATCGTCGGCGCCGCAGCCATGCGCGAATTCACCGTCCCGGTGTACCAAGATCGCCTCGATCGCAACCCCCAAGATCTAACGGGCGATTTGCCGCGTCCGATGCGTCCCACCTACGACCAGCGTGCTCAAGTCCTATTCCAAGGCCAGCATCTGTTGCCGATCAACATGGAAATTGTGCGTCCGAACATCAAGGTCCAGGGTGGCCCACTGGCTAAGACGCTGGGCAGTAAAATCATGGCTCAGTCTGCCAAATTCATGCCCGCTGGGAACCATCCAGCCGGGTACATGCTCTACCAAGTTTACGAACCACCGAACGTTCACTATTACCAATCAGTTTACGAACTCAGCGGCTCCCCTCTGCTTTTGACCGCCCAAGACACCGACTGGGTCCAACCCGGCGACTGCTTTCTAGTCAGCAACATCGAGTATGAAACGCTGCGCGGCGGCAGTGCCTGGAAGCAGTTCGCTTCGACGGCCGAATTGATTCAGCACCTCGGTGGTGAGAATACTCGCAGCGGCAATGACTTGCGTGTGCAGATCCACAAACGCTTTCTACAGCCAGCCATGGATTGGACCGTATTACTTCTGGGGATCCCTGTCCTGTTGACCCGCCCCGACCGTCACATGTTTTGGGTTGCAGGAGCCTGCCTGGGCATTGTGGCTGGATTCACTGCCGTCGCGATCGGTTTGGCAGCGGTTGGGAGCTCCGGATCTCTGCTGACGCCGGCGCTGGCTACGTGGCTTCCCCTACTCATCTTCTTGCCCTGGGGCTGGGCCAAAACGGCTCAGGCCATGGAAACCTAAGACATCTTCATTTTTGATACGGCGGTGTAGAGAAAAGGGGGGGCTCCTGTCCGTAACTCAGCGGCACGGCACGCCGGTCGAGCGCCAGTGGAACGTACGAGCAAGAGTCCGGCTAACGACTGCCTCGCCACTGATGCCAGCCCAGCTACTTCGCAGCCAGTTTCTGCTGCTGATAGAGATACGGATTCAGCGACGGATCGTTGTACATCTTCATCTGCCGATAGGTTTTATGGATTCGCCTCCCCGCGACAATATCCTCCAGCAGTTCGCGCAGTGACTGACTGAGGTCTCTGCGCTGCTCGCGACAAAGCGCGATACGCTCACGCACACGCTGCCGATGAGCCTCGTCCACTTCCTCGCGCTGGAGTTGCTCTTCGTAGTGAAAAAGCCGCAGCGCCATAATGCTCAGCCGATCAATCGCGCTGCCGGGCGTCTCCGTGTTCAGACGAGCCCCGTCTTGCGGTTCGATCCCCTGTCTTTCGACCTCCGCAGTAATCCAATCGTCCAGACGCTCGATGTGGTCATTGCGCAATTGATTGAGCCGATCAATGGCCCGCTTGACCTCGGCAATCTGTTCTGCACTGACGTTGGGACTGCGCGCAATATCTTCTTGGTGCCACAGCTCGAAATTGAAGATATGCTGCTGGCAAACAAGTCCCAAACACCCTTCATAGGTGTTCTCGACGGGTTGCTGATGCCAACGGACCACCGCGGACTCATGCAACTGAAGAACGTCGTTGACATCGATCATGGTTGATTCCCTTCGGTCTGGATTGAGGATGGTGTCACGGAGAGAAAAGGACTCCAGATAAACCTCGCTTGTCACCTAGAATCGCTGTTCTACCAGGAATCACTCAACTTAGGCAAGACAAGCCGAGTTTGCAGGGCTGGGCAAAATGAGCCCGAAAATAAGAAAAGCGCGGTCCCACAATCGTCCGATATTGGCTGCAGGCGGATCTTCTACCAACCACCAAAGGACCGTAAAACCAATCGCCTGGGAAAGGGTGCGTGCTCATGCGAACGACAACCTGGATATTGCTTGCCAGCATGACCGTCGGTGGCGGCGCCACCAGAGGATTTTGCCAATCCGGCGCCATGGTGCCTGGAACCGGTACGGAACTGACGCAGGTGGGTGACGACTTCGAGCAGGCCGATTGGGCTTACATTCCCAATAATCCCAAAAGCACAGAGGACATCAACGAACGTCAGAATACGCCGGTCGGGAAATCTAAAAACGGACGTTGGTTCGAAGGGATCAAGCGTGGCCACCCGGACATTGTGCGCCGCGTCGAAACTCCACCCGGCGGCCTCCCGGGCAGCCGAGGTGCCTTGCTGCTGCAGTCGCTCTACACCGGCATACCCAATCGTCCCAGTTACAAAATGCATCAAGAGGACTTCATCGGCAATGTGCAGTATCGGCTGGGTGGGCCCATCCCGATATCGCAGGCGCCGAGCATGACAACCCGCGTTTATCTTCCGCCGATTGACGAGTGGGAAAGGCGTAGCGGACCGCACTTTGCATTTCGCGCCGCAGTCGAAACGACCAAGACCACCAAAAAGCAACGCTTCCTCTTTTCTTCGTCGGAGCGCGAGAATGAAGTCTACTGGCCCGGACTGTTTATCGTGCTCGAAAGCAAGCATCAGACGCGTAGGGAGCACGATTACGCTTACTTCCGCGTCCGCGCGAATCGTAACGGGGGCGATTTTAAGGGCCCCCAAATCACGACCACTGGCTGGTGGACCCTCGGCATGTCCTTCACACCCGACGGCAAGATTCACTACTATGCCAAGCCGGGAGTCGAGGACCTGACACGCGAGGATTACATCACTTCCCAGTTTCCCTACGGCTATCGCTGCGAGCGTTTTCGGTCCTTCTTCTACAACGTCGTCAATGGTGACGACGGAAAGCACTGGACCACGCCTTGGATTGTGGATGACCCGAAGGTGTTTGTGCGTAACGGTAGTCGCGTTGCTCAACAACGAAGGTTAAGTCGTTAGAGCATGGTTACTTCTGGTGTAGCCAGTTTGCAGCGAGTTCATGTTGGGAACCGTTGGCAGTCCAGGCTATGTGGGTGTGCGGGCTTGCAATAGCATCGCCGCGGGAGACAAAGGTCCTGCTTTTCTGGCAACCATCACGGCGGAGCGTCATGGAACCTTTGGAAAATGCGCCAGTTATCTCCCGCATGACGCCTTAGTCCGTGGCCACGAACTGCCGCACCCAGCGCAATGCGGCGCCGCGATCTGCCAGCTGTCCATCCAACTGCATAGCACGCACACGGTCGAGCAGGCCACGAAACTTCGGTCCGGGACGCAGCCCGATTTCTATCAAATCGCTACCGTCTAAAAGCGGCTTGGGATCGAGCGTCTCCGGCGGCAGAGCAAGCTGACTAAGCAACCAGTCCATATCCTCTGGCCGGACACCGGCAGCTGCATTGCGAGCGGCCAACAGGCTCAAAGCGACGTCAATATGCGGATGGATCAGGCCGGGTTGAACCTGAGACCATGGAAGCTGTCGCGCTTTCGACAGCATGCTCTGACTGGCCACTGCAAAACGGAGCGATTCAGATTCCTCATTGGACAGTTTAAGCCGCGTTTTAAGCGACGCGATCAGTTCAGGGATGTCGCGCGTGCCGGTTTCAACCACCGGACATAGCAGCCCGCTCATCTGGCTTGGCCATGGCGCGCCCAGCAGCTCTCGCAATAGTTTCAGCGTGACATCCCCGATAGATTCCCAGTGCTCGGCTACCTCAGGCAAGATGCTCCTCAGCAAGCCACTGGTGTGCCATCGATCAAGCGCCCAAGGAGCCCGCTGAGTACCGAGCGTCTTTCGGATTTCAACCGCGATTCTTTCGCCGCTAACCACAGCCACCTGCCGCGCGTGTCGAGATACGGCCGCCCAGGTCTCCGCTTCGATTTCAAAGCCAAATCTGGCTGCAAATCGTACCGCCCGGAGCATCCGCAACTTGTCTTCAGCGATCCGCTCATCGGCATTGCCAATCGCGCGAATCAGTCCGCGTTTCAGATCTCGCTGCCCATCCACATAGTCAATGACTTCCTCGCTGAGCGGGTCAAAGAACATCCCGTTGATCGTGAAGTCTCGACGCTGGGCATCTTCCTTCGCGGTACTAAACGTCACCGCATCGGGTCTTCTCCCATCGCTGTAGGTGGAGTCGGTGCGAAAGGTGGCCACCTCCACGTCGCCCCCAGCTTTCTTCGGCGCTAGCACGAGGACCACCCCGAAGGAGACGCCCACGGGCAGAGTCCGTCTATGGCCAAACAACTGCCGGACTTGTTTCGGAGTGGCCGAGGTGGCTACGTCATAATCGGCAGGCTGCCCCCCCAACAGAAGATCACGAACACAACCGCCTGCCCACAAAGCCTGATGGCCCGCGGCCCGCAGCCTCTCGACCACCTCCACCGCAAAAAGTCGTTCCGCGTCTTGTGTCACTAGGCCAGTCTCTCACAGTCCAAGGTCGACGCCTCAGGCTCCCGCCACGCCGGGCGTAGCCGCCACCAAGAAACCGTCGCGGACGCAGCCAAGCAGCCGAGTCACATCCCGCAGTAGCGCCGAGTCCCCCTCAGGCACCTGCCCAATCGCCTGAAAGTCACCGCCGGACAGCTGCCCCCACGCTCGCTGCAGATAACCGAGACAGC
>JANQJJ010000373.1 GCA_028281725.1 Pirellulaceae bacterium | reverse complement strand
CAGGCAATTGTCCCGACTCAGCAGAAAACGCTGATGGACTCGGGACCGGTGACGTCGTACCGAGTCGTCATGGAGCCCAAATATTTTACCGAGACACGGGCCGTTTGTACGACCGAATACCAAGATGAGGTTCGCTACCGCACTCGGACCGTGGCCAGGCAGGTACCAGTGGAAGTCCAGGACTACCGGACCACGACGGTGATGGTTCCCAAGACGGAAACCAAAACGATCGAGTACACCGTCTTGGTTCCCGAGAAGAAAGAAAAGACGGTCGAGCTGGTAGAAACGGTTCCCGTGTGGAACGAAGTCACGGATACCTACACCGTACGCGTTCCCACCGTTGTGGACGTACCCGAGGAGTATACGGTTCGCGTTCCCAAGTTGCGAGACGAACAGTTCACCTACACGGTGTACGTTCCCCAGGCGCAGAAGGAAACCAGGATGCAGACCGTTACCAATGCGGTTCCGGTGTCTAAAACACGAACCATTCAAGTGAACTGCCCGGTAACACGCATGGAGACTCGCACCAAGGACTACGGCCACTGGGAAGTGCGCGTGGAGGAGGTCGGATCAGCGCCGACTCCAACGACACCCTGTGGCAGTGTCACGGGTGGGATCCGTATGGGAGGGTGTGGCGCCTATTCGGGCAGCTGCGGAGCGTGTGGTGGATGCGGCCAAGTTTACCACCGACTCGGTAGCGGCTGCCGCGTGGGTCGTCGCTGTGGCAGTTGCGATGGCCATGGAGTTACGTCCCGCAGCTGTGGACCTTCCACGATGGTCGCCGGCGAACCGGTCGCGGGCCCGAGCCTGGCCTCCTCGGCTTGTGCCGCGCAGGCGACGCGGACGGTATGCCGTCGTGTTTGGGTGCCCAACGTCGTGACCGAAGAGGTACCCGTAGTGGAAAACGTTTCTCGAACTCAAGAGATCACCTACACCGCCTTTGAACAGCAGACCGAGCAGATTCCATACGAGTGCACCTATCTGGTTTACGTTCCGGAAGAACGCTCGGGAACGCGTCAGGTGGTGGACTACATTGATGAAACACGAACTCGGACTCGCAAGGTCGTGCAATACAATGAGGAGACTCGAACGCGGACTCGCAAGGAGCTGAGCTACAAGCAGGAGACTCGTACCATGACGGTACCTTACGTGACGCATACGACCCAGACGCGAACGAAGGAGGTCTCCTATACGGTCAACGTCCCTGAAACGAAGGTCGAGCCGATCACGACGACTCGATTCGATACAGTCAACGAGGAGATCAGCGAAGAGTACACCGTTCGGGTGCCGGTTCCCACGACCAAGGAAGTTCAGGTTCCCGTTTGCCGGATGGTTCCCAAGTTGGTCCCCGTGACGATTTATCCTTGCTCGGTAGCCGGCAGCGCGCTGCAAGGCTGCGCACCTGCTTCCGGCTGTGCCGGTTGTAGCGGATCTCCGGCTGCCACCGTATCTCCGAGTCCAACGGTGGCGCCGACTCCGACAGAGGAGGTTCCCGCTCCTTCGGTAGCTCCAGCGAACTGAAAATTCTCTGGCGGCGGACCTTTTCCGAGGCGGAGCCTCGGAATTCGGCGGTGGTGTTCACCGAGAAGTGTCCGATTTTGGCCGATAAAAAGGATGCGAACTCGAATCGAGATGATTACCCTGGATTGGGAGCATTTGCAGAGGCCGTCCACGGCCCGTCCCGCCTACCACCCAAAAATATCTTGTCTGTTGGAGTTCCCCATGCGTAGATTGCCGATGTACTGTTTCTCAGGACTGATCCTTAGTCTGGTGCCCGTTAGCCTTCCCTGGGCATCTGCGCAAGACGAAGCGGCCGAGGCTGTCGCGGAAGCCGTTGCGACCGAAAGTGACCAGCAGAGCAAGCCCAAGATCCGCCCACTGACGGTAGCGACTGGCGTGGTTGACAAGACCGTGATCACAGGAACTCTGATAGATTCGACATCGATCGCGATGAAGACCGCTTTTGGCGAAGCGTCCATTCCGCTGAGCGAGGTCGCCGGAATTCGCTTCCCCGCAATCGAGGATACGAGTACCACGATTGTGATGCTCAATGGCGATTCGATTACCGGCGCCACGGATCTCAAGTTCGTCAACGTCGAAACGACTTGGGGCAGTGCCAAAATCAACGGGCAGAACATCGCGAGCATGCTGTTCGTACCCGGCCTCACCTGGCAAAGTGTGGATGGTCTTGGTGGAAAGCGTTGGAATCTCATTGAGGTTGCCGCTCAACAGAAGGCCAGCGCAGTCCAGCCTGCGGGCGGAACGGGCCGGGCCAGGGCCAGCGCGCCGCGCAGCGGAACGCCGCAAGTGATCTTTGGTCGTTAAGTGCGAGCCGCACGCACGGCCCCGGTGCGTGGCCATTAAACGAAATCTTTGCTCATTTCGAGCGGGGGGCGACGCACCGCTTAACCGATTGCGGGCTCTAGGGACTCGCCCATCGCCTGGGGTGGCGTGCCTATACCTGCGAGCCCCAGACACCAACCCGCCAGCGCGATTCAGGCCACGCGGCGCCGAGCTTCAGCCTGCCTGCCCTTGGTGGGTTTCAGAAGCAACTGGATCGTACGCTCTAGGGCTCCCTGGTGAGCCGCGATCATCCGTCGGGCATTTTCACCACGCCGTTTCCCCGCATCGCGATCAACCAGCCCCTGATGTACCCAATCCTGGATGGACTGCAGTGAAGTCAGTCGGGTTGCGGCATTGTGGCTCAGCAGGAGTTCGACACTGTCACGGAAGTTCGACGTATTAGGGCCGAAAGCCACGTCGGCACCGTAGGCGGCCGGCTCAAGCATGTTTTGCCCGCCGCGCTTGCCAAAGCTCCCTCCCACCAACGCCAGATCGGCAAGTCCCCACCACCACTTGAGCTCGCCGACCGTATCGACAATCAGCACGTCCCACTCGGTGGCCTGGATCGGGCCGGTCAACGCACTGCGACGTAGCAGACGCACACCCGTTGAGGCTAGCTGGTCGTGGACTTCGTCAAACCGATCTGGATGCCTGGGAACGACAATCAGCCTGAGATCGGGGAAGCCCTCGCGGAGCTCCAGAAACACCTCGCAAGCCGCCATTTCTTCGGGCGGCTGCGTGCTGCCGGCGATCCAGATGGTCTGTTGTGGCTGCACGCCGACCAGCTCGCCGAGCCGCCGCACGTTTTCGGCTTCCCGCTCAAAGGTAACATTGTCGAACTTGACGGACCCGGTCACTGCAATCCGTTCCGCCGGCGTACCACAGTTGCGAAAGCGTTCCGCATACGTTTCGCTTTGGGCCGTGACGAGGCTCAGTTTGGAAAACATGCTCCGCGTGATCCAGCTCAATCGGCGATAGCCACGCTCGCTACGCTGGCTAAGACGCCCATTGACGACGCATATGGGTACGCCGGCGCGATGGGCGCAGTCGATCAGGTTGGGCCACAGTTCCAATTCGCCCAGCACGATCATCGAGGGCTGAAGCGCTTGCAGCGCCCGGTGGATGGCCCAGGAAAAATCGAGCGGAAAGTAGAACAGGCGCACCGTCGGCATCAGCTTGCGGGCCAACTGCATGCCGCTGTCGGTCGTGGTCGAGACCACGAATCGCGTTTGAGGCAACTCGTGCTGCAAACGCTCGAGCAGGGAGCTTAGGAGCAGAACTTCCCCCACGCTGACGCCGTGCAGCCAAACGGTTTTCAAGTTGGGTCCGTCGCCCGCATCCCAAGCAGACGGTTCGGCCCAATCAGCCGCTTCGGCCCAATTGGTGGGAGAGAGTCCCAACAGCTTTTGCCGCAAGCCACTTCGATAGCGACCGGTGGTGCAGCGGCGCACGACTAGCCAAGGAAAAGCCAACCCGAGTGCGGTCAGATAGATCAGATTCCGAATCCAGCGGTTCACTGCCTGGCCTCCATGCCAGAGGATGGGTCAGGATTACTTCCGTCCGTGGCAAGCTTTGTACTTTTTCCCGCTACCGCATGGACAAGGTTCGTTTCGCCCGACCCGTTTCTCGACGTTTCGAATCGGCTCCGGCTTCTGCTCCGAAGCGCCTGCGCGATCGGCGGCATCCAAGTCCGCCTGCTGCTGCTCCAACATCTGCGAGGGTGTCGGGGCCGAGTCGTGTTGCGCGTTGGTCTCGGTCCAAGTGCTCTCGATAAAGCCTTCGTCGAGTGCTTCCATGCGGAAGATCAGGTCGGTCATTCGCTCTCCGATGGCGAACCACATGTCCGAGTACATCCGCATGCCTTCGCGTTTGTACTCCACCTTGGGGTCCATCTGTGCAAAGCTCTTGAGGCTGATGGCACTGCGCAGGTGGTCCATCGCCAGCAAGTGGTCCTTCCAAGCTCCGTCGACAATGTTCAGCAGAACCTGTCGCTCCATACGACGGATTTCCGGAAAGAACCGATCATCGACCGCCTGGTGGACTTGACGCGAAAGTTGGCTTTCGTCCATCTCACCAAGCTGATCCGGCGCGATCTGACACTCGAGATTCTCTCCTAGCCAATGGCTCAGAGAGTCGAGCGCTCCATTGCTACCGGCAATATACTTGGCCGAAGTATTGGGCTCGGCGTCTCCGAAAAACTCCTTGACTTTGGCGAGCGCCTTGGTCGCCGTTGCTTCTGCGAGCGCGTAATGCGCCACGCTATGTTCGACCAGTTTGTCTCGGACTTCGTTCAGAGTTTCCCCCGACATCTCCTGCTCGGAAATGGTGGTATCGAATCGAGACTTGGCCCAGGTGACGAGTGCTTCTCGATCGAGATGGTATTGATTCTGTCCGGCGGCGCGTCCAAAACGCGTGATTCCGGCCAGGACTGGATACTCGGATTCTTTTCGGCGATAGGCCTGTTCAGCCACTTGGAGCAACTCGACCTGGATGTCATCCGGTTCGCGTGCCCTCAGGTCCGCAACGGGCAACTCGATCCCGAACTTATTTTTCATCCAGTCGGCAAGCATTTGCAGACCGTAGTCGGCGTGCAGTAGAGGGGCGCCCTCGCTGAGGTCAGTCGCCGCCAGCCGTTCGAACACGCGCTCGATCAGTTTTTCATCCATTTGCTGTCGCGGGATCTTCTTCAGATCGTTGGTACTGTAGTTCGTACCGTAACGAACATTCACCCACTTGGCCAAGGCTTCCCAGTTCCAGTCATCCTCAGACTCGCCCTCAGGCAAGTTCTCTTCGATCGCGTCGAGAATCTGAGTTTCGGCAGCGCGTTCGGCGGCATCCACGGCGTAGGCCGATGCCGTACCGGGATCCAAGTTTCGAAAATCTCGCGGTTCGAGCTCACATGCGAGTTTTTTACTAACCCACTTGGTATAGGCCTCCGCACCGAACATGGGCTCGGTGTACATGTTCACATAGCGTTCGATCTGCTGTTGGATCTGCTGCAGCACCAGATGTCGACAGCTGACGCCATCCAAGATTTCTTGACGATAGGAGTAGACCCGCTTTCGCTGCTGGTCCATGACCTCGTCATATTCGAGCAGATTCTTGCGAATTTCGAAGTTGCGTTCTTCCACCTTCTTTTGCGCGGCTGTAATTCGGCGGCTGACGAAAGAGCTTTCGATCGGCTCTCCCTCGCCCATGCCCAGCTTGCCCATCATGCCGCGCACCCAGTCGCCGGCAAAGATCCGCATCAAGTCGTCTTCAAGAGAAAGATAAAACCGGCTGCTTCCCGGGTCGCCCTGACGACCACAGCGACCGCGAAGCTGCAGGTCGATTCGGCGCGATTCATGGCGTTCGGTACCGATCACATAGAGGCCGCCGATGTCGCGAACCGTTTCACCGGCCTTCGACATCTCCTCACGAGCGTCAATTTCATCAACCAATTCATCCCATTCAGTCTTAGGCACGTCCAAACGCGTCGAGTACTTGTCTTGCAGTTGCGCCCAGGCCATCGTTTCAGGATTGCCACCGAGGATGATGTCGGTACCCCGACCGGCCATATTGGTCGCGATGGTAACCGCTTCGAGACGTCCTGCCTGAGCAATGATTTCCGCCTCACGTCGATGGTGTTTGGCGTTGAGAACCTGATGCGGGATGCCACGCAGCTCGAGTTGCCGTCCCAGCTGCTCACTTTTCTCGATGGATACCGTTCCGATCAGTACCGGGCGTCCCTTGCGGTCAATTTCTTCGATCTCGCTCAGCGGCACCGTCTTTTCTTCACGTGTCTGGCTGAGTTTGATTGTTAGCTGCTCGTCCGACTCGCGGATGATTTCGCCCGCCAGCTCCGTACCGTCATTTTGAGACACGATATCCAGCTTGGTTGTACGCTCGACATCCTCGGCAACGGCCGCGAATTTTTCCTGCTCGGTGAGATAAATCGTGTCCGCGTATTCCCGACGTTGAAGATTGCGGTTGGTGGGGATCGCGATGACGTCGAGTTTATAGATCTTCCAGAACTCGTGGGCTTCGGTCATCGCGGTACCGGTCATGCCCGCGATCTTTTCGTAAAGCTTGAAGAAATTCTGCAAGGTGATGGTAGCCAAAGTCTGGGTCTCTTCCTTGATTTTGACCCCTTCCTTGGCCTCGACTGCCTGATGCAAACCGTCACTCCACTGGCGTCCCTCCATGAGGCGTCCGGTGAAGTCATCGACGATGATAATCGAGTTGTCTTTGACGACGTAGCTGACGTCACGTTTGTACAGATAATGTGCTTTGAGCGCGTTGTCGATCAGATGGGGCCACTCCATGTTGCCCGCCGTATAAAAACTTTCAACGCCCGCCAGCTTCTCAGCGGCCCGCACTCCATCATCGGTCAAGTTGACGGTATGGTCCTTCTCATTGACCGCGAAGTGCTCATCTTTTTTCAACTGCCTGGCAACTCGATTCGCCTCACTATACTTGCCGATATCCTGATGGGCCGGTCCAGAGATGATCAGCGGCGTTCGTGCCTCGTCGATCAAGATATTGTCGACTTCGTCAACGATCGCATAGGCCAGAGGACCTTGAACCTGTTGTAAATGCTTGGGGAATCGATCGTCGTCCCGCGCCGCAACACGCATGTTGTCTCGCAGGTAATCGAAGCCGAGTTCGTTGTTGGTCGCGTAGGTGATATCTTTCGCGTAGGTGGCTTGGCGCTGATCATTGGAAAGACCGCTTTGGATGGCCCCCACAGTCAGCCCGAGACCCATGTACAAGGGCGCCATCCACTCCATGTCGCGACGCGCCAAGTAATCGTTGACGGTCACCACATGACAGCCTTTGCCCGCCAAGGCGTTCAGATAGGTCGGCAGCGTGGCGACCAGCGTTTTACCCTCACCGGTGACCATCTCGGCAATCATGCCGTTGTGCAGCACAATACCGCCGATCAACTGAACATCATAGTGCCGCATATTCAAGAAGCGACGGCCGCCTTCTCGGCAGACGGCGAAAGCCTCAACAAGGATGTCGTCCAAGGATTGGCCTTCGCGCAGGCGCTGTTTGAACTCTTCCGTCTTCGCGCGCAGCTGCTCATCGGACAGCTTCATCAGCCCCTCTTCCAGGGCATTGATCTTCTGTACGATGGCTTCGAAGCGCTTTATCTGTCGTGCGTTTGAGGATCCAAACAGGCCGGTAACGCCCCGCTCAATCCCTTGTAAGACACTGGAGAAGAACAGACCAGTGTTTTCCCAAACACGTTCCAATAATTCCATGACCGCAGAACTTCAAAGAACCTAGTAATGTGGCTTCTGCCGCTTCCGCTAGCGAAAAATTGGCTGACGACTTCGTCACCAGAAGTTCAGGGAAATACCTCATTCCCTACAGAGACTCAGCGCACTTGAACAATCACCGGGCACCTGACTAACCGCCAAGTTCCAAGACTCAGCCGAGCTCATCTGACCACAGACCGAGTGCCAAACTGACAGAAGCTATCGACCCAGCAATTTGCAGACCAAGCCTCAACAACGACTTCCAGAGAACTTTCTCTAGAATACCAGAAGCGGTTCCAACTTCATAAGCCGAATCGAGGCAACGTATCTACCGTAAAGCAGCTAACTTACAGCCGCTAAGAGTAAGGTTTTCTTGTGACCTGGTCAACTGCGAAAGAAAACCCTAAACCGGCATCCCGCCGGTTCTTGGTCCTGGCCACCACCGCAAAAAGACGAAGGAAAAGAAGCCGCCCGGCACCGGCCGGCGTACACGAGAAAGAAACAGGAACTGTCCCAATAAACCGACTCCGGTGGAACCTGGCTCGTTATCTCGCGCTGAGGTCAACTGGCAAACGCTACCCAACCAGACTCAGGCCATGGCGATCATCTTGGGACTCTGCGTCGGAAGAATCGGAAGAATCCGTGTCTTGGCCCAACAGTTCCAGGACCAAGTCTTCCAACTCGACGCGACGACGCGCCCCTTCCGTTGCCCGAGCTCGTGCGATCTCAGGTGACCAACGCTGTTTGATATGCGACACGCGACGACGAATCGTCTCCATATCGAGAAAAGTAGCAAGATTCTCTGAAGCAGCGTTCTTGCGAGTCTTTTGCAAAATCTTCATGACCGTACCTCCCTGGCTGACGCCTACCCGTAAAAACCCGGCTGTAACCATTCTGATTGCCGGAACGATTCTTAGGATTGCAACATCCATGCCAAACATTCTGACAGACGGCGCCCCATAGACCTCAGGACGACATAAGTTGTTCTCTCAAAACAGTTTGCGATTAAGCTCTCTATTCCAGCCGAATAGGGCATCCGTCGAATTGAACCAATCCAACGGAAGTTCTTTCAATCAGATTCACTCGATTGTCGCAATGTGAGACATTCGATTCGACGCCTCAGTCGGCGGTCAGCAAGCAGGCAGGGAGCGCCCAACAGCCTGCGAGAAAAACGTGTCTGCCCCTTTGGAAACCACGCTGAAACATTGGAAAAACAAACGGCCCGAGAGGGTTAGACACCTATTTCTGGCAGGCTGCTACTGCCCTATGCGCAGCAACTTCTTCAGTCCTGTCAGGTTTTGCAGCAGGCTTTCGCGAGCGTCCAGCTCATCGCGGTGGTCGAGAATTCCGACCGGTCCCCGATACTGCACCTGCCGAATCCAGCCGAGCATCTCCTCGTCCAGCGAACCGTCTCCAATCGGCACGATCTTTGGGCCCTCGGGGCTTGTTCCGTTTAGGTTCAGACAAAGTAGATAAGGTTTCATCTCACGTAGCGCCTCGGGAAAGTCGGCCAAGTCAGCGTGACTGTGGTGGAAGTTGTATACCAGTCCGACATTCCCCACGTCCGGAAGCGATTGCATAATCCGCACCATGTTTTTGGGTCTGCCTACCCATCCGCCATGGTTGTAGAGTCCGACCTGGCAGCCGAGCGGCTCTACCTGCTGAGCCAGTTCGCCGAGGGCCTTGGCGGCCCGCTGGACACGCTCCTGTTCGTCTTCGATCCGGCCTAGTTCGTGGTCCGGTAGCATGACCCACAACTGAGTAGCGACTTGGCGACGCGCCAAGAAATCGATGATTCGCTGCGTGCCGGGATCTTGGGCTGGCGAAAGCGAACTCGAACACCAGAACGCAGTCAACTCGATGCCGTGTCGTTCCAGCGCATCCAGTTCGGCGTCCCAGGTCGGCACATGCTTCTCGCGCCAGTCGTAGGCCAATTTTTGGATGCCAAGCTGGCTAAGCATCTCGGCGCGTTCGAGAGGACCGCGCTGCCCGGCGTCGAACGGCACGATACACCAGGCCACCAACTGGTCGGTTTGCAGGTTTCGCGGAGTCGGCAGGGCGGCGTTGATCGAGCGCTGCCAGTCGGCAAGCTGCCGTTGCATGCGAAAGGTGCGATCGGGCTGCTGCAGGGAAAGATCCTTGGATTCGGACACATCTTCGGCCAAATTGTAGAGTTCGACCTCGCCGAAATGATCGAACTGAATGAGCTTCCAGTCACCATCGCGAATGGCGGCACCGGGAGACCAGGTGGAACCGTGATAGTGTGGATAGTGCCAATAGGTCTTGCGCGGTGGCAACGTCTTGCGTCTTTGGAGGATCACCGGTGCGATGCTCCGTCCGTCCACATGCTGGTTCGGCAACAGGGGCAGCCCAGACAATTCCAGCAACGTGGGTACCAGATCAAAACTCATGACCATCTGATCGGAAACCGTGCCCGCCGTGGGCGACTCAGCTTCCAGATGATCCGGCATGGAGATAATCAGCGGCACTCGTATTCCGCCTTCGTAGAGCCAGCCTTTTCCAGCGCGCAACGGAGCGTTGCTGGTGGGTCCCTGCTTGGCCTTCGTGGACAGACCGCCGTTGTCGGAGAAGAAAACAACGATCGTGTTGTCGCGCAACCCGGCTTCTTCCAACTTGTGCACGACTTGCCCGACCCAATCATCCAGTCCGGCAACTTCGCTGCCATACGAACCGTTATCCTGCCTCCGCCGAGTGCGTCCGTCGCGCTCCTGGATCGGTGCCGGACTGGTGCCTAGCTCCGCCTGCTTCAACTGAAAGTGCTCCGTATGCTGTGGATAGTCGAGGATGGGGATGTGCGGCTCGTGGAATGCCAGGTAGGCCAGGAATGGACGCTTGGCATCTCGCTGATCGATAAAGCGTTCAAATGATTTCACAATGCGTGAACCGACCTTCCAGTCGCGATTGTGTTTGCCGAGCTGAGAGTCTCCGACGTAAACATCGAATCCCTGTTCGGTCGGCTCGAAGCCTGGGCCTCCCAGATGCCACTTGCCCGAGTAGAAAGTCTCGTAACCAGCCTGCTGAAACATCTCGCCCAGTGTGATCTCTTCCAGGGCCAGTTGCCTGGCAGTGCGAGGCGTCGACATCTGGCCGGCTGGAGCGCGGAGCCCGGGAATATAGTCGGTCACGCCCGTGCGAACCGGGTACTTGCCGGTCATCAAACTGGCGCGAGTGGGCGAACAGACCGAGCCGGCGCTGTAGGCGCTGGTGAACCGAATGCCTCTGGCTGCTAAGCGATCGATGTGAGGCGTCTCGCATAGTGGGCTGCCATAGCATGCCAGGTCCCGCCATCCTAAGTCATCCGCGAGCAAAAAAACGATATTCGGCCGCTCGGCCCAGGTGGGCTGGGAGAACCAGGGCATCAGCGCCGCGGCAGCGGCGATCAAGCACGCGCGAGAAAATCGATTCTGTGAGGCTGCGGGTCGAGGTTG
>JANQJJ010000336.1 GCA_028281725.1 Pirellulaceae bacterium | reverse complement strand
GACTTCCCCACCGCTCGTATGGGAGCGTCCGTCGGAGCCCTGCAGTTTACCGATCAAGATGTCACCGGAAACTTCGTGGTCGCAACGGCCGATCCTCGATTCGAAATCCGCGATGGGCTCATTGCGCTCAAGCCCGATATGTTTTTCGACGCCTCTTTGGCCGGTTCCACGACGGAGATCATCGTCCAGGTCACGGACGACGGAATTGTCGTCGATCTGCCGATACAATTGAATTTGGTTGCGAACGCTCCCTGGCAGAATCGGCTTTTTAACTTGGATGTCGATCGTTCCGGCAACGTCACTGCGTTCGACACGCTCCAGATCGTCAATCGTCTCAATGAGACTGGTGGCGGAGGCCCCTTGTCGACCCCGCGTACGTTTCTGGAGTTGTCGATGCCCGACGTCGACACCAATGGAGATGGCTCCCTCACGCCGCTGGATGTGCTCCTGGTCGTTAACTTCCTGAACGCCGATACGGAAGGAGAAGCCGACGGTGAGCTCGTGACCCAACTGGCCGCCGATTCGCTGCAGCCATCGATGAGTGACGATGAGTCTCTTTGGTTAGCCGCCTTTAGCGCAATTGAAGAAGAGGCCAAAAAACGTCGGCTCTAGTGGTCTGTCAAAGCTTAGTCTCTGGGTCGGGTAAAGGGGGAGTCAATTGTGCACAGCACCCGAAGGGCCGCTGGCGGCAATTGACTCCTGAACCCTTTACCCAAATCTCGCGCCAGTTCCGTCTGGCGCTAGGCAGATCCAAACTGCTGCTGGGTCTCCGCGACCTGACTATCCAAGAGACGTTCCTATCTTGACCACGATACGATCTCTTGGACCTACCTATCTCGGTGCCCTTTCGATGACCGGCGGCGTGTGGGACCGCCGCGTCGAGCCGCACTGCTGACGCGCGCCCTGCGGGGCCCCTTCGAGAGAATCTCCGTTTTTTCCTTGACACGGATTTTAGATGGCAGTATATTGCCACCTGGCAGTGCATTGCCACTTGGGCCGTGGACTGATGTTCGTACGCATGGGAGGATTCGCAGTGGGCAAGAAGAGAAGTCGCAATGAGTTGGGGGCTCGGGAGAGGCAGATCATGGATCTGATCTTCGCCTTGGGAGAGGCTTCGGTCAGCGATGTCCTTGAGCGACTGACCAATCCGCCGAGCTACTCGGCGGTGCGGACCATGATCCGGCTGCTGGAAAGCAAGGGGTTGCTGAAACATCGACGTGATGGAACGCGATACGTCTATCGTCCGACGCAGTCGAAAGAGTCCGCGAGCCGTTCCGCGATGAGCCATTTGCTCAACACGTTCTTTGGAGGTTCGGCGCCGGACGCCGTGGCGGCCCTGTTTGATTCGGAGAAGCTCAGCGAGGACGACCTGAGCCGAATCGAGAAACTGATCAATGACGCTAGGAAGGAGGGACGATAGATGTTTGGATTAGAAGCAATCAAACTGTCGGGTAACGTCACTTGGTTACTCCCGTTGTTGGTGGATGTCGTGGTCAAATCGACGCTCCTGCTGTTCGTCGCGGGACTGATGGACGCGGCATTACGTCAGTCATCGGCCGCAGTCAGGCACCGATTGTGGGGCATTGCCTTAGTGGCGCTGCTCTTGCTGCCCTGCCTGTCAGCGATTGTCCCGCAGTGGCAAATCGCTATCTTGCCGCCGCAGTGGAGTGGACGGGTGGTGGAGGTCGCGACGGTCGACAATCCACTTGCGAGGGCGTCGGAACTCCAGTCGAGAGTTGTCGGACCGGAGCAGGGCACTTCGGTTGCCGCCGGTAAGCAGGAAACAGTCGATTTTGCCTATCGGGCTTCTGTTGCTGGCCAAGCCGGTCGCGCCGCACACGCCTCTTCGGCGGAACTGGCGTCCTCCGCGCGAGCCTTGCGTGCCGCCGGCTCGTCGCCGGCCCCTCCCATCCCTTGGCAGTTGGCCGTCTTGGCAACGTGGGGACTCGGTGCGTTGGTTGCCCTGCAGCCGCTTGCGCTGGGCATCTACAAGAACGCTCGCTTGCGGCGCAGAGCGCGGCCGATGAACGACGACGAGTCCCTAGCCATGATGACCGATCTATGTCGTCGACTCCGCTTGCGGCGCCGCGTGCGCTTGCTTGAAGCGGACCAGCCGATTGTTCCGATGACGCTGGGAATCTTCAGGCCGGTGGTTCTGATTCCCCTGGCTTGGCGAAATTGGGTTGTCGAAAGCCGGCGGCTGGTTCTGCTGCACGAACTGGCTCACATCCAGCGGTTTGACGTTGCCTACCAGTTGCTGGGCCGTGTTGCGTGCTCGGCATACTGGTTTCATCCGTTGGTTTGGTATGCGTTGCAGCGTTTGCGTGTCGAAAGAGAGCTGGCCTGTGATGACTGCGTTCTCCGCTCGGGCGAACGACCGAGCGACTACGCCAGGCAGTTGCTGGAGATTGCGCGAGGGTACCAGACGCCAGTGTTGCCACCGGCGGTGGCGATGGCGCAGCGCACCGGTTTGGAAAGGCGAGTGCGGGCCTTGCTGGACAGGGCCCGGTCTCGGCTGCCCATTAGCCCACGGGCTGGCCGTTTTCTGTTGGCCGGCTGCGCTGTCACAACTGGCCTGCTGGCCGTCGTACGCCTTGACGCGATAGCCGATCAACCGGACGGACTGGCGGCAACATCACCTCCGGCTGCCAGCGAGTCCGATACACCAGAGACGATGGAGATTGCGGGCCGTGTTCTTGATTCCGGCGGCAAGCCGGTTGCGGGTGCGCGAGTCATGGCGGTCCGAAACTTCCAAGCCAACTCGACCTGGCAATCCGATTGGGAACTGCTGGCTGAGACCCTGTCAGGTTCCGATGGCCGTTATGCTCTGACCGTACCGCAGCGATCAGAGCGCTTTTCCAACGGAACGTACCTGGAATTGCAGTCGACGGGCGTCGTCGCTATCGCTATGGGCTATGGACCGGATGAAGTGGCCGTCGGAGATCAACCAGATGCGACCGACCTGCAGTTAGCTACGGCCCGAGTGCCGATTGAGGGACGCATCCTGGATCTCGAAGGACGGCCGATCGCCGGCGTCCAAGTCTCCGTCTCCGAAATAGGCAAGCCCGGAGCACCACTCGAGGCATGGCTAGAATTTGCCAAAGATAATCCTGCGAGCGTCCAAGACGAGGCGAATATGGCCAGCCGTGCCGCCGCGTCAACCGCACGCCCCATCGCATTTTTTCCGACGCGTGAGCGGATTCGCGCGATAGAACTCACCGGCCTTCATCCTGCCGTCACGGATTCGGATGGGCGATTCCAAATAGACGGAATCGGTGACGATCGCCAAGCAACGTTGCGCATTGAATCTTCCAAAATTGCTGTCACGCTGTTGCACGCCGTCACCCGCGACATGCCCGCTGTGAACACTCCGCTGGGTGACCCACGCTATCGGTCAGGCAAAGCCTTTGGTAGCAAGTTTACTTACTCTGCGGAACCGGCTCAGGACATTTACGGGACCGTTCGCGATCGTGAATCAGGTGCTCCGATTGCCGGCGCGAAGATCGAAGTCAGTCAGCTCGCAGGCAATTTGTTACACCTTGCGGGCTTTTTGTCTACTGAAACGGACGCCGAGGGCCACTACGTGCTCGGTGGGATTCCGAAAGCTCCGGAGAATTCACCGGGTACGCGTATCACCGTTTTTCCGCCGCGCGAGTTGCCCTACTTCCGCAGTACACATCAGGTGCCCGCGCGACCGGGACTTGAGCCAATCGCGTTGGACATAGAACTGACGTCGGGGATTTGGTTGGAAGGCCAAGTGACGGACGCCAATACGAACGGGGCGGTGCGCAGCGTAGTGGCCTACTATCCGTTTCGCGACAATCCCAATGCGGAGGGGCACGAAGGGTTCAATCGTCACATCATGTCCATGGGGCTCGATGAGTCGGTGGCGACCGATTTCCAGGGAAGATTTCGCATTCCCGGATTGCCCGGGCGTGGCGCGGTACGCGTCATCGCGGAAAACGATTCCGAGTATGAAATCGATGTCGGTGCCACCAATTTACGGCGAGGCTCGCGCTGGAATCTCTACCACATGGGGATGACCGGCAATGCGCTGGTGGAGGTCAACGCTCCGGAAGGGAGCGAGACGGTTCACGTCGATGCCCAGGTCGTTCCTCTGCGGTCGCTGACATTGCGGGTGGCCGATGAGCAGGGACAGGACGTGGTTGGATTCAAGATCGCAGGACGCGTACCTCTGGAACGCCCCGTATTCTTTGGCAGGAGTCCCACCTATTGGGATCGGCCGGCCAGCCGGAGCGCGTCCGTCCAGGTGTTCCTGGGCAACGAGCAAGAGCAACGTAGGCCGCTGGCGTTGTACCACCCGGAGCGAAGCATTGGCGCGGTCGTCGACTTGAAAACACTCGGCGCCAGCCAGGAAGTCAGCGTGACACTCAGGCCTTGCGCGACGATTGTCGGACGGTTGACCAGACGCGATGGCCAGCCGGTGTCTGGCGGGGCGCTTCGGGCTGGAATTGGAGAGATCCAGGAAAGGAAGATCTTATCGCTTACCAAGTCTGGCAAGGCGACCAGCTCCGGTCCGCGGAAGTTCCTCAGACACAGCGCTTTGGACTACGCCTATCTCGAAGGCGATGGTCGGTTCTCTTACGTCCTTCCTCCGGGTGAAGGGTACTCCATGTATCTCACCAATACGGAAGACGGTGCAGAGCCGACGATCTTCTCGGATCTAACCATTGGTGCCGGCGAGACGATCGATCTTGGCGAAATCAACATCGACGCCGATCCCCAAACCTGGCCGGAGCCCAAGCGGAGTAAACGGTCCGCCGCGCGGGTTCCAAGTCGATAAGTCCAGCGGTTTGCAACAGAGACTTTTCCCAAGCCCGATAGGCTAGATCGGGTCTGCGCAGGCGCTGCCCGCGGATACGGTTGGTGAAGCTTGACCGAGTGTTTGAAGGGGTGTTGGAGGAACGGACGATGAGTTGGAGTCGTTGGAAGCCGACCGCGGAACAGCCATGGGACCTGACGCGTGTGGCGCACTTGCACCGACGCGCCGGATTTGCCGCGAACTGGTCGACGCTACAGGCAAGTCTCGCCGAAGGTGTCGAGTCGAGTGTTGGACATATCCTCAATCCGGTTCGCACCGCGCAAGATCGGGAATTCGAACTACTTGCCGAGACGATCAGCGATGCGGCGATCGGAGCCGAAAGTGCGCAGCGGCTACGGGCTTGGTGGGTCTACCGCATGATAAAATCGCCCAGTCCGCTGGTCGAGCGTCTGACACTGCTGTGGCACAATCATTTCGCAACCAGCAATGACAAGGTCGACAACGTGGCCGCCATGTTTCGCCAGAATCAAGTGCTGCGGGAGCATTGCCGCGGCCGGTTTGGAGATTTGCTCGAAGCGGTGCTCAAGGACCCAGCTATTCTGATTTGGCTCGATGCTCCTTCGAACCGTCGTGCGCATCCCAATCAAAACCTTAGCCGAGAGTTGCTGGAACTGTTCACCCTGGGCGAAGGGAACTACACCGAACAGGATGTCGTCGAAGCTGCCCGCTGCCTCGCGGGCTGGAGCGTGGCGGGAGGACGGTTTCGATTCGTGCCCGAGCATCAGGACGACGGCGTCAAAACGATCTTGGGGACGACAGGCAACGTAGACGGAGACGCGCTCCTCGCTTTGCTGTTAAAGCAGGAGGCCACGTCGAAACGCGTCGCCTGGCGAATCTGCCAAATGTTCTTTGGTGAGGGTGTGGTCTCAGATAGAGCGTTAGACGAACTGGCGGCAGAGTTGCACCGGCGCGAGTTGGACATCGGTTGGGCCGTGGAACGCATCTTGCGCAGCGAGCTGTTTTTCTCCGACGCGAACATTCGTTCCAGGATCAGTAGCCCGACCGAATACGTCATCGGTGCCATCCGCAGCCTGGATATGAATGAGCCTATACCGAGTACGTTGTTGGTCGCTGCCGAGTTGTCGACCCAAGGGCAGGATTTATTCCACCCGCCGACAGTTTTTGGCTGGCCGGGAGGGCGATCCTGGATCAACACGCGGTCTATCATTGCTCGCGGGAATTTTGCCACGGCGCTCGTATTCGGTCGCAAGCATCTAGAGACATCGCCAGTGAATGTGCACGAGCTAGCAGATCGGCACGGCTTCGGTCAATCGACGGAGCGCATCATCGAGTTCTATTCAAAACTGATCTTAGGACATACGAAAGCGAACCGGAAGCTGCGAGAACGGCTAGATCGGACAACCGACACGCACAGCGGACTGCGTCAAGCGGTCGCCATGCTGCTCGCGTCGCCGGAATCCTACTTGTGTTGAAACTGAAGTCGGTTCTATGAAGAGGGAGAGAATTAGATGCTTGATCGACGCCAGCTTGTCCAGCGTTCTGCGCTGTTGGCATTAGCTCCGACGGTTCCGGCGTTTCTCCGTTCTGCGCTGGGTGCAACCAATGGACCAGAAGACAGGATTCTGGTCGTGGTTCAGCTCTCCGGAGGTAACGATGGCTTGAACACGGTCGTCCCCTTCCGCGACGATGGGTACCTGCGAAACCGGAACGAACTCCGTTTGCGTTCGGAATCACTGATCGAGATCGACGATCAAACCGCTTTTCATCCGTCTCTGCGCTCGCTGGCGGATCTGCTCAGCGACGGACGGCTGGCGATTGTGCAAGGTGCCGGATACGCCCAGCCCAATCGCTCACACGATGTGAGTATGGCGACCTGGCAGACCGCGAGCACCGACGTTGGAGACCACACCGGCTACGGCTGGCTGGGCCGCGCGCTCGATGCGATTCCACCGCTACGCCCCAATGCTCCCGCCTCGCTGTTGGTTGCGAGCGCGCCCACGCCCCAGGCGCTGAAGGGGCGGAAGTGCGCCGCAGCCAACGTCGATTCGCTGGAAGACATTGCGATCAATCACATCCGCCCCGATTGGGAAGAGGACTTGCCGGCAGCAGGTCCTAGCTTGGCTCAATTCATGCATCGGTCGACTCTGGACGCCTACCTGGCCGCCGAGCAAATCGAGCAGACCGCAGCGAAGTCGCGTAGCAACGCGGCTTCGGCTCTGACGAAGCTGGGCAGCCCAATTGCCCACCGCCTGAAAATCATTTCCGATTTGGTCCAAGCCGAATTTGGTCCACGCGTCTACTATGCCATGCAAGCCGGATATGACACGCACTACGATCAACTCCAGCCGCACGCGCAGTTGCTTGCCGACCTATCGACGTCCCTGAAAGCATTCCTGGATGAGCTGGAATCCGCCGGTCAGGCGGATCGAGTGCTGGTGCTGTGTTTCAGTGAATTTGGCAGACAAGTCAGGGAGAACGCATCGGGAGGAACGGACCACGGTACCGCCGGTCCGGTTTTTCTGGCCGGCCGGTCGGTCGCCGCAGGGCTGCACGGCCAGGCGCCCGATCTGAATGTGATGGACCAAAACGCACCGCGGCATACGGTTGACTTCCGACGTGTCTATGCAGAGATTTTGCAGGAGTGGTTCGGTACCGAGTCGAAACGCATACTCTCGGACGAATTCTCGAGCATGAATCTCATCCGGGCGCGCTCCTGAAAATCCTTTAGGGCATTTGTACTTTGGGTGTAGTCAGTCTGCCGCGAGGAACGCGTTGGGGGTCGGGTAAAGGGGTAAGGAGTCAATTGCCGCCAGCGGCCCTTCGGGCGCTGTGCACAATTGACTCCTGACCCCTTTACCCAAATCCTCGCTCGTCGGTCAGCGAAAAATCTTCTTCAGGAATGTTGGCAGGTACTCGCGCCACACGGACCAATTGTGAGCTCCATCTGTCTCGACGTACTGATGGCGGACGTTCAGCTCTTTCAAGCCGGTAGCAAAATCCCGATTCTGTTGGAGTAAGAAGTCATCTTTGCCACACGCGAACCAAAGCAGCTTCAGGTTTCTGTTGGCCTCGCATCCGGCATCCGTCTGGTCAGGTACCAGGGCCGGAAACTGTTCGAGCAGATCGTCCGGCTGCGGCGCCGACGAGCTAAAGCCGCCGACCCAGGCAAACGTATCGGTGTGCTTCAGACCCGTTTTCAGGGAATGGCCGCCACCCATCGAAAGCCCTACGATCGCGCGGCGGTCGGGCACCGAGTCGATTCGATACCAACTTTCTACCAGCGGAACGAGTTGATCGACGATTTCACGCTCCATGGCTTCATCATTCTTCGGGCCGTAATCATCCGCTCGATGCCCATAGGGCAAGTCCACCGGATGACCATAAGGCATGACGATAATCAAGGGTTCCAGTTCGCCCGAAGCAATCAAATTGTCGGCAATCCGGTGGGCTCTTCCTACTTCCGTCCAAGCGGTTTGATCGTCGCCAAAGCCATGGAGCAAGAACAGAACTGGGTAACGTTGGTCTTGAATCGGATCGTACCCTGGAGGCGTGTAAACGACTATAGGACGATCGGTATCTGTTACGCTGGAGTGATAGTAATGATGGTGCAGCGTGCCGTGTGGGACCGATTGCAACTCGGTCAATAGCGCGAGTGAGCCGGGGATTTCAAACAAACTCTCTAGCGAATACCACTTTTTGACCCATCGATTTCTGGGGTCGATCTGCCGTGTGCCATCGACCTCAAACGCATATTCATGAATCCCTGCAGGCAGCGGCTGCGACGTGCCTTCCCAAACGCCCTCGGCGGTCTTGGTCAGCGTTAGCGTACCGCTGGGCACACGATTAATCTTGGCGACGACCGACTTGGCCTCCGGGGCCCGAAGTCTGAGCGTTACCGTGCTATTGGCATTCACCTCAGGCGACCGAATCTGTTGTGCAAGACATGCTTGGGATAGGAGCATAGCGAGAAGACACAGACTCGCTGTGGTGGCTGGGTGTTTCATGGAGTGATTTCAGCTCGTTTTGTCCAGCCACTCGTTGGCTGGCTGGGAGGCACCGTTCGCCCGAGCGATCGGCTGGCAGGCCAAGGTGCCGGGTTATTTGTTTTTCTTGCGTGGTTTGGGATCGAGATTGGCATTGATGTCGGCCTCGGTAACGGTCGATACGATGCCTCCGGCCGGTACCTGGGCTTTGGTGAGCCAGACCATCGCGTTGAGAACGACTTTGCGAAAATCGTCATTGGCCCAGTTGTCATGAAAGTGCCCGCCGGTAAAGCCAAAGCCACGTCCGCCATCAGGTCGTTCGACGGTCCACATCATCGCTTCCGCCCTCGACTTGTTCGCTTGGATATGTTCGTACGGCCCCTTGGGATAGACATACGGACCATCGCGCACTGCGTCGGACGGACTCGCCACTAAAATCGGTACGAACTTCATCCCTTCGGCGTCCGCCGGCTCGTGACCCGCCAGGTCGCTAACGAACCGCATGTTGAAATACCATTCGTCTTGGATCTTGAATGGCTTCACGCCACGGGTGATTGGGTGATCGGGAAGACGGCTGAAGTTGGGTTCCCAAATCGGATTGCAAGAGAACATGTGTTCGTAGTGACCGCCCATCCAACGTTTAAACTCCGTTCCCGCCTGGTCGGGCAATACCTCCACACCGTAGTGCATGCATCCGATGCCAACACCATTTCGGGTCCATTGGTCTACCAGTTTGAGTCGCCGACCATCCTCCTGGACCAGTTCGTGCCGACCGCCACCGTCCATGTAGAACACGACCGCGTCCGCTTCTTCGAATACCGATTCATCGGCAGGCCACCCATCGAGCACAAAATGCGACTCCACATTCGCTTGACCAATCAAGCATTGGTGTAGCAGTTGGACGCCGGCGTTGAACTCGTGCAAACGCGGCCCGTGTGATGGCTTACCCGCCACGATGACCAACTTCTTCTTTTCGCTTTCCTGGGCACTTGCCGGTTGGACTGACAGAGCGCCGATCAAACATGCACCAAGCAGAACATGCTGGACGAAGGGAACGCGACAGGCCGGTCGAAGCATGGCGGGGTCCTCGGTTTTCAGGAATGCTGGAGGGTAGGGGGGAGGGCAGGACCGCAGGAAGAGGTCGCGATTTTAATAAAATTCAGCCTAACCGATGCTGGTCGACATTCAAGAGCGCCGCTCCTGAGGCACTACAAGACGGCCGGCAAAAACCTATCGCGAACAGGTCGCCTGGTCCGTTGCTCGGACCTGATTCCAAGGCATCTTGGCCAGCAGCATTCCCATGCCGCAGGTATCGGTAATCCCTGCAAATGCCAGTCCCGCGCCAACCAGGGCCGATAGGGCCGCAAAGTACGGATGGACGGTCATTGCCAATACTCCGCCGACCAGTACCAGAAATCCAGCAACAATGCGGACTTGCCGCTCCAGTGACATAGCCTTCTTGCCACGAACCACGGGCAGGTTGGACTCAGACCAGGCAGACATCCCGCCCCGCACCTGGATGACGTCGGGATAGCCCGCATCGATCATCTTGCGGCAGGCCTGGGCTGAACGGGTCCCACTACGGCAAACGAAGTACAGAGGCTGACTGTCGGATCCGTTTCGATTGTTGACAATTGAGCTCGGTTCCAAAGTGTCTAGCGGGATATTTTGAGCCATTGGGGCGTGTACCTCGCGAAACTCAACAGGAGTGCGCACGTCGATTAGGTCGACCGACCCCTCCTCGGCTAGTTGAGCGAGTTTTTCAGGTGAAATGTCCGTCAAGGATTGCATGTCCGAATCTCCCGACTTCTCCAAAAAAAACCGAGCCGCCAACGCAGGGGGAAACGGCCTCGGTTTGTTCCAATAGGGTGATATTACGATATATCACTATACGGCTCCAACTACAATTGGACGACAGGCGCGATCAGCAGGAATGGCCGGGGTCGCGCATCGGAAACAGTCCGGAGAAAGAGGGGTTCGGTAAACTCGTTCAGGAACTGTCCCTGCGGGTGATTCGTACGGAGGATACCGGACACCTGTGTTACCGCTCATCGGTAAACGCCTCGGGGCCTGCCAGAAAAAGGTGTCTAGAGGCTTTGCCTCGAAAAACTCGGGACCAGGCGTTCAATTGGACGCGCGAGTTCGTTTGGGGTAGCCGTTTCCATATCGCGTCTATACAAAAAAGGAGAGCTCGGGCAAGGAGCCCTCCTTCCTAACCACATTAGCTACGAGTGCGATGCCCATCCACAATCTTAGAAACCAACGACGACTTCTGCCGTTTCTCCTGGCGTTTTGCCTGCTGCAGTCCCTGGCTCAGGCGGAGGATATCAGCTTCAATCGCGATGTCCGGCCGATCTTGTCTGAAAATTGCTTTCACTGCCACGGGCCCGACGATGGAGCGCGAGAGGCCGATTTACGGCTAGATACTGCCGAAGGCGCCCACGACTACGCTATCGTACCATCCGATCCAGAGGGTAGCGAGTTGATCAGTAGGATCAGTTCGGACGATGTGGATCTGGTCATGCCACCGCGCGATTCCGAAAGAGCGTTGTCCGCCGAGCAGATCCGAGTGCTGACAGAGTGGGTCAAGCAAGGGGCTCAGTACGAGTCGCATTGGTCGCTGATCCCGCCGCGGCGCTCGAAGGCTCTGCCAACTGATGCCCAACTGAATACCTCCGCCGCCATTGATCACTTGATTCGCGCAGGGCTAGACCGGAAGAGCAAACAACTCGGAAAGGAACTTCACCCGGCTCCCCCGGCCGATCGCGAAACATTGATTCGTCGCCTGACATTCACACTGACCGGTTTGCCACCGACCTTGGAAGAGATTGACGCTTTTCTGGCAGACGATTCTTCAGAGGCCTACAGCAATCTGGTGGACCGCCTGTTAGAGAGTCCACGCTATGGTGAACGTATGGCCTCCGACTGGTTAGACGTGGCGCGATATAGTGATACCTATGGTTATCAGGTCGACCGCGACCGATTCGTTTGGCCATGGCGCGACTGGGTCATTCAAGCCTTTAACAGCAACATGCCGTATGACCAGTTCATCACGGAGCAGTTGGCCGGAGATCTGCTGCCCGGAGCGACGCGCGATCAAGTGCTGGCAACGACCTTCAACCGCTTACATCCACAAAAGGTCGAAGGCGGTAGCGTACCTGAAGAATTTCGCATGGAATACGTTGCCGACCGAACGCAAACGGTTGGTACGGCACTGATGGGGCTGACGCTGGAGTGTTGCCGCTGCCACGGCCACAAATACGATCCGATCGAGCACGCGGAGTACTATCAGTTTTCCGCATTCTTCGACAATATTGACGAAGCCGGCCTGTATTCGTATTTCACGCAAGCGATCCCGACGCCCACGTTGATGTTGCCAACAGACGATGAAGAAAAGCAACTCGCGCAGCTTCACCACCGCGTAGCCGCGGCTGAAGATGCTTTCAAGGAGGCTCTGGTGCACCGCCGTGAGGCAGCCCAGGAGTGGTTGCGCACGCAGGATGTTGAGCAGTTGCTGCTGGGCAGGAGGGATACTGAGAGCGACGCCGACCTGGCCGGTTGTACCGACGCGGATGCAGAAGACCCAGACTCAGCGCAAGAGCCGTTTTTCGCGGTACCGATACTAGCTCTCGATTTTGAAGAGTCGCCGGAAAGCGGCCCGAATACTCCGGTCGATGGTGCGGTCGGAAAAGGGCTGTTGCTCACCGGAGATGATCCAGTGAAGACCAAGGTCGGCAACTTTCGACGCTTCGAGCCTTTCTCTGTTTCACTTTGGATTCAGTCTCCTGATATCAAGGAGCGTGCGGTCATCTTCCATCGGTCGCGGGCCTGGACCGATGCAGCCAGTCGTGGGTATCAGCTGCTGATCGAAGACGGCAAACTGAGTTGGTCTCTCATTCACTTTTGGCCGGGCAACGCAATTCGCGTGCGGACAAGCTCTCCGATTGCGACCGGTCAGTGGTTGCACGTGGCGGTCACCAGCGATGGGTCGAGCCGCGCTGAGGGTCTAAAGATCTTTATCGACGGAACCGAGGCGCCAACCGAAATCGTGCGAGATTCTTTGACGAAGAAAATCACTGGCGGCGGCGAGTCCGGCGATACGATTGCCATCGGCGAGCGATTTCGCGACCGAGGTTTTAGCGGCGGTATCGTTGATCAGTTTCGCGTGTTCGACACCGAACTGACCGAGTTGGAAGTCGCCAGACTGGCCAGCCGAAGCGAACAGTTCCAGTGGAGCCGGTCGCAGACGGAAGACGATAGCGGCTTGCGGCAGCAGTGGTTGATCAATCACTACCTGCGGCGGCTTGATCCGGACGTGGCACGGCAACGAGACCAGCTGAAGAAGGCCCGTGAATCGCTCTGCAATTTATATGATGGCACCAAAGAAATCATGGTCATGCGCGAGCTGCCGGAGCGTCGGGAAAGCTATCGATTGCAGCGCGGCGAGTATGACAATCGGGCCGAGCCGGTCCAGCCCGGCACGCCCAGCATGCTGCCTGCATTTCCTGAGGACGCACCACGCAATCGATTGGGGCTGGCTCAGTGGCTAACCCGTGCGGAGCATCCGCTAACCAGCCGTGTGGCGGTGAACCGACTGTGGCAGATTTGCTTTGGCGCCGGCTTAGTGCGAACCCCGGAAGACTTTGGTAGCCAGGGCGAGCCGCCGACCCATCCGGAGTTGCTCGACTGGCTGGCCGTGGACTTGGTGGAAAGTGGCTGGGATGTCAAACGAATGCTCAGGCAGATCGTCCTCTCGGACACGTTTCGGCAATCGAGCGCACATCCCGATACGTCTGTTGAGGAGGTCGATCCGGAGAACCGGCTGATCGCTCGTTTTCCCGCGCATCGCTTGTCGGCCGAGATGCTTCGCGACAACGCCCTAGCGGTCAGCGGACGGTTGGTACCAAAAATTGGTGGCCCCCCCGTCAAGCCTTACGAAATTGAAGCATCGTTTAAGCCTCAGAATCGCGACAAAGACGATGGCCTTTATCGCCGCAGTCTATACACCTACTGGAAGCGGACCGGTCCGGCGCCGGCCATGATGACGCTGGACGCGTCCAAGCGAGACGTCTGTCGTGTACGACGCGAGCGAACCTCCTCGCCTTTGCAGGCTTTCGTCTTGCTCAACGGACCCCAGTATGTCGAAGCCGCTCGCGGATTGGCCGAGCGGCTGACCCACCGACATGCTGACGATGTTCCCCAACTGTTGCGCGACGCGTTTCGCACATTGACCAGCCATCGGCCGAGCGACAAGCAGTTGGATATTTTAACGCGGCTCTATGCACAGCAGTTGGCTTACTTTCAAGAAGATTCCCAGCGGGTATCTTCGTTCTTGGAGGTCGGTGACGCCAAAGCGGATGCTTCGCTAGATCAGCCTGCCTTGGCGGCCGCTACGGTCGTGATCGGAACGTTGCTGAATTTCGATATGAGTGTCATGAATCGATAGGTACGACAGACATGAGTCCTCGCAATTGTCATGTGACTTTACCGCGCAGCCGGCGGGAATTCCTGGGCCAGTTAGGCATGGGGCTCGGTGGCTTGGCATTGGGGCAGATGCTCAGTGCAGAATCGATGGGGCGTGAATCGAGTGGCGCCCTGTCGATGCTCCATCAGGCGCCCAAGGCCAAACGGGTGATATTTTTGTTTCAGTCCGGCGCTCCGTCGCAGATGGATCTGTTTGACTACAAGCCTCTGCTGAACGAGATGCACGGGACGGAGCTGCCTAGTGAGGTCCGGATGGGGCAGCGTCTGACGGGAATGAGTGGCAATCAATCCAGTTTGCCCATCGTCGGCTCACCCTTCAAATTCGCTCAGCACGGCGAGTCTGGAGCTTGGGTTAGCGAATTGCTTCCGCACACTGCGGAGATCGTCGATGATCTCTGCTTCGTCCGTTCGATGTACACCGAGGCGATCAATCACGGCCCAGGCGTGACCTTCCTGCAGACGGGCAGCATGTTTCCCGGACGACCGAGTATGGGAGCCTGGTTAGATTATGGGCTCGGCACCGAGAACGATAATCTGCCTGCATTTGTCGTGATGGTCACCAAGAACAAGGGCGGTCAGCCGCTGGTGTCGCGTCTCTGGGGCAGCGGCTTTTTGCCCAGCAAACACCAGGGCGTCAGATTTCGATCTGGAAAAGATCCAGTGCTCTACTTGAGTAACCCGGCCGGCATCGACTCGACCAGTCGTCGCGCTGCCATGGACGCGCTGTCGCAACTGCACCAATTGGAGATGACGGACACAGTAGACGGTCAGATCGAAACCAGGATAGCGCAGTACGAGTTGGCCTATCGTATGCAGGAGTCGATTCCCGAAGCGACGAACCTGGCCGACGAACCGGCGTCTGTGATCGAGCAGTACGGGCCCGACGCCAGAAATCCCGGCACGTTCGCAGCGAACTGCTTGTTAGCCCGACGACTGGCCGAACGCGGCGTGCGGTTTATTCAGTTGTACCATCAGGGTTGGGATCACCACGGCGGGTTGCCCAAGGGGTTACCCAATCAATGCCGGGAAACCGACCAGCCTTCGGCGGCCTTGGTCAAAGATCTTAAGAGAGTCGGCTTGCTGGATGATACGTTGGTGATATGGGGCGGCGAGTTCGGGCGCACCAATTACTGCCAAGGCAAACTCACGGCAACCAGCTTCGGCCGCGATCACCACCCTCGCTGCTTCACCGTTTGGATGGCCGGTGGCGGCATCAAGCCAGGGATGATCTACGGTCAAACGGACGAGTACTGCTACAACATTGTGGATCAGCCGGTGCACATTCACGACCTGCAAGCCACCATTTTGCACTTATTGGGAATTGACCACGAGCGTTTGACCTACAAGTATCAAGGGCGCCAATTCCGGTTGACCGATGTTCACGGTCATGTCATTTCCGATATCTTGGCCTGACGCGCGCCGGACAGGCAGGGCGTTCGCTTTTGGGAGGCAGGGCAGGCTCTGAAGGTCAGCGCGGACTAACGGGATGGATCGCCTAGCTCTTTGTTGAACTGTACGGCCTGCTTGATCATTTTTTTGAAAACCGCCTTCTGAATATCGCTGGTGCTAGTCAGCTTCATGTGACGCATCTTGATGCCTGTCCCCTCGAGTAACCCGGCGTCATCCCGGAGGTCCACACCACGCCAAAAGCCAAAGGTCACGTGCTTCTTGGCCGCTTTGAGGAAGCAGAATGGACCGTCCAGTTCGTAGACTGGCTGAGCCCATTTGATCGACGAGGTCGCTTTCGGTGCGGTCGCTAGAATGAGCGCGTCCAGCTCGCGCACGATCTCCGCCTGCGGCTCTTTCAGCGTACCGATGTACCAAGCGACCGTCTTGCCCTTTACGGCGCTAACTTTGGGCGTCTTCTTTTTGGCGGCGCTGGAGGACGCTGTGGATGGGTTGGTCGATTTCTTCTTGGCCATACTTCCCTCACGTTCAGGTTTTGCCCGACTGGTTTGCTCGACGAATGCCTTCAGCTTACTCAGTTTCTCGTCCCAATGATCTTCAAACAGGGATACCCACTGGCTTACTTCGGCCAGTTGTTGCGCCCGCAGCACACATTGTTGTTCTCGCCCACACCGCTGGAGTTGGACCAACTCCGCTTCGGTAAGCACGCGAACATGCTTACGGATAGCTTGTCGAGATTCGTCGAACCCATCGGCAAGTTGCGTCAGGGAGGCGGGGCCCCGGTCTGCCAGGCACCTTAGGATTCGGCGGCGCGTGGGATGGGCGATCGCCGAGAAAACGTCCGTCTCACTCAAGGTACCGTCTCAGCGATTTGAGGAACTTGCGCCAGCCGAAGGCGATGATGTTTCCGATCAACCAGTCTCCGAATCCTTCAAATCCCGTATGGTCGACTCGAATTCTCGTGTTCTGCCCCTCTTCGGTCAGCGTCCAACGCACAGTCGTTTTGCCTTTCATCTGATTCCCCCAGAAGGAATAAACCAGCTGGCTCGGCGCTTCGACCTGGAGTACTTCCCCATGCACCTTGCCGTCCCACTTGCCCTGCGGCTTGTCTTCAAACACGAACTGGCAGCCGACTACAGGCTCGAAGTTGGACGTGCTCATGTACCACTGCGAAAGGGATTCCCGGCTGGTAATGGCCTCCCATACCTGATCGATGGACGCCTCGACGGAGATTTCTCGATGGATGTCTTTTTTCATTCTGCCTGTCCGAATGTCATGCAACCTTTGGGTTGCATGATAGCAGGCCGCCCACCAAATGCAACCTGTAAGTTGCATTTTTCGAAGATCGCAGCGGTCCGCGCTGAGGCCCGCTGGTGCGGAGCGGTACTCGGGGGGGCGGCGCGGGACCGCTACTCCGTCCGCCTGAGCTGCTGGCGAGCTGGATGGTCCACGACGGTCGCTTATGATCTTATACTTGGCAACACGGCATCTTTCCGAACCCCTCAAGAAGAGCTTCCCGCCCATGGTCGCAAGATTCCCATTCGCTTTCGCTGTTTGCGTTCTGGCCGCATCCCCCGGCGCCGCTGAGGATTTGCCATGGCTGCAGGTTTCAGCCGATGGCCGGGGATTCATTCAGGCGCAATCGCGTGAGCCGTTCATTCCGTGGGGATTCAACTACGATCACGATGGGGACGGGCAGCTGATCGAAGACTACTGGGACGAACAGTGGGACGCAGTCGAATCCGCTTTCGCGGAGATGAAGGCACTTGGAGCGAACGTGGTTCGTATTCATCTTCAGTTCGGAAAGTTTATGGAAGACCCGGCGACACCCAACCGGCACTCGCTAGAGCAACTCGCGCGGTTGACGACTCTCGCAGAGAAGACCGGGATCTATCTCGATTTGACGGGACTGGGCTGTTACCACAAGCAGGATGTTCCAGCCTGGTACGACGCGTTGGCCGAGCAAGACCGCTGGGATGCCCAAGCCGCCTTCTGGGAAGCGGTCGCCAAGACTTGCGCCGACAGCTCGGCGATCTTTTGTTACGACCTGATGAACGAACCGGTCGTTCCCGGAGGCACCAAGCGGCGGGATGATTGGTTGGGCGGAGCCTTTGCCGGCAAGCATTTTGTTCAGTTTATCGCGTTGGAGACAAAAGGCCGTCAGCGCCATGAGATCGCCCAGAAGTGGATTGGGAAACTGGTATCGGCCATTCGCAAGCATGACCAGCGGCATCTAGTGACAGTCGGCTTGGTACCCTGGAGCCTGGAACGTCCCGGGCTCACCTCCGGCTTCGTTCCCGAGCGAATTGCAGGTGACCTCGACTTCATCTCAGTGCACGTTTACCCGGAAGCCGGTAAGGTGGATGAAGCAATCGAGACGGTGAAGGGATTTGGAGCCGCAGGAAAACCGGTACTGATCGAAGAAATGTTCCCGCTCAAGTGCGGTGCTGACGAGTTGAGTCGGTTCATCGACCGCTCGCGTCCGCATGCAGCCGGATGGATTGGTTTCTACTGGGGCACGACGCCTGAGGAGTACCGCAGTGCCAAGGCGAAGGGGGCCGGGACGATTGGTGACGCGCTCACGCTGAGCTGGCTTGAGCTGTTCGAGAAGAAAACGCCTCAGATCTTTTCTCCCGTGCACGCTGTCTCGTGCGAAGGTCACTATCAGCGCCACCTTCAAGGCATCGCGGTCGAGCCGCATGCGATCTACTGGAGCTTCACGACCGAGCTCGTCAAGACGGATCTGAACGGGAGGGTACTGAAAAAAATTCCAGTCGCCGATCATCATGGTGACCTCTGCTTTGATGCGGGCCGACTGTACGTTGCGGTGAATCTCGGCGAGTTTAATGATCCGCAGGGTAACGCAGATTCGTGGGTCTACGTCTACGATGCGGTGGACCTGTCGCTGTTGGCCAAGCATCCGACGCCGCAAGTCTTCCACGGAGCTGGCGGCATCGGCATCCATAACGACAGCTTCTTCGTCGTCGGTGGCCTGCCGGATGCCGTCGATGAAAATTATGTCTATGAATACGACCGAAGCTTTGGGTTCATCCAGAAACACATCATCGAAAGCGGACATACTCACTTGGGAATCCAGACGGCGACCTTTGCTGGCGACCGATGGTTCTTCGGATGTTATGGCGAGCCCAAGATTCTGCTGGTGACTGACGCCGAGTTTCAGATGCAAGGGCGGTTCGAGCTCGACTGCTCACTGGGCGTCGTGGGTTTGCCCGATGGACGAATGCTGGTGGCCAGCGGACGATGCGTTCAGGATTTGGGGTGCTCTGGCAGAGTTGACATCGCAGTGGCTGACGATGAAGTGGGCCTGGAGATTCTCGGCAGCCGCGAAAGGTGAGTTGCGGCTGGGCTTCCGACAGGGATTACCAGAATCAGGAATCTGCCTTTGACCTCCAATTTGTACTCAGACCTGCCAGCGTCGGTTGCTGATGAAGTCATAGACGTACTCGCGGAGAGCTCTCAGGTGCGCATCGAGCGGATTGTCTCCATGGGCCAAAGCAGTCCCAAGGGATTTTGGTACGATCAGGAACAAGCCGAGTGGGTAGTCGTCCTCAAGGGCGAGGCGAAGGTGCTTTTCGAGGGCGAT
Source organism: Pirellulaceae bacterium (assembly GCA_028281725.1). Lineage (GTDB taxonomy): Bacteria > Planctomycetota > Planctomycetia > Pirellulales > Pirellulaceae > Aureliella. Next base: position 5,500 of record JANQJJ010000336.1, on the reverse strand, counting down.
GAAGAACCGCAGCACTTGCGGGCCGGCGATCATCTGAACATTCCCGCTCGCCGCCGGCATCGCGTTGAGTGGACATCGCCCCGTGAGCAGACCATCTGGCTGGCGGTGTTCTATTCCCCTCTTTGATGCTCGTCACTTCAACGCAGGCTCATCAAGTTTCGTTCCTGCGGTGTCAAGAATCTGGAAATGGTGAATGCCGGCACGCTTTCCATCGGAATAGGTCCAGACCACCTCTTTGTCTTCCGTCACCTCAATCAGCTTCGGAGCCGCCGGGTCAACGCGTCCGGCGGCGTAGCTGGTGATGACGATATTGCCAGACGGTAGAATCTGAGCACCACACGGATCCTGCAGCCACGGTCCGGGTAGGTCATCGTTGGTTAACTGCCAGCCGATTTTCCCTTGGGCGTCGAACTCAACGACGCGATTCGCATTGGTGCAGCAAACAAGCGTTCGGCCATTGCCGTGGCGAATCGCGGTAAAGGGCCAAGAATGAATCTTATGTTCCGGGTCACCAGGCACGGTGGTGTCTAGAGAGCTTAGGACGTTGCCCTCGGAATCGTAGTTCAATACCGCAAAATCCAGCAGATGGGGTACCAGGTAGCTGCCATCGGTCAACTTCCGCGCCATCCGAGTCTGCACATGGTGATTTTCCTTCTGACACTTGAGCGGGAATTCCACGAGCACCTTTCCGACGCGATCGATCTCGATCAGGCGTGGCCGTGGCCCGGCTTCGGTGATTACATACGTTCCGGCCTGGGTCGGATGTGCGCTGTTGACCTCTGACTGGGTCCCTTTCCAAACGAGTGTCTCCTCGCCATCGTGCGAAACCTCTATCACTGCTCCACCGGCGTACTTGTTGGACTTGCTGAGCGTCAGAACGACGTTGCCGCTGGGCAGTACATATCCATCCCGGGTGGAATGTGGGTACGTCCAGAGCTTGCGGCCATCGGCATCGACAATATAAGTTTGCTGACCGCACGCGAGAAACCCGTGCTTGACTTCCTCCGACAAGACGCTCGGCATAGACAACATCCAGGCCAACACCAACGAGACTCGCGAACCAATGGATCCGAGTGGAACAAGACGGAACTGGATCATAGAAAATTCCTGGTTGGGAACCGCGTGAGTTATTCGTTCGTCGCGGTCCTTGATAGCGGAAGTTCGCCGACTCGGATGGCAGCACCCAGGCGAATGACTCCGGAGCGTGCGATGGTCAAATCGCGGGTCGCGGTACCAGCCGGCGCCACCCCGGTCGGCATCAAATGATGTCGTGGATGACGTGTCCTTTGACGTCGGTCAGGCGCATGTCACGGCCACCAAATCGGAAGGTCGATCGCGTATGATCGACACCCAACAAGTGCAACATGGTGGCATGCAGGTCGTGAATCTCGGCGCGGTTTTCGATCGCCTTGTATCCCCACTCATCGGTCGCACCGTAGACCGTTCCAGCTCTCACGCCGCCGCCGGCGAGCCACACGGTGAAGCCGAATTGGTTGTGATCGCGACCGTTGGAACCCTGGGCGAACGGCGTACGTCCAAATTCACCAGCCCACACGACCAGCGTTTCGTCGAGCAATCCGCGCTGGCGCAGGTCCTTCAGCAGGCCGGCTATCGGCTGGTCGACCGCGCGGGCGTTGTTTTCGTGCCCCTGCTTGAGATTGCTATGCTGGTCCCAACGATCTCCGCCCACTTGAGGACAGGTCAGCTCGACGAACCGTACACCGCGTTCGATCAGGCGCCGCGCGATAAGGCACTCCGCTGCATAAATCCGCGTTGGCTCGTAATCCGAATCCATTCCGTACATGGACCGGATGTGAGCCGGTTCCTCGCTGAGTGCCATCAGTTCCGGAACCGCCATTTGCATTTCGTACGCCAGTTCGTAGTTCCGGATCGCCGACTCGAGACTGTCATGTTGTCCGAAGTGTTTGACGCCCAGGTGATCCAGCTTCTGCACCAGAGCCAACTTGCTTTTTTGCTGTTGCTCGGTTCGTTCGGAGCGGCCAATGTTGGCTACCGCGGTGCCGGAGGGTTTGAATACCGAACCTTGATAGCTGGCGGGAAGAAAACCGCTGCCGAAACAGTCTAGTCCACCAGGCGGGATCAAGCCTCCGTTGATCGCAACGAAGCCAGGCAGATTCTGGCACTCGCTGCCGAGCCCATAATTCACCCAAGCACCCATGCTAGGACGCCCCTGCAATCCACTGCCGGTATGCAGGAAGTAGTTTGCGAAGGTGTGCTCGGGAAACTCAGACACCATCGAACGGATGACCGCCAACTCGTCAGCGCACGTTGCCACGTGAGGAAACAGATCGCTGACTGGAATCCCCGACTGGCCGTACCGCCTGAATTTCCATGGGCTGGCCAATACGGTACCGTTGTTGTTGAACTGCGTCGGTTCAACCGTGAACAGCTTGCCCGGATCTTTACCGTGGTACTTATCCAACATCGGCTTGGGGTCGAACGTATCGATCTGGGACGGCCCACCATCCATATACAGAAAGATGATCTGCTTGGCTCGTGGCTCATGGTGCGTTCCATGTCCTGCCACTGCGGGTGCCCCTTCCGCCGCGCTTTCGAACCCAAACGCACGGTCTCGAGTCAGCGCGGCCAGTGCAACCGCCCCGAAACCACTGGCACATCGGGTCAGCATTTCACGGCGCGACGTGGGATACCGCTGGTGTCGGCCGCAGGGATAATCGCCGAATGATCTCATCGTAGGAAAACAAACTCCTTGGTGTTGACCAACGCGTGAGCAAAATCTGCCCACAGTTGCACGTCGTTGGCATCGACCTGCCGGGCAGCCATCTGTTCGGACAGGAAGTCGATCGCCGCCCCCAGCTCTCGCCGGTCGGGACGACGGGCCAGCGCCGCCTCGTACATCCATTCGACCCGTTGATGTGTTTTGCTTGGAACGGTCTGCAGCGCTCGCTCGGCCCACACACCGGTAAGCTCGGCAACGAGTGGATCGTTCATCAGGATCAACGCTTGAGCTGGTACGTTGGAAACGTTGCGGCGTCCCATCGTGCTAAACGGCACCGGCGCATCGAAGGCCAGCATGAAAGGTGATAGAAAGTTTCGGCGCACCGCGATATAGATCGAACGACGACCATTGCCATCGAGTGGGCCACTACGGTTCGGTCGCCCACGGCCATCCATAAAGGAGGTCAGATGAATCGGTACGGATTCGCCAAACACCGATTTGTCGAGCCGACCGGAGATCAACAGCAGTGCGTCGCGGATCGCTTCGCCCTCGAGCCGCTTTGGCGGTCGGTGATGCCAAAGTAGATTCTTGGGATCGGTCAGCACAGCGCTCGAGTCAGCTTGGCTGGACATCCGATACGTTTGCGACAAGACGATGTAGCGAATCATCCGTTTGATACTGCGGCCATCCTGAATGAACCGGGTCGCCAAGTGATCCAGCAACGCCGGATGCGTGGGGAGTTGGCCGAGCACGCCGAAATCATCGGTCGTCGGCACGATGCCGCGTCCCATCAGATAATGCCATATGCGATTCACCGCGACTCGCGCAGTAAGCGGATTGTCGGGATCGTTGATCTGCTCGGCCAGCTCGACTCGTCCGCTGCCCGATGCGATTGCCAGTGGTTGATCACCCACGATTGCTGTGAGGAATCGACGCGGCGTCACGTCGCCTGGATTCGACGCATTGCCTCGAATCAAAATGTGGTCGTCTTCACCGGTTCCGTCCATCATCGCCATCGCCAGACGCGATGATCGCCTTACTCCACGATTCAATTCTATACGTCGTTGTGCCCACGATCGCACAAGTTCGTCGATCTGCCGAGCTAAATCGGCGTCGTCAGCGATTCGCTGCGCGGCCGCCAGCGCCCGGCGATCGGCGGCTTCCTCACTCGCAGCCTCTCGTTGTTCGAGTTGTTTTAGCTCTTCCGGCGAGGCACCCTGGGTGACCCAGGAGACTTCCAGCTGAGCATTTTCATCCGGCGTGAATTCCAGATGGAGCCGATTCCCGACGTAACGTTTTAGATTGAGCCGTGTCCAGTTTTCGTTGGGTTTGATTGCCCGGATCGTTTCTCCGTGCAGTGGCCCGGCGACTAGCCGATGCGAATCAACACAAGCAACCACGTGCCCACTGCCACGAACGCGACAGGCGACATTGCCGTCACGAAGCGTAAAAGTCGGCGTCCGCAAGGTACGTCCGCTTCGAGGAATCGTTATGAGCTTACTGCGACCCTGAGTTGTCTGCTCACTGAGGGACTTCAGGCCAGCCCAAAACGAATCGCTAACCGCAGCGCTGCGCCGAAAAAACTCCAGGGTCGGTACACCGCCCACTTCCGCAAACCTGGGCTCGCCGGCAATTCGCGGGCGGCTACCAAACAGAAAACCGTCCTGCAGGAAGTCTTGCTCGGCGATACCAGCAAAATCCACGGTGACGCAGGACAGATCTGCATCTGGTCCCGACCGCGGATCTGGGAGACCCGAATCTTGCTCCACGGGAACGAGCGCTTCGATCCGTTGCCGATACTCCTCGTCCAACTCAGCCAGCTGCCGTGCAATGCGACGGTTGTGTTCCATCGACTCGAAACGCACTTGACGATAGTCGCTGCTTTGCAGGAAGCCGGCCAACGAGTAGTAGTCTGCGGTGGAAATGGCGTCGAATTTATGATCATGGCACCGAGCACAGGAAACCGTCACACCGAGAAACGTCTTCGACATGACGTCGATCATATTATCGAATCGATCGGTCTCATCCTTCCGGATGTCAACCGGCGAATGAACCCATTCTCCAAGAAACCAAAATCCCGTCCCCAGAACGGATTCGTTCCAGCCGTGCTCTGAGTTCAGACGCGGTGGATCGAGTAGGTCGCCGGCGATATGTTCGCGAACTAGCTGGTCGTACGGAACGTCGGCATTTAGCGCGCGGATCACGTAGTCGCGATACTGGTAAGCATTTTGCGCATCGGCGTCGAATTCGTGGCCCCGCGACTCGGCATATCGAACCAGATCCAGCCAATGTCTGCCCCACCGTTCTCCAAAGTGTGGCGACTGAAGCAACTGGTCCACGAGTCGCTCGACTGCCCCCGGAGAATCATCCTGCAGCGCGGTCCGCAATTGCTCGGGCGTGGGCGGCAAACCAATCAGGTCAAAGTACAGCCGCCGAATCAGAGCGTTTCGATCTGCCGGTGGTGCGGTGCGCAACTCCGCCTCTTCGAGACGCGCTAGGATAAAATGGTCCAGTTCACTTTTCGGCCACGTTCTGTTGGCGACCTCCGGCACAGGGGGAGATTGCACCGGTTGCCAAACCCAGTGCTCCGCCTTTCGGCCTTGCAAGTCGAACGTCTCGCGCTCGGCACGAGGCGTCGGAGCCGCTTCGTCTGGCCAGGGAGCACCCAGGTCAACCCAACGCTGGAGCGTTTCAATATCCTTCGCCGGTAGCTTGCCCTTGGGCGGCATCTCGTAGGATTCGTAGCGCACCGCCTCGATCAACAGGCTGTCCTCAGCGCTGCTTCCCAGGGCAGGCCCT
>JANQJJ010000327.1 GCA_028281725.1 Pirellulaceae bacterium | reverse complement strand
CGTCAACACTAAAGATTTGGGTAAAGGGGTCAGGAGTCAATTGCCGGAACGGCCCTTCGGGTGCTGTGCACAATTGACTCCTGCCCCCTTTACCCGATGCCCCCTTTACCCGACCCAAAGATTAAGCTTTGACAGACCACTAGGTACTGCTCATGCAGCCTTCCCACCCATCGCCACCGGATCACGAGTTGGAGCGGTCGCTAAGCGAACTCTGGCCGGTCAGCAAGTGGCTCCGTACCCGCGTGCTGGTGGCCGTCAGTGGTGGGGCCGATAGCGTAGCCTGTCTCAGGGCCATGTTGCGGCTCGCCGGTACACCGACACGGATTGACGTGGCGCACTTCAATCATGGTTGGCGAGGTGAGGAGAGTGAGGGCGACGAAGCGTTTGTAAGCAAGCTATGCGAGGCGCTGGGCGTTCGGCTCTTTACCGGACGCGCCGCTGATATCCAAGGTGGGGAGATCGAGAAATCCGAAGCAGGCGCACGCGAGGCGAGATATAGATTTTTAACGGACGTTGCTTACAAGTCCGGAGCGCGATACGTCGTTACCGCGCATACGGCCAGTGATCGCGTCGAGACGCTACTGCACAATTTGTTTCGCGGAACGGGACTCTCGGGCGTCTGTTCGCCCACGCGATATCGTCCGCTACATGATGACCTGGTGCTGGAGCGTCCCCTACTGGGATGCACCCGCGAGCAGGTTGTAGACTACCTGCAGAGCTTGGGGCAAACGTTTCGTGAGGATTCCAGCAACCACGACGCGTCTTTTCGTCGCAACTTTCTACGTCGAAATCTGCTACCTCTGGTGCGTGAACAGTACGGACCCCACGTCGACCAGCGATTGCTTTCGTTTTCGGAGATTGCCGAGGAAGCCCACTCTGTTTTCCAGCAACTCGCTACAGATTACTTGAATGATGTGGAGCGCCTGGCCCGACAAGCTCACGCAGATGGGATGTTCGGCCGCGTCGATCAGGCTCAGTTTGCCTTCCCAACGGCCGTTGGACTGGCACGGCCCTGGCCAGTGATTCACGAGGCGCTCTACCGGGTATGGATCGACCGTGGCTGGCCACTCCAGAAGATGGCCCGCGAACACTGGGATGAGATCCGGCGAGTTTATGAGCGTGGTTCGGCCGCGTCCCCACACGACGACGATCCGATGACGCAGCACACCGAGGCTCGCGCAGCCAAGCGGTCTTCGCGATGGCACGGGGCGGCTGAGTGCAATTTACCCGGCAGCCTGCAATTGCTGACTGGCGACACCTGGATCGTCATTCGAAAGATCGGCTAAGGAGTACAACCGGCCCAAGAACTCGCAGAGCATCTCGGCTATCCTCGTGTAGTAAGCTGGATGCTTCGCAGCAGCGCGCTAGGGATTGAGCTCAAGTCGCAACAGGTCTTCCGCCGTTTCTCGCCGCCGAATCAACTTGGCTTCGCCGTTCTCGATAAGAACTTCCGGGCAACGGTACTTGCTGTTGTAGTTGCTGGCCATGGCGTAGGCGTAGGCTCCGGCCACTTCCAGGATCAGGAAGTCTCCCACTCCCGCGGCGGGCAGCCGACGACGAGCGACAAAACCACCCTCTTCTTGGGTAAATATATCCCCCGATTCACACAAGGGCCCGCCAACGATCACGTCCTGTTCAACCCGCCCGCCCGAACCATCACGACGAGCGATTGCAATCGGATGATAGGCACCATAGAGAATAGGCCGTGCCAGATCGTTGAATCCGGCATCGAGCAAGTAGAAAGTATTCTCGCCCATCTGCTTCACCGCGCGAATCTCGGCGAGCAAGTAACCGCTTTCGGCAACGAGGTACCGACCAGGCTCAATCTCCAATTCGATCGAGTGACCAAAGGCGTCCTGCAGGCGATGGCGCGTTGCCTGCCAGAGATTGAAGTACTGCTCTAAATCGACGTAGGGTTGCTCCGCAGAGTAAGGCACGGGCAGTCCGCCTCCGGCGCTGATCGTCTTGACGGTGCGTCCAACCACCTGGCATGCCGCCTCCATGGCACCACACACCTGCGACAGATGCTCGATGTCGGTGCCACTTCCGATATGCATGTGCATGCCAGTGACCGTCAACCCATGTCGATCAGCGCGGACCAAACAATCGTCGATCGAGGTATGCCAAATGCCATGCTTGGACTGAGGCCCACCGGTATTGGTCTTTTGGCTATGTCCGTGTCCAAAGCCAGGATTGATGCGTAGAGCGATATTGCGGCCCGGAGCCCGCTCACCCAGTTGGTCGATCATATCGGGCGAGCCGACATTCACAGGAATATTCCGCTCGACAACCAAATCCAGCGATTCGCGATCAAAGACGTCCGCTGTGTAGACGATTCCGGCCGGCTGGGAATTGGGCACGAAGCCGGCCTTCAACGCGCGGTGGATTTCCCCGGCGCTGACAGCGTCCACCACGACGCCGCGGCGTCGCATGCGGTCCAGGATCGCGATATTGGAAAGGGCCTTCTGCGCGTAGCGAATCACATCAAACGCTGCCAGATCCGCAATCCGCCGCTCGATCGATTCGAGGTCGTAAACGTAACAAGGTGTGCCGAATTGCTGCGCCAGGTCGGCCACGGCGAACCCGGCAATTTCGTTACGCAAGGTTTCAAACGTAAGTGAAGAAATCATAGAAGACCTTCGTGAAAAAATGGATTCGCTCAATCTGCGCCTTGACGTCGCTGGCGGACCTCGCGGCTGTAGCGTTCCATGAACTCTCGTTCTTTGGCGGTTAAACTATCCTGGCCCTGACGATGAATTTTGTCCAAAATGCGATCTGATTCCCGATCGTCTCTCGTTTCCGCGGCAGCCGAACTCGAATCGCTACTGGGCCGGTGCACCTTCAGACCACTCCTCTGTCGCTTGATTCGCGAACCTGCGTCGGCAAAGATTCGCCCGGCGAATGCGAGGTTGAGCTGACCATAGAAATAGACCGCCGCCCAGGCTGCGCCTACCAAGTGGACATCGTAGGCCACGAACGCGTTCGTACCAAATACGTTAAATACGACGATGCTGATGCCCAACACCCAGGCTTTGACCGGTATGGCGCCGTACACATAGAGGGTCGCCTGGGGAAACGAGAATACGAACAGCATGGCGACCGCCGTCGTCCCTCCGGAAGCACCCAGCAGCGAGCCACCGGGCCCCCCACCGCGCAGAACGCACCACACGATTCCTCCCAGGAGAATCGCGACCAGATAGAATCGCAAAAACTCCCATTTCCCGTATTTGTCTTCAACATTTCGGCCCAGAAAATACAGGGACACCATGTTGAACAGAATGTGGAAAACATCCCGGTGCCCGAATCCGTATGTGATCAACCGGAACCACTGCCAAGGTTGGCCCAGATTTTCCGAGTAAAGGGCCAGGCTGGCGACCAGTTGGTTGGAACGGCTTGTCAACAGAAAGTTTGCCACGAAGACAATCACGTTGGCCACAATCAGCATGGTCACCATGGTCCGGTTGTCCCACGGACGAACGGGCCTCAACTGATCGGCTTGATAATAGTCTCTGTCGTATATGCCCATGTTTAAGTAACTTTGGGTGAGAGCTTCAGGCGGCGAGAATCTCCAGGTGAAGCAAGCCGCCTTCGAACCACTCAGGATATCGGGGGCACGTCCATTCAACCAACCCGAATAGCCTCCATGCGCTCCTAGATTCGCAGAGAAAAGGGCTCTCGGGCACGTTTCCCTAGAGTGTTCGTTGCCAAAGCCCGGTTTCTTGCACGTCGCGCGGTCAATTCTCGGCGCCGGGCACTTTCGGACTCGGGGCGACCCCAGCATCCGGCGACTGGAGGATCAGAGCGGGCTCTGGCTGTGGAGCGTCCGCTTCGCCGCCACCGGTTCCAGCGGCCGCAGGCGTATCATCCGCCTCCGTCGTGCCAGCGGGCTCATCGGCCGTTGCCGCTGGAGCCTGTGGTGCCGGAGCCTGACCCGAGTCAGGTGCGACCACGTCGATAGACGGCAGCGATTCCAATCGCAGCTTCTCATTGAGTTCGTACGTCACCACACTCTTGCGAAGCATCTCCTCCAGGAAATTGCGCCGCGGAAATCGACGAGGCCAATCGGAGATCACGCCCATGAGTGCTGGATCGGCCAAAGAATCTTCGAAGATCTCTCGAAACTTCGTGAAATCTCTCAGCGCGAAATCTTCGGGCAGATCGGGTTGATCGAGCAAACGACGGTATCGGTCGATCGAATCAAGCACATCGTCGGCCGCATCGTCGACCATCATTGCCGGGTGCCTATTGAACAGATCCGCCCAACCTTTCCAGGCAATTTCGTACTTCTCCAAAGCCGCGTCCAGTTCTCCTTTATTCAGCAGTTCGTTTGCTTCGTACATGCTCGTACGAGCCAACAAGGCGGAATCCTCCTGCTCTGCTTCGCACCGAGCTGCCCAGTAGGCGTAGTTAATTTGATTGCGATAGATCTCGATATGCGTGATTTTTTCCCTGGCCGCTTCCACCTTGCCGGCCAGCTGAAAAGCGTCAAACTGCCGCTCTTCGGGAAGGGCCTTGGCGACATCTGCGGGAGCAATGGTCAACGCTCTCTTGGCCGCGTCGGCACGCATCAGCTCTTGAAAGTTTCGCTCGAGTTCAGGTTTTTCATACGCGGCCAACTCTTCGGCACCTAACTGGGCCTTGCGTTGCTCGACCATCTCGGAGTAGATGTCCCCACAGAAGTCTTCAAACTCTTCTCGGGCCTGTTCGTATTCAATGTTGGCTCGCTCAAGTTCTCTCAAGAAGATCGTGTCGCCAAAGGTAGTCTTGATCGGGCGATCTCCGAAGCCGCGCCACAGGCCGCCCGCAATTCGCCAAGCGTACCGCGCCGGCTCGTCCAGGACCCCCTCGGCCTGAATGCCTTCGGCGTACTTCATCATCCATTGAGGTCCCAGGCGATAGAACATTAGCGGACTTCGAGCCGGCTGAGAGCCGGCCTTGACCATTTCGTAGGCCCTCTCGTACCACAATTTGCCACTAAGCCAGTTATCCGGCTTACGATCCGGTCCGAGCCCGTCCTGTTGGGTTACGTCCAGTCCCGACGTATCCGCTAGACGATTATGAAAATTTTCATCGTTTCGGTAGAGCTCACGAAACTGCTTTCTTTCGTCGGACACGCCAAACTTGTTGCCAAAAAACCACCCTAATTCGTAGGGCATCTCAGAACGCTTCTTGTTGAACTTCGCTCCCTTGACCAGGTACTCCATGCCGCGTTTGACCCATTGATAACGCTGGCGATAGTCATCAAATTCAACCGACACGTTATAAGACAGATTGTGCGACTGGAATTCCCAGACCTTGACGAAATGCGGTTGAAGGACGGCAATTTGATTTAGCGTTGCCGACAGACGATCCCAATACTGCTCGCGTTTATAGTACTCCGCCTTTTGCCATAGGATCGTTGCCGCCACGCCCCGCAACCCCAAGGTTGCCAACCGCATCGACTCGCTGGCCGGATCGATTTCGCCCAAATCCCCCTGGCCTAGATCGTATGCCGTCCGCAATTGGGCCAGCGCTCCCCCGGGTCGCTTGACCGATCCGTCCGAGTTGCGAACGGAGGGGTTTCCCAAGAAGTACAGCGGAACCAACAGGACCACCATGGCGCAAAGATAAAACAGCCGACGACGTAGAACGACAATGTTCATGATGCCGCCATCTCCCGTGTCTTGAGGAAGAAGTAAGCAATGGTACTTGTAAGAAAGAAGTAGCCGATCGTCATGGTCAAATGCCGCGCGACCAAACCACCAAAAATGTTGAATCCGTAGGCCACGAAGTCGGCCGTATTGAACTGCCCGAAGCTCGGAATCGCGCTAAACAACGTCACGAGCGTATACATGATCGCCCGGTCGACCCCCTTGATGACAGTCTCTAGAGTCGGATTGCCCAGGTCCAGGTCGACCATGGCTCCGGTTTGCAGTGGGATTCGGATCAATGACTCGATCGGCCCTCCCCCGGGCGCTTCTCCAGAGGCCACGTCGATCGCCAATCCGCCAAAGAACCCAATCAGCAGGCAGGTTAACGTGGCCACCATCGCAACCGGCCCGCTCAAGAACGTACTAAACATCACGCCCAGGCAGATGATCAAGACCATTTGCATCCAGACGCCCAGGAATCCCTTGAACATGTTCCAGCCAAAGGTGCTGTCGCCTGCCCGCAGGTATAGATCGGGCTGGGCCATCCCGAAATACTGCCCCGGATCGGAACAACGGACGACAATCTCCAATTGCCCATCCTCAGAAACCAGATCTTTGAAGATATCCAACTCCTGCGGCTGGCCATCTTTGGTGCCAGCGAGCTTCCGAGGGATTTCCCGTTGGTCTACCGCGAACTCCTTGACGATGAAGCCGATCCGCTCACTCTCAACCCGCCCGTTGGGATGCCGCAAGATAATCTCACCCTGAACGCCGGTAACGATGTCTCCCTTGTAGGTTCGAAACGCCTTCAGACTCATTTCGATCGGTAGTGTTTCGCCGCCACGAAATCTGGACGGACGGATGTCGTCAAACGTCCAGATGGCCGACATCAAGGAGTTGCCTTCGATGTAGGTCTGATACTCCGACTCAAAACCAACGTTCAGCCCGGAACCGATGGCGCCCGAGCGATCCGTAATCGCCAGCGAGCCAAAAACCGGGATGCGGGCATTGAGCAGACCCTCGGGCGGTCCAATCTCGTAAACCGGCTCACCATCCTCCTGGCGAACGTTGACCACGTGACGATGCCCATTTTGCTCGTCAGTCGTGCCCACGCGATAGGAACCGTCATCGCCTTGGGCTAGCTCGAATGTGTGTGTGTGGTTGGCGTCATAAGATGTCGTTCCACTCCTGCCATCCGCATTGACGTCCTTCACCGAGTGCGCGTGGACCACACCACGAACCACGAAAACATAACTGAGCAGGCCCATACCGATGAGCAGCAGCGTTCCGACCGCGGTAAAGCCCAGGATGCGTCCGAGGACGATCTCGGTACTTCGCACCGGCTTGGTCGTGATCGTCTGGACCGTCTTGCTTTTGATATCCGCCGGCAAGCTGAAGCAACTGAGAAACAGCCCCAGCAACAGCACCAGGTAGCTCGTGCCGGTCATCACAAAGCTGATGTACAGCCGGGCAACGTGACTCGATCCGGGATCCAAAAACCACCCGGCAAACAGCAGCCCAACGATGAAAACCGCCATCACCACCAGCACGCGACGCCGAATCGCCTCTTGGAATGCCAAGCGTGCCAAGGCATAAGTTCGTCGCAAGGACGTGTCGGGCAGGTCGCGAGCAAAGAGGTCGTATATGACACGTGTGACGTGATAAAATCCTTCGCCCGGACCGTACCGCGCCATGGAAACCAGAAAGCAGACAAGAAAGCCGAAGACCGCCAGGGCCACAGCTACCAGCACGCCTTGCAACAAGCCAAATTTAAAGAAGAGCCACTCGAAGTAGCTCCACATCTGATCGTCTTCGATACGCATTTTAGGCGATGACTATCTAGGTCGTTGGAGGATAAGCAATCAATAACCACAACTACGGTCGGCCGAACAGCCAGACACAACGCAGAACACCAGTTCGCCCTTAGCTGCCCGTGGGCCGCTGGCCAGGTCGATCATCTTGAACAATATCCAAGAACAACTCTTCCATGGTGGTGGTCGGATTGTCCACGGAGACCACCTCTCCACCGTCGCTTTGAATCAAGTCCCGGATCTTCTGCTTGAGTTCGTCAGAGAGCCCTTTGGCATGAACCTCCGTCACATCCCGCACTTTGAGCAAACTGTCGACGCGGCCCAACTCACGCAGTTCGCCTTGGTGCAAGATGGCAACACGGTCGCAGACATCCTGCACATCGGCCAGTTGGTGCGAGCACAGTAGAATGGTTTTGCCCTCGTCGCGCAGCCGCATAATTAGATCCTTCATCTCGCGACTGCCAATCGGATCCATGCCCGTCGTGGGTTCATCCAGAATCAATAGATCGGGCTCGTTGATCAGCGCCTGGGCAAGCCCAATCCGCCTGGTCATCCCCTTGGAGTACTCTCGAAGCTGCCGACGGCGTGCCTGCGCGAGCCCCACCATCTGAATCAGCTGCTCGCTTCTCTCTCGACGCTGCTCGGCCGGCATATCAAAGAGCCGACCGTAGAAGTCCAGCGTTTCCTCAGCGTTGAGGAATTTGTACAGATAGGACTCTTCGGGCAAGTAACCAATGCGTTCGTTCTTGGTGACATCCCGCGCGTCCTTGCCAAACACAAACGCTTGTCCCGACGTCGGGAACAGCAGCCCCTGCATCAACTTGATCGTGGTCGATTTGCCAGACCCGTTAGGCCCCAACAAACCGAAGATCTCACCTTTCTTGACCTCGATGTCCAGTGCCTTCAGGGCGGCCACCTTCTTGCGTCCCCAAAAGTCTCGGTAGATTTTTCCAAGGTTTCTAGTTTCGACGACAACATCCGACTCCGCAGCAGGCGACGACTGCGGTTGAGCTTCGGCAACAGGAGAGGCACTCATAAGGGAGAGGAATCCTTGCAGCGATCAGAGGAATAGACGTGATGGATAAGTGAATTCACGACGGAAGGTCCCGCCATAATGGGTGTTCAAGTTCGAATTCGAAGGGAAAGAAAAGGGCGGAACTGACGGAAGGGCCAATTCGTGCCTTTAAGCTACGAAAGTCGGGAAATGGTGGTTCGATGCACCTGGATCGGATCTGCGGCTCAAGTTCGGCGTGAGAAACGATCAGGTTCGCAGTAGTTTAGTGTTCCCAGTGCTCGGCGCCGAGAAAGCCGCTGACACCAATCGCCATAAATCCTTGCGAGAAGTATAAATAAGCCCGAAAATACCGACGCTCAGGCTCCCGGGGCTGACATTTTGGGGCTGGCTGGCCCAGGAAAGCTGCTTATCCTGAGGACCCGCCGACCCCCAAGAGCCCCTCCCGTCCCTGAGAGGACTGTCTTGAGAGAACGAGGACTGTCTTGAGAGAACACAGGGCTGTGCCACAAGACGCGTTGCCAGACCGACTTGCCTCGACCATGCCAGCGCCGCCACCCGCGCCCGCCGGCGTCCCCCTCGAGGATGGAAGATACGAACAGGCGCTGGGCTATCTGACCAGTCGCATCAACTACGAAAAAGTCGGCCCAGCCCCTTACAACGCTCAGCATTATCGCCTGGACCGGATGCGGCGTCTGCTCGGGCGACTAGGCAATCCGCACCTTCGCTATCCGGTCATTCACGTCGCGGGCACCAAGGGCAAGGGGACCACGTCCACCCTGCTGGCCGACTGCCTGGGAGCGTGCGGCTTCCGGACCGGCCTCTACACCTCGCCCCATCTGCTGCGGCTCGAAGAGCGGATTCAGATTGGCGGACAGAATTGCTCGCCGGACGAATTGGTGCAGCTGACTGGCAGTGTGCGCGAGGCCGCCGAAGGTCTGGAAGCCGACGGAGGTGGTCGAGCCACCTTCTTTGAGTTGACAACCGCCATGGGGATGCAGCATTTTGCCAATCAGAATGTGCACTGCGCGGTGCTGGAAACCGGCCTCGGCGGACGGCTGGACAGTACCAATGTCTGCCAGCCCGTCCTGTCGGTCATTACCTCCATCAGCCTCGACCACCAGAAGCAACTAGGAAACACGCTAGCCCAGATTGCGACCGAAAAGGCGGGCATCATCAAACCTGGGAGGCCGGTTGTCTGTACCGCGCGCGGGCCGGAATCGTGCGGCGCGATTCTCAAGCAAGCTGCCATCGTCGACGCTCCAGTTCGGTTGATCGATCGCGATTTTTCAGCATCCTGGAGCCCGCTACCCCGGCAATCCCAGAGCCTCGGTGAAGCGGTGGCGACCGCCGCGTTCCACCCGGGTGACCTGAAGCGCAGCTTTTTGGGCGAATCGACCTGGCAGACCCGGATGCTCGGTCGTCACCAAGCGGACAACATCGCCGGAGCTCTGGCGACGCTGGACCTGCTGGCCGAACTCGGTTGGAAGCTGTCTCGGCAACAACTTCAGCGTGCGATCTCCCAGTCCTACGCCAGAGCGCGACTCGAGCTAATCAGCATCGCTCCGCTTCGCATCCTGGATACCGCTCACAATCCCGCTTCGATCCAGGCCGGGCTGGAAGCCATCCAGGAGCACTTCCCCAATCAAACCTGCCAAGTCGTTTTCGCCTCCAGCTCCGACAAGGACTACCGCAGCATGCTCCGTCAACTCGTCCCGAGCTGTCGGCGTCTCATCGTTACGGCGTACGAGCGAAACCAGCGGGCCGTACCGCCGGACGACCTGCGGCAGGCAGCCGAACAAATCGCCAGCGATTTGCCCCCAGTAGCGGACTGCGCGCCGGATGTCGTCGTTGCCCCCACGCCCGCCGAAGCTTGGGAACTGGCTACGCGAGCTACCGAGCCGGATGACATCCTCTATATCACCGGTTCTTTCTTTCTGGCAGCCGAGTTGCTCGAATTGGTCGAACCGTAATGAAACGCCGTCTCCGCCGCCTTGGCGTGGCTACCGCCGCAACCTACATCGGAGCGCTCATCGTGCTGATGCTGCTAGAAAACACCCTCATGTATCCCGCGCCGGCGACCAACAACGGCGACTGGGAACCCACCTGGCTGGGGCATGAAGAAGTCCATTTTGAGTCGGCTGACGGCACGCGGCTGCATGGATGGTTTTGCGAACATCCGGCGGCCCGAGGAGTCCTGCTACTATGCCACGGAAACGGAGAACACTTGGCCTTCCTGGCGGACGAACTGGAGGCTTGGCGAGAGGAATTTGGCCTCAGTGTCATGGCATTTGACTATCGAGGCTATGGCAAGAGTGGCGGCAAAGCATTCGAATCGGGAATCTTGGCCGACGGCGAGGCCGCGCAAAGCTGGCTTGCTGAGCGCACGGGACAACCACCAGAGTCCATCATCCTGTTCGGTCGTTCACTCGGCGGCGCGGTGGCTGTCCATCTGGCTTCCCAGAAGGGAGCCAAGGGATTAATCCTCGACCGCACGTTTTCCTCGATGGTTGACGTGGCCGCAGACATGTTTCCCTGGGCACCGGTGCGCTGGCTGCTGAGAAACCGATATCCTTCAGACGAGAAGATTTTGGCCTACCAGGGTCCTCTGCTCCAAATTCACGGGCTATACGACCGAGTGGTTCCCTACCGATTCGCCGAGAAGCTTTTTGCCGCCTCCCCCTCAGCGGATAAGCAGCTACTCACATCCGACACCCTCGGTCACAACGATGCCTGGCCAGACGAGTTTTACCAGTCGCTACACGCGTTCATCGACTCACTGACTGCAGCCGGCGGAGGACGCGCGGATCGGAGGGGTGGTCGGCGACCATAGGACAGTTGGCGAGTAACGAAATCATTGCGTGGTGGTTGACCTGTCTTAGACCGGCCAACGCTGGCAACGACTTATCTTCTACCTGGGGGTGACCGGCAGATTGGATTGAACCACGTCACCGAACGATAGATTCTCCACGCGATGCACGTCCAACTCGCGCTTGAAATGCTCACCGGCGCACAGCACCAACGGATACCCCGTATCGCGCTGCTCGGTGGTCAGTCCGTAGTGCCGCGTCAACTCGAGCGTCGCCAGGAACATGGCAACCAAAGCACTCTTGTGCATGCCGGGTTCAAATAGCGACGTCAACTCGACTCGTCCGTGAGTGCGAACCAGGCCGTGGATGCGTTCCATGTAAGTATGGATGGGAGTGTCATCGTAGACCACGCTCGAGGTGGGCGGCGGCTGCCGTTCTCGCAAGATACGACCAAACGCGCTGACCAAGTCCCAGACTTCAATGCTCTCGATCGGCTGCGTGCCCACCTCCGTGCGCCGGGGGGGCAGATCATTGGACAGTCGCGAGTACCGCAACTGCCAGCGCTGCCCATGCTCATCCAAAATGCCGGCGGCATCCCGGATTCGCTTGTATTCAATCAGTCGCTCCACCAGTGTCCCGGAATCATCTTCCAGAGACGTCTCTCCCTCGTCGACTGAGTCCTCCGAAACTGGAACGGCCTGCTTGGCCTTCATCTCCACGAGCAGGCTGGCAATTTCGAGGAAATCGGCGACATCATCGATTGCCAGTTCAACCAGAACCTCTAGGTAATCTAGGTATTGCTCGGTAATGGCTGCCAAGGGTATGTCACTGAGCGACAACTCTTCCCGTCGCACGATGTGCAGCAGGAGTTCCAGCGGGCCACTGTACTGACTGATGTCGACGTGAAATGGAGACATGATCGATCGTTCTTAAGAGGATTCCGCTCACGCCGACGCGGTAGCGCGTCTAGCTGGCACTGAGCCGCGGCTGCAGGTGCAGTGGGTCGGGTAAAGGGGTCAGGAGTCCATTGCCGCCAGCGGCCCTTCGGGTGCTGTGCACAATTGACTCCTGACCCCTTTACCCAAATCTTTAGTGTTGACAAA
>JANQJJ010000325.1 GCA_028281725.1 Pirellulaceae bacterium | reverse complement strand
TGTCAACACTAAAGATTTGGGTAAAGGGGTCAGGAGTCAATTGTGCACAGCACCCGAAGGGCCGCTGGCGGCAATTGACTCCTGCCCCCTTTACCCGACGTGGAGCTGGGCTGGATTCGGTCTCTGTAAAGAGAGTGGAGCCGGGGATCCAGATCCGTAGCATTTTTTGGCGAAAAGCTAGAAAAAAGGGGGCTCACCTCAAACTAACCGCTCGGCCTAGACGGGCGCTTTCTCTGGCTGCCTGCAGGACTTGCAGGCCACGGTAGACATCTTCCAGATCGCCCATTTTGCGAACCAAGCTGGTGACGGCGCGGTGGAACTGGGTCAACAGTTGCTGCCCGACCGCCAATTCCGACTCGAGAGATTCCTGATGCCGGCCGGCATCGTCGAACCAGATCAAGCTGTTAGGCAGATCGACAAAAGCGAGTCCATTCTCGCAGCACACCTGGACTGCTGCTGGAGGCCGGAAGGTGATGGCTTCATGCCACGCAGCCCGAATATAGGAGCCGCAGCTGATTTGAGCCATGGTCGATCCGGCCGGCGCATCATCGGCCGACAGGTCCAGGCTCAGCGACTGGTAATCGGTCTGCTCTGAAGAAGCCGACGTGTGGTGGCAGACTCCCTGAATCGAACGCACGTCGCGTCCGACGATGAAAGCACACCAATCGATCAATTCGGTCAGCTCTCGATCCGCGCGGGCTGACAGACTGCGACCGTTCCGCTGTTTATCGGCAGACTCACCATTGAGACGTCGATGGCAAAACAGAATCTGCGGTTGCCCGAGCCGCGTTGCAATCAGCTCTTTGAGCCTCAGAGAGGCAGGCGCATAGCGACGTGGAAACTCTGCCATAAAGGCAATTCCCGCTTCGTCTACCACGCGTTTGAGATCTACCGCTTGCTGAGTATCGAAGTCGATTTCGGCGCCACAGTAGACCGCTTTCCCGAAATCGCAGGCAGCCTTCAGTGGCGAAACGCCATACCAATCGCTCTCGAGCATCAGCACGGCATCAATATCGTCCCGCCGCAGCATCTCACGATAACCGTCGAAACGCCGAGCGCCGAATTCCCTAGCCACATTGTCTGAAAACGACGAAACCGAGCTATAAACGCCACAGACGTCGAATCTCTCTTGAAGCATCCTCAGCGCAGGAAGGTGGCGATTTTGCCAATCGCCAGAGAGACCAATTAGTCCTAGTCTTAGTCTCATATTGGAAGTGGCGCCCCCGCCGGCCCTGCCCGAGCTGCACCCCCCAGGAGTGCTGTGAAAAAAACTGGATTGCTGCTGATGCGTGTCCCAGCCAACTCAATAGTCTACCTGGAAACCCAGGAAAGTTCATTGCTAGTTTGGGCGCCACCAATATTGTCTAAGCCTAAAAAGCTGAACGTTTTCATCAGGAGATGAGCTGGTTTATCCGGAAGCCATCACCCAGGCTCACCAGAAAACGCTAGCAAACCGATCTCTGAGGGTGTTGACGGCTGGTTGTCAGCTTTGCTGGCTTGCTTATACTCGCTCTCCAACTTTGATCGTTAGATGGAGCGCAATCGCTAAAGCTTTTGCCAATTTCCCAATTACTCACTTGATCTTCTCACTTGTTTTCCTGGGACATCTAACACGTGACGCCCGTTGGTGCGCTGGCAATTGGAGTGAATCGACCAGACGCCAACTGTAACCGGCCTGCCCGGAGCTACCGCTGCGGTAGCCCTTGGGAAAGGTAGGTTGGACCGTTGGTAGTTGGAGTCGGCCGTTTGTCGCTTCCAATCTGCTGGCGGGTGTGCACCGCACTGTCTTTTCAAGAAGGGATGACAAGTATGGTTCATGTGGCACTAGCCCTCCTAGTTGCAGTTGCCGGAGAAGGCAATAAGCCCCTCGATTATGAGGATGCTTTCGCTAAAGCACAAAAGGAGAAGAAGCCGCTCTTGGTCTTAGTCGGGGCACGATGGTGTGCTTCCTGCCAGATCATGAAACGTGAGACGATTGAGCCCATGAAGGAATCAGGGGAGTTAAAGAACGTAGTTTTGACGGTAGTCGACAAGGACGCGCGGCCTGAGTTGGCAGAGCAGCTGATGAAGGGCGAAACGCTACCGCAAGTCGTGGTCTTTTCCAGAAGAGCTGGAGGTTGGAAACGGTTTAGTCTAACTGGTATGCAAAGTAGAGGACGCATGGCCGAGCTACTTGGTCGAGCCGTGGGAGTTCGCGCGCGAACTCGTCGATAAGGCTGAGTTGGTTTGAGCGAACGGATTGAGTACGCCCAAATCATTGGCTGACTTTTTTGAAGTTTGAGAAAGCGACCGATCCTCCAGCGCAGGTCGGTCGCTTTCTTCGTTTTGCGATCGGGCGTTTCGCGTCTGACCGGACGTCAGGCCGCGTGATACAATCCTTCGCACCTCCCTGCCCCGAGAACTCGGCGAGTTGGGAGTCTTCATTGCGGGTGGTTTAGGCACAAGGATCTGCGGATTTAGATATGGCGTTTTCTGAGAAATACCAGCATTTGATTCGTGAAAATGAACCGCTGGCACCGTACTGTTGGCTTCAAATTGGCGGAGAGGCTCGGTACTTTGCCGAGCCCAACACGCTGGATGATCTATGTGGCCTGCTTGCCGAGGCCCACCAGCAAAAGATCCCCGTCCGACTGATTGGTGGCGGGTCGAACATTCTCGTGCGGGAGGCGGGCGTAGACGGCCTGGTCGTGCATCTGGCGACTTCCGAGTTCTCCAAGATCCAGGTCAGCGAGCACTCCCTCATTGCCGGTGGGGGAGCGAAACTCAATCATGTCATCTCGACGGCCGTGGGGGCAGCACTGGCCGGACTGGAACATCTAGCGGGAATTCCAGGCTCGATCGGGGGTGCAGTCGCCGGCAATGCGGGCGTCATCAATGACGACATCGGTAGCCGAGTCACGCGAATCCAGGCCGTTGATCGCACAGGCGTCCTGAACGAGTGGACGCGCGACTCGCTGCAATTCGGGTTCCGCAGAAGCAACCTGGACGACGTGATTATTGTCGAAGTGGAATTGTCATTAGAGCCAGCCGAGCTGTCCGAGCTGACGCGTCGCATGCAGTCGGCCTGGATTGTCAAACGTGCCGCTCAGCCTGCGTCCGGAACGCGGGTAGTGCAAGCGTTCATCGACCCGAGCGGCACGAGCATTTCCGACGCGCTCGAAGCGGCCGGGCTGAAGGGGGCGGTCGAAGGCGACGTCTCGCTCAGCGCTCGACATCCCGGGTTCCTGGTCGTTTCCGGAGAAGCCTCAAGCGAGCAAGTGCTAGCATTGCTGGAACGGGTCACGCGAGCCGTTGAGGCTCAGTCTGGAATCCAGTTGCAGTCTCGGCTGAGAATCTGGTAAACGAGTTAGAGCAAGCCAGTTCGAACGGGTAGTCGTTGGAACGAGTGTCAAGGATGCATCGCCTCGAGGCAAGCAATGGATTCGTCCGCCGAAAAAAAAAGCTTTAGGCAGCGCGCCTTGGCAGTCCTGCAGTACATCCCCGGTGGGGCACTACTCTTTGCCATCGTGCCGTTAGTCATCCTGGGCTATTTCGGCTGGTTCTATTACGGCGCCGACCACCTGGACCAGGCGTTCTATTCGATCCGAGCCGAGAATCTGGCGGTGACCGCGCAGCCCCCCTGGATCAAATCGAACGTTGCCGAAGAGGTTTTCGAAAACGGTCGCTTGGATCGTATTTCCCTCCTCGATCCTCAAGCCGGTGCAACCATCGCACAAGCGTTCGAGGCCCATACCTGGGTCAAGTCGACGACGCGCGTCACGAAGTCGGCCGGTGGCAAGGTGAAGGTGGATATCGTTTACCGTCGACCCGCCGCCATGGTGTACTATCGGCCACCAGATTCTGAGCAAGATGCTGGCGGCACGTCGCGCGAGGACTCAGGCTTCTTTCCGGTCGACGACGAAGGGATTTTCCTACCGACGAGCAACTTCGAAGAGTCGCAGGTGCAGGAGTACTTTTGGATCTTTGCAGACGGTGCAAGACCGGCCGGCGACGTCGGGATGCCCTTCGGCGATTCCAGGGTCAATGAAGCACTCATCCTGTGCGGACTTCTGGAGCCTCTCCGAGAGCGTTTTCGGTTGCAGTTTATCTACGTCGATCAGGACAACGCTTCGAACAGCCCCAGTCCGTGGATTATGAGCTTGGTTACCCGCGACCGATACCAAATCATTTGGGGACACGCCCCATCGTCCGAAGCAGGCGGAGAACCGCCGGCCAATGAGAAAATGGCGAGGATGGTCGCGTGGTTTGAAACGGAACAACCGCACGCCGATGAAGAACTCAGCCGACTTGATCTGCGTTTTTCGCCTGGAACGACCCCTGTCTCGACCAGGTAGTGATTCTTCGCCCCCGAGTGCTGGAGCCGTCTGTTGCTGCCCGCTTTCTACGCAGCTCTGTTCTAGAGATTTTCCCACACCCAGTCCGCATTACGACAGGGAGGGGGGCTCCTTCGATTCTTGAAACACGCTCTAAGTTCGACTTCTTCCGTGCTCTACGGCTGGCCAACGCAGATCAACTTGGAATCGGAGCGCACGAGCAGGTAGTTTTCGCTTAGCAGAGGTGTGGCACGGGTCGTGTCTTCCAACTTAATCGATCCGTATTCGTGGTAGTCTTCGGACGCCGAGAGAATCGTTACCGTGCCATCTTCGGCAATCCCAACCAACTTGTCTCCGGCGATGACGGGCGAGGTAGAGACGTTGCCCCCAATCCGTTTACTCCAAACGACATCACCGCTGGGTGTCTTGATGCACGTCACGATGCCTTGGTCACTCCACAGAAACAGCAGATTGCCCTTGGCGACTGGCGTCGGCACGTAGGGGGCGGAGCGATTGACGCGAAAGGCCACATCGTGATTTCCCTTGACGCTGACGGCAAAGAGGATGTTTCCGCCGCCGCCGGAGCCCTCTGTCCCGAACGCCAAATCACCCACGATGACGGGACAGGACACGCAGCGTTTGCGAAAGACTTTGCGGTTCCAAAGCGGTTCTCCCGTCTCCAGGGAGAGTGCGAAAAATCCGTCACCGGTATTGCAGAACAGCAGCGCTTCTTGGCCGGATTCGTCTTGGAACCGAGTGGGCACACCATAGCAGACTCGGGTGGTGGTTCGCGGCGTTTCCCAGAGCAAGTCGCCGGTGCGTACGTCAAAGGCCATGACGCGGCTCTGCCCCGGAGGGACGCCAGGGGGAAGTTGCTCGGCTGCCTGGCTGTTGAACAATACGAGTTTGTCACCGAACAAGGCCGGCGAAGCACCGTAGCCGTGTTGACTGACATAACGTCCCAGGTTGTTGGTCCAGATCACCTCACCATCGTGAGTCAAGGCCATCAGCGTGACGCTTTCGGGCGTAGCCCAAGTGAAAAAAACCGCGTCCGAATTCACACAGGGCGTACACGAAGCATAGCTGCTGCGGTTGTGGAGGTGATGAGGCTCCGAGGCGTACGATTTTCTCCAAAGCTCCCGGCCGCTCTTGATGTCAAACGCCATGATGTAGCGCTCGGCCGAGTTGGCGTCCGCACTCATGAGGAATACTCGATCTCCATACGCGGTGGGTGAACCGTTGCCTTTCCCGGGCAACGCGACACTCCAGCGGACGTCCGAGGGTTGCCAGGGAAGCGGAACCGAACACTTGGCAATGACACCCACGCCATTGTCACCACGAAAACGACTCCAGGACTCTGCGGTCCCCTCTTGCGAGTAACCGCTTGGCAGGAGAGCAACTGAACCGACCAGGGATGCCGCGAAGAGGGCGAAGTGCTGGAATGCAGAATTGGATTTTGTCATGTGCATGCTGTCTAGGTAGGGTCAGAATTGGCGGGTAAGCCATCCGTGCGTGCGGCACGCCGGTGCCAAGCTTCGTGTGCTAGTGAGCTAGCTGAGGCGGGAACCTAATTATTGCTCGAAGCCCCCTCGGCTTTCTACTCATTTCGCGCCGTCGGCTCCCAGAATCGCCATTTTTTGTTGGGCTGGGCACCCTTCAGCCGGCTCATCTGCTGCAGATTGTACCGATTGTGCCAGCCGATCAAGGCCCCCGGCAAAAGGCTTGCCCTATCTCAAGAGGAGGCGGATTCCAGTTGGACACATGGTCATTAGCTGGAAGCTATGGAAAGGGGTAGTCTCCGCGCCGAGATCCTGTGATTCGACCTTTTCCAGCCCCATGCGTTTTACCGATGAACCCGACCACCGAAGTAGTCCGTCACCAGGCACAGCTCGGCACGTGTTTAGATTCCTGGCGGAGGCTGGCGGGCAGTCCGATGCAAAGCCCCGAATGGATGCTCGGATGGTGGGCCGCCTACGGTTCACCCGCGTCGAGTCTGTCTGTTGTTGTCGTGCGGCGGGGTCAACGAGTTATTGGATTGGCACCGTTTTATCTGCGCGGTGGCTGGTGCCTGGGGAGGACCCTGCGGTTTCTCGGCAGTGGGAAGGCTTGCAGCGACTTCCAAACGCTCCTGGCCGAATCCGGTGAAGAAAAGGCCGTTGCCAGCTCTGTGGCGGACTGGTTGACGACCGCTGGCGGAGAGGCCGGATGGGACGCAATCGAACTCGACGGTGTATGCCGCCGTTGTCCGGCAATCTCCCATCTACTCGGTCGGCTGGACCGCTACGAATGTATCCTCGAATCTTCGCAGCTTGAAAGCACTTGGCGGCTGGATCTGACTGGCGGTTGGGACGGCTTTTTGTCTCGGCAATCGAAAACGCAGCGGCGGCAATCAAGGAACCTAACCAATCGCTTCGAAAAAAGTGCAGAGCTCTCGTATCGAACCGCGTCGACTCCGGAGTCGATTCCGGACGCCCTGGCGATTTGCATCGACCTGCACCAGAAACGTTGGAATGCCGTCGGCAAGCCCGGCTGTTTCGTAGATCCGCGGTTTGAAGTGTTCTTAGAGAGAGCCAGCGCCGGATTGGCTCGGCATAACCAATTCGAAGTGACCGTGTTGGAAGAAAAGGGCAAACCGCTGGCCGCTCAAATCTTTCTACGCGACGTAGCGGGCGGCGCGTATCTTTATCAGACCGGTCGCGATCCCGACAAGGACGCTGCCCGCGTAGGACGAATCCTCAATTTGATTTCCATCAAAAGGGCCTGTGCCGCCGGTATCCAGTCGATCGACTACTTGCGCGGTGACGAGATCTACAAGTCGCGTTTGGGTGCCCAGCCGGCCGAATGTTGGCGTCTCCGCGCGATCGCTCCCTCTCCGCTGCCGCGTCTGAGGCATACCGCATGGTCGCTCGGCCAAGGGCTCAAGCAGCATGCCAAGTCACTCACCAGGCTGGTCGATCACGCACTGACTCCTTCTAGCCCTCAGCCAGCGCAGCCCCAACGCTAGGGCCGCGGCGTCTGATTCGCATG
>JANQJJ010000313.1 GCA_028281725.1 Pirellulaceae bacterium | reverse complement strand
TCACGCGCACGGTCAAACAGACGAATTCGGCTTTCGCGGCATGCAGGGCAAAGTCCACATGCACGATCTGCACGCGACTCTCCTTCACCAACTGGGCCTTGACCACGAGCGCCTGACATTCGAACATGCCGGTCGCAATTTTCGCCTGACCGATGTCCACGGACGGATCGTCGATGATGTGATTGTCTAGCGCAACCAAACGCAGATGGAATTTGTTGGCGTGGTCGGCAATACATTTTATCAAATTTTAAACTGCTTTTTGGCGACAACCACGCACCAGTTTCTAAGCCGCGATTAGCTGCCTGAACTCCTTTCGAGCCCACAAGTGGACCTGGAAATACCGGAACTCAACGAAGCTGGCGCTCATCTGGTCCGCATTCCAGGCGAGTTGGATGTACCGGTCTCACCACGCGTTCTGGCTATCCTCGACACATCGGCCATGCAGCGGCTGAAGAAGATTTCACAGCTGGGACTCGTAGGCCAGGTATACCCCGGCGCGATGCACTCCCGCTTTGAGCATAGCCTGGGCGTCTATCGACTGGCTTGCCAAGTAGTGATCAGGCTGCTGCGGAGTACGCCGGCATTTGCGCGGCAGGTCACAGCGGAAGAGATCAAGGTCTTTCTGATCACCGCCCTAGTCCACGACGTAGGACACTGGCCCTACTGTCACCCGATCGAAGACCTCCGACTGGACTGGATTCCCCAACACGAGACGTTAGCGCGCCGCCTGATCTGTACCGGCCAGTTGGCAGAAACGATCTCCGAACTGTGGGATGTGGAACCCGAGACGGTTGCCGATTTCCTCGCGGCTCCCCAGGACGCTGCGGGCTATCGCATGTTGCGCGGTGTGCTCGATGGTCCGGTCGACATCGACAAAATGGACTACTTAGGACGTGATAGTTTGCACGCGGGCGTCCCATACGGGCGCAATTTTGATGTCGGACGTCTGATCAGCAGCTTGTGCGTCGGCGAGGACAATGCATCGATCGCTATTACGGACAAAGGGAAGACAGCGGCCGAGATGATGGTTTTTGCCAGGTACGTGATGTTTAGCGAAGTGTACTGGCATCACGCCGTGCGGAGCGCAACCGCCATGCTCCAGCGGCTGGTCTACTCAGTTGCCGACAACTGTTCTCCCGAAAGTTGGCTTGAGCAATCAGACGCGGAATTCGCGCAGCAGATGTTAGCCATCGCAGACAGCCAACCTCACATCCGCCATCTGGCAGAAGGTCTTTTTGGGCAGCGCCGCGGGCTGTTTAAACGATTCGCCCAGTTCAACTACGCGGAGAATCCCGAAGTGCATTCGGCGCTTGCCCAGCGTCCTTACTCCCAGCTTGTTCGATGTGCGGAGATTCTCAGCCAGCGCCTGGGGCGCAATCTCAGGACGCCCCTTGAGCCAACAGACGTGTTAATTGACGCCCCGCCGGTCAAACGAGAGGTTCAATTCAATCTCTCCGTTCGCACCAAGGCTCAGCATCGCTTTGTACCGCTAGCGGATATCTCGCCAGTCGTTCGCTCGCTGGCGACTGATCAGTTTGACAACTACGTCAAACGTGTTCGAGTATTTGTCGCGCCGTCCCGCCTGCATGAATTGGACTTGCCCCCAGAGAAACTCACCGCCGAGTTGCTCAGTGCGGCTGCCTCCTTGCCCTAGCAGCCTGCCAGAAAAGGTATCTGACCCTCTCCGACCGTCTCCATAGGGTCGGACACCTTTTGGGGTATTCTTCTGTCGCAAAGCTACTCTTTTGTCGCAGAGCGAAGGGCGGGACTTCCGGAGGCGTCCAATGCCAAATCCACTCGCTGCGCCGCCTGATCATAAACCGCCAAAGCATTGGCGAGCGTCGGTTTTTCTTCGGTCGCGAAGTTCTTCGTCAGGACGCCTCGCATGGCGGCGATCAGCTGAATCACTGGCCGATACTCGGAGCGGCTCGGCGCGTCGTGGCCGATGGTTTCTGTCAGGCGATCGGCCAGCGCACTTTGCTCGGTGGCGAGCTCGTAGATGGACACCGCGACTTGCTCCTGATTCGCCTCATCGCTCAGTCCGGCCAGTGCAGCCAGCAGACGGAGAGACAGTTGAATTGCCTCGACCTGTGCTTTGTCCCGGCCACTCTGAGCAGGGGCTAGCGGCTGCGTCCCGATATGCAAGTATCGAAGCACGGTATCGGAGACACGCTGCAGCTGCTGCTCGGCAATTCGAAAATCGGGAGTCAGCAGCGTGTCGATCTTTCGGAATTTTTTATTCGTTTCTTCACCTTCGTCGTGATACGCTGGCAGCGCAGTTGTCGAAAAATTGGGCTCAGATGTTTCCTGCGGCAGCCCCAGCATGGCCGCCCGAACTACCAGATCCGTTTGCCGATTCGTCAAAGATTGATAGCGACCAACCAGAACGTTGCAGTCGGATTTTCTCTCGATCGTAGCGAACAGCCGCTCTTGCTCGTCAACGCAACTCTGCCAATCGATTTGAAGTTGAGCGTACGAATCGCCGGTGGCCTCCTGTCGTCCAAACCCGAAGCTGGAAAGGTCCCATTTCACGACCATCAGCAGATAGACGATGCCGGCTACTCCAATCAGGGCGCCGACGATGCTCAAGGTCAATAGGATCGGTCCCCGCTGGACTGGAAAACCGGCGGGACGAGCGTTCCAGTCAGCCGGTGATTGCGCCGCGCTCATGCTGACCGGAGGCAGCGTGAGTTGGTCCAGTAGTCCACTGCTCTCTCCAGCCAACGGCACGGATTTCGCCACCGACTTTGTCTTCGGTGAGTTCTTGGGCATCCGCGCCGCGAAGTGCTTTCCGCATTCAGGGCAGTCTATCTTGACTAGCTCCTGAGAGGAAACCGCTACTGGTATAGACAACTTGCAACCTGGGCACGGTACCTGAAAGTTCACGGCTTTCCTATCAATGAACACAAGTGACGTGCAACCCAATACTTCACGCTCGGTTTTCGTCGCTGGCCGCACGCCCTGATTGTTAAGTAGCCTGTCGCCCTGAAAAAGGCGCTCGCCGTCGGCTTAACCAGAGATTAACAATTGCGGCAGACCTCAGTGGGTGCCGACGTCTCCGCGACGGTGTGGGTGAACCACATGACTTTCTCCCAGACCTGGTATTAGCGGCACGTTTCAGCCATCGCGGCCGAACAATGGCATCTTGCCGGTGGAGGCTGTGGCAACAGCCATGGAACGCGGCGTTTGGTAAGTCGTATCGACATAAGCCCGAGCCATGGATTGCGTCGAGTTCTGACCGAGGATTTCGGAGGCCGCCGCTTCGGACTCGGCGAGCGAAATGGTGGGCGAGCAAGTTTTGCTGTCGCGCCGCGCCTTCTCGCGCGCTTTCAGCAGCGTATCAAAGTTGACTTCCACCGGGAATCGCGCTGATAGGGGCTCAAGTCGCTGAGCAACTTGCCCGGCAGACTGCAGCCGATTTCTCGGTGAGCGAGCGAGTGTGCAACGAAGAATTTGTTCCACCGCATGAGGTACGTCGCTACGCACCGACCGCAAAATCTTGACAGCCGCCAGCCCTGGATCGTTTGGCAAGTCTGCCGGTAGTGCTTTTCCTGTCAGCGCGTAGAGCAAGGTCGCTCCAAGCGCGTACACGTCGGCACTCGGAGCAATCCGAGCAACGCTGTCTAGTTGTTCGGGCGCCGAATAGCGCATCGTCCCTACCCGGCTCGATTTCAAGAAACCAAAACGCTGATGGATCGTCTGATCGCTGCCCAAATAGTGGGCCAGGCCAAAGTCGATCACCTTGACAACACCAAGAACTGAAACGAGCAGGTTTCCGGGCTTCATGTCTTGGTGCACGAAACCGCGACGGTGAGCATGATGCAGCCCCAAGGCGGCTTGCATGGTAATATCGCAAGCCTGCCGCCATGGCAGCCGCCTACGAATGGCCATCAGCTCGAAAAGATTGGGGGCCTGTACGAATTCCGTGACTAGGAACGGAAACGGACAGAGGGCTTCAGTTACCCACCCGTGGTTGATGTAGCGAATGACGTTGGGATGGTTCAACTTGGCTAGGGTCAGCGCCTCCAAGCAAAAACGTCCGGCACTTCGCTGGTTGCCACGGAGCCCTACCTTGAGAGCTTTGATGGCGCGTCGAGTCTCACTGGTGGCATCGCGTGCAACGTAAATTTCCCCCATCCCACCGTGGCTGAGACCCTGAAGAATACTGTAGTCCCCTATCCTAAGCCCTCGCCACTTGGCATTTAGGATACTCATCGCTTGAAAGGGAGTCAGCAACTGAGCTTTGACAAACTCTTGAGCCAATCGCATGTCCGGCACCTGACGCAACCGGCGATGCTCCAAGCAGAGTTCGATCTCAACCTCAGAGAGCAGCCGAGTCCGGCGCAACGTATCTAGAAATCGAGATTGGACTGTGGAGTTCGTCAATCTTCGTAAAAACCGTTGGGCCTAGCGAGTACCGATCAATCTATTACGTGGACGAATCGTCCCATTCCCTACGTAAATCGGCAACGTGCGCATTGTTAAGAATGTGTGATGATTCGGCCTGTCCACGACCTTCGCCTCAGAACATGCTCCTCGACCGGCACCGACCGGTTTACTAGGTTTAAGATTTAGAGAATCCCTTGGCGAGCGGTGGCCAAAACGGAAGAAAGCAACTCTAGTAGTGCTTTCACTTTAGGGATCGGGGCGCTACCCGCGCAGGGGATCGCCGGCTGTGCGAAGCACTGCCCGGCACACAGCGAACCGCAGTAAACCAAGGTGCTGGGGCCAAGCGGTCCTGTTGCGATCTGGTCCGATAGCTTCGATGTAACATTATGGCACGTACACCGCCACGCTCGACGCCCTTTACCGCAGCTCAGCTGGAAGCGATCGCGCATCAGCTGGAGGCAGTTGCCGGTGAGATTCGTGATACGCTTGAGCATGCAGATCCATCTCAGCCTATCCCCATCGTCGAAGCTGGGAGCGCCGAAACCGTGCTTGATGCCAGCGAAGTATTTATGCGAGCTGTCAGCGTCGCTCGGGCAGCGCTGACCAATGGGAGTGCCTATTCCAAGGACGAAGCGACTCCAAGAAACAAGCCCAAGAGGATACGGCGGAGGAAACTATGAGGCTTATTTGCTTTTGCGATGTCCGGCAGTCGTCACCAGATCGGCATAGGCCTGGTAGGCCATTTCGTCGCCAGACGAGGTCGAAAGCGACGCATTTGTAGTAGTTGCCGCAGCGCTAATCGATGAAGGAGCGGCTGCCCGCGTGGCGAGCCAAAACCGCCCGAAGGCTGCCGCTGCATAGCTAGGTACCGCCAAGGCGCCTCCAACAGCAACCGGCAGCAGGGCCATGGCAACCAGAATTTCGTTTCCTTGGCTGACGGTCGGGGAGGCGGAAGGATCCATACCAACTTCGATCGCCTGGGTCAAACTAATCAGAGATCCGATGATTCCAATTCCCAGTGGCAAAAACGCGACCGGCATGAATGCGACCAACGCAACGACGCTGCGAGAGCCAAAAGTCAACTTCAGGGCGACCCCCAAGTTAACCAATGCAACCAAGAGTACGGCAATGAGCCAAGGCGCTCCGCAGACCTCAAGCGTCGTCGATACTAGAGTAGGCATGACCAGTCGTCTCCTTGACACTGCCTCCACGCGAGCAATATTGGTCGTCGGCAGATACAACAGAATGGGAAAACACGAAAAACCAAGGCTCCAATGACGGGCGTTCATCCATGCAAAACCGCACGTGCCAGCCGCCAGCGCGATGCGATGAACTACCGCCAGCTTGGCGACGCCTTGAAATGTTAGCCGGAACGTGCGAACCTTGACACCCGTTATTGCTGGCAAAGCGCAAACTTTGGCGCCGAACATCAGACAGCGCGACGGAAAACGCAGCGCAACGGAAAAATTGATGCCTTGCAATCGTTATAGGTATCGCAGCCGAGCTTGAGCAATCGGGGTCAAATGGACGCAAAACTCATTCTCCGTTCGGGCAAGCAAAAGGGACGTGAGACCCCATTGGCACGGGGCGTCTACCTGGTCGGGCGGTCTCGCGTATGCCAAATCCGACCGAAAAACCGATCGATTAGCCGCAAACACTGCGCGATTATCAACAAGAAACGCGAAGTGCTCCTGCAAGACATTGGCAGCAAGACAGGAACCTATCTAAACGGCCAGCGCATCGAACGGGGTGTTGCGATGCCGGTATCCAACGGAGACGAGCTGCGCGTTGGCCGAACGCGATTTCGATTCTCGATTGTCGCTAAGGCTAGAAAAAAGCGGGCGAGTCGACCAGCCGATCAGGTCGCAGAACGGCCATTGGCGTCCGCCGAGTCTCTCGCGACCGAGCTTCCTGCTGAAACAGAGCAGACGGTTCCGCAGGAAGCTTCGACGGCGCGGCCCAAGCCCTCGGTCCCAGAGCCGGACGCTGTGCCTGCCGACGCGGTGGGCGAACAGACCCAGGAGGCGGCGGCTGCACAACCGGTGACCGGCGAAGCCGTGCGGTCGACTCAGCCCGCTGCGGCTGCTTCCGGCTCACCCACCGCACCGGCAGCGGAGCACGCGAGCCCTGAGGACAGTGGCACCCATGTCATCGAAGAAATTCTCAACTCGCTCGACGAAGACGATGATTCAGATATTGCCGGTGCGAGCGATATCAGCTTTGCCCTTCAGAATGGAGATCTGGCAGAAGAGGAGGGAATCGACCTCGAAGCAGACGACTCTGACGAAGACGTGGACTTTGCGGCTCCCAAGAGTAGCGAATCGCTAGAGGACGGCCAGCACGTCCCTTCCTACCAACTCCGGCAGGATTGGGACGTTCAGAGCGTTCACAAGTGGGCCAACGATCAAGGGCAAGCGGCTCCCAAAAAAGCGGAGCCTCCCCCGCGAAAATTCAAACTGAAGGACAAGAAGAAGGCCAAAGAG
>JANQJJ010000263.1 GCA_028281725.1 Pirellulaceae bacterium | reverse complement strand
GTCGAAGCGAGTCCCACCTCGGCCAGCTACAAGCTGAGAAAATTTGCTGGAAAGCACCGCAAATGGATCGCCGCCGCTTCCGCATTCACCCTGTTGCTGCTGGCCAGTTCGGTCGTCAGTACGTGGCTGGCCTTCGTCGCGCGGCAAGCGGAACGCCGGGCCACCTACAACGAGGGGCTCGCCACGCAGCGTCTCTACCAACAAGGGGCGGCGACCCGGGAGATGAGACGGCAGCGCGACCTAGCGAACGAGCTTGGCGGAAAACTGTCGCACCAACTCGCCGAAACGGACAAAGCGGCCGAGCGTGGCCGGAATCTGCTGTATGTCGCCCACATGAATCTGATTCAACAGGAACTGCGCAATGGCAATGACGCACGCGTGGTTGAACTACTCGACTATCATCGGCCGGCCGACGGTCAGCGAGACCTGCGAGGATTCGAGTGGTACTACGTGTGGCAACTCTGTCACCGCAACCTCTGGAGCTGGCAGCACTACGCGGCCATCGGATGTGTGGCTCACAGCCCGGATGGCATGTGGGTCGCCACAGGTTCTTCTGATGGCAGCATCCAAGTCTGGGATACCGAGTCGGGGCGCATCGTCGCTACCACGCAAGGACACGGAAGCATGGTTTCGGATATCGAGTTTTCGCCGGACGGCAGAACGATCTTTTCTGGCAGCCATGACCAAACCGTTAGGCTGTGGACTTTGGAATCGGAAAGGCTGAACGCGAAAGGTCCTTCCCTCCCACATTCGGGACCCGTCTATTGCCTGGCGATTTCTCCAGATGGAACGAAGTTGGCGTCGGCCAGTGGGATTGCCGGCCAAACGGGCGAACTCAAGATTTGGAACTCGCTTGGTGGCGATGAGCGTACGCTGAGTCGACAGCACGAAGCGGTCTCGACACTTGCGTTTTCCTCTGACGGTACGAAGCTCGCATCCGGCGGCATCAAACCGAAGTTCGAAATCTGGGATACCTACACCGCCACGCTCACGAAAACGGTCCAGACCAGTCTAACCGATGTCCTGGCGATCGCGTTTTCGCCAACCAGTGATACGTTGGCGCTAGGCGATAGTCGGGGGGCGGTGGAGCTTTGGAACGAAACCACGGGTAGCCGCCGTCTAGGGCAACATAGTGACACGGTCACTGACCTCGCCTTCTCCCCGGACGGCGAGCTGGTCGCTTCGAGTGCGGCTGACTCATTGATCATCCTGTGGGATGCCAAGAGTGGAGACAAGACAGACGCGCTCCACGGGCATACCAAACCGGTGCGTTCGATCTCCTTCTCGCCGACCGGCAATTCGCTGGTGTCTGCAGGCGACGACAATACGGTGAAGACTTGGGACCTTGCGCACGGACAAGTCACCGCGAACCTGTCGGCACACACCGCTGCGGTCGGCAGTGTGGCGTTTTCTCCTATCCAAGATCATCTGCTGGCTTCGGCTGGAGATGATGGTTCGGTGAGGTTGTGGGACGTCGACCGTGGCGAAGTCATTGACACCCCGGCCCCGTACGGCGGGTCGGTGCGCTGCGTGGCCTTTTCCCCGGATGGAAAGATGTTGGCCTACGGGGGCGGTGTCTATGACCAGCCGGCCGACGCGGTCTTCTGGGATTTAGAACGTCAAACCGCCAGACGGACCACCAGAGTACATACCCGGGCCGTGCTGACCCTCGCCTTTTCTCCAGACGGCGGCACCCTGGCCACCGGGGGCGACGAAGGGCTCCTCGCCTTGTGGGACGTCAAGTCGGGCGCGCTCAAGACTCAGCCGCAGAACGCGGGTCAGGCGGTGGTATCCCTGGCGTTTTCCTCCGACGGCCAGCTCCTAGCGACCAGCAGTTTCCACCACAACGACATTACGCTGTGGAACGTCGACAATCTCGCAGAGCGAAGAGTACTGCAGGGGCATCGGGACTGGGTCACCTCGGTCGCCTTTTCTCCGGATGGCAGCATGTTGGCGTCGGGAGCTGTCGACCGCACTGTGCGGCTATGGGATGTCGCCTCCTGCCGACAAAAACTCGAATTGGTAGGACATCGTCAGCAAGTCGGTGCGTTGGCGTTTTCGCCCGACGGCTTGACGCTGGCCTCGCTCGGCCGCGACGATCAACTTAGACTTTGGGATGTCGCCACCGGGCAGGAGAAACTGAAGCTCGATTGCCAGCTGGAGATGGACGGGGCCGCGGTGGCTTTTTCTCCAGACGGCAGAACGCTGGCGGCTGGCAACGATCGCTTCGTGGCCCTGCACCGCGCCGCGACGGATCAAGACTTTTTTCTTGATGACGCACCGGAGCTGCCGCAAAACCAGCAGCCCCCCGCCGGCAAGACCGTCAAGACGCCTCTCGTGACGCTGCAGGCCGGTCCCTTTTCTCATCGACATCCCGACATAACACACACAACCAGCCACTGGCAGGTACGACGCGGTGATGCCGGCTACTCGGTTCCGGTGATCAACCGCGCCGCGTCCAGCGACCTGACTACGTTGCGGCTACAACCGGGAGTGCTGTCCCCCAACACGACCTATTTTTGGCGGGTGGCCTACACCGGCTCCAATCATTTGACCACCTCGTTCAGCGCCGAGAAGTCGTTTACCTCCGCTGACTTCGCCATGACGGCTGTCCCTTTTGATCTGACGCCGCATCTCAATTGCGACATCATCAAGAACCCCGGTGATCGCCAGACGGATTCCATCGACACTTCCGCCGGCAGCCATCTGGTTGTGGAGGGGTTCGACGGCGAGCGCGCCGACAATGCTCAGGTGGACGGTCTGCCGCGCGACGGCCAGGTCGGGCTGCATCTGCTGGGGGACTATAGCGAGAACAATGCCCTTCAGATCGGCCCCGACGATGAAGATAAGACACCGATTCGCGTCTCGCTGCCTCCCGACCAGTATCACTTCGTTCGTTTTCTGGTCGTCGGCGGAAATGGGAACACGGACATGCCCGTTCGCTTCGAATACGCTGACGGCACGTCACAGACGGAGATCATTCGCTGCGACGATTGGTTCCACGACATCGCGGAGAATCGCTACGGTGCCCTGCGGACTGGGTTACTGCCGATCATCAACGAGATGGACCGGTTTTATGACGGCGAGTTCCGCGACGAAAACGAGGCTGCCATCTATGAGGTCATCTTCCCGGTCGATCCCGCCAAGCAAATGTTGGCGCTGGTGCTGGAAACCGGTGGAGACGATGTCCAGTACACCGACACGTCGCTTTATCCCCGTCACTGGCGAGTTCGGTTCAATCTGCTCGCAGCCACCGGCGTGGTGCTCGGGCCATGAAGTTCGTGTCGGCTGCGTAGCTCGAGCGCCGAGTCGGTGCGGCGCCCTTTCACTGTCCAACTGACCTCACCATCTATTCCGCATCGAAGATGCTGCAGTTGCCAGCACATAGTCGAAAGCGTGGGTGTCGTTAGTCACTCTCCGTCTGGAGTTGAGTAACAGCGATAAAGGCCTGGTGCAACACGGTACGTGTATCGTGCAACAACCAGGGGCTCTATGCGAATCAAGAGAGATCTTGTCAGGACCCACAGAGCCGTACAGGTGGCGGCGCGCACTTCTACGGTCATCCTCACGCGCCTGCGTTCTAAGCGCCTGCGGTCGCCGAAGCTGAACGAAATCGGATCCAAACTACCGCTCATCACGCCTTCACCAAGACTGCGGAAAATCCAACTTAAGGCGCTCACAGTCGGCATTAGATGACTTCCTTCAGTTCACCGATCATTACGGTTGATCGATCCGTTACAAATTTTGCATTTGATCGAGCACTCGAGTTCTAATGGACTTTTCAGCAACTTGTCGAATCATCATTCGATTCCGCCAAATTCGGCGATGACCTTCATGGCCGCTTCGCTAACCAGGCGACTGCTATGAAACTGACGACCCCAGCCAAGCGGCGTCACGTTGCGATACTCGTAGACGTTTCGGTCGCCGTGAAAACGAATGCCCTTCCTGAGAGATGCCCGGACGTTCGGCTTGGCACCAGACTGAAGAAGCCATCGCGCCATTTCTCCGTCTGCCTGTCTACCGTTCAAATTTGGCTGGGAGACGACTGTTCCAAAAAGCGGTGTGTGTCCGCCAAAGCCATCTTCGTCGATGAACGCTTCAGCGTTGGCATCGGCTCCATTGCAAAGAAGCCACTGAGCAACATGCCATTCATCAAAATCAACGGCTAAATGCAGCAACGTGGTCCCGTGAATAGGCGTTCCGTGTAGTCCCGATCCAGTTGAACGTTCGCCACACCCAAGTTCCGCAGGGTAAATGTCTTCGTGAAAAAAATGGCGGTTTAGAAGGTTTGCGTCCTGCTTCAGGTGTTTTTCGAGCAAGTCGATTCGCCCACGGTGAAAGGCCATCATGGGTGTATCTGGAAACTCAATTCCGTAGTGTTCACAGACCTCAAGACATTGGTGCTTTCCTTCGGGATATCGTGAGTAAGTCTCCAAGATGATGGCGATCGGTGCCAGCCGGTTTCCCTTGGCATCGGCAAGCTCCGCTCCCTGCTCGATGAGGAACGCAAGGCCATCGCCGTTAAGAGTTTCGCACGGGTTCATGACCGCGCCGGCTTGGACATTGCCATCGCGGCCGATGAACCATTGTGAAAGCTGCTGGCGACCGACGGCAGCAGCTTGTTGGAGAACTATGTCGGCGTCCTTGCCAATGAACCTAACCAGTTGGTCGACAACTTCATCGCGACCGAAAAAGCGAGCACACGCCACCGGAGTTCCCCAACTAGCTCCTGTGTCTGCCCCGCGTACTGGCTCATCTAGAAGTTCAGGATGCCTCTCAGCAAGAGAAACCACTTTGGCCGAATCCGATTCGTAAATGGCCCGGCAGAGTTCCGCGGCCAATTTCAATCGTGCCCAGCTTGCAAACTGATATGAGCGGGCAAGGACAAGCTGGGCGTCGCTCAACGAAGCTTCTCGCGGCTTGACGCCAATTGGGTGAAACGTTCCAAAATCGGCAACTGCTTCCTGTTTTTCCCGCCGATACTCGCCAAGAAGCTCCTTGGCTTCGCGTTTCAGATAACCCGTGTCAGGACAGGTGGGAAGTCGACGCTTAGGCATAAGTAAACCTCTTCTGCATTTGCCCGCCGTCCGCGTCATTGGGCTCAGAAGAAGATTGCGATTTAGCTGTTCAGCGCACGCGCCCGCTGGTAGCAACTGGACTTTGTCCTTCCCGCGGACTGGAGGCGTGAAGCAAACGCCGCTTCTGATTGTAGACGAACAATTGGGAGGCTCAATGAGCCGAGTGCTGCACGATTCTGCCGAACACGCCTCAGAGTCATCGTCCGAAGTAGCGAAATAGGACCTCGGGATCTGCTGAAGCTGGACATCTCTGAAAGCGGGAAGTGGACGCCACCTGGCCGAGGTCGGATTCACCTCAGTTGCTGAGGCGATCTTCTTAGAGCTCGTCTCCGATGCAACCACTGATGCGAAGGAATCTCGCAAAAAAGCTTAGGATTTTTTTCCGGATGCGTGATGTAGTTGTTCTTGGGTTTCTGATGGTGAATGCCGTCCGGAAAGAATGCGTTGGAGCTGGTCAATCTGCCGAAAAGTGCCACTCCGGAGCAGATTGCGTCTCGCAGAAAGGTGCTGCGGTAGCCGTCAGCGACGCGACTTCGGTTTATATTAGGGGCAAGTGAATTACCTTACGCACCAGTCAACCAGACGCGGGATCGGATATGCGAGTGACTATCCGCGAACGACCAACATCTGAGGTTACTCATGAAACAAATTGTCATGCTATTAGCTTTGTTGCTGACAGTTCCCGCTCACGTCTCGGCGGACGATGAAGCAACACTCGTTCAAATCCATACCAGAGATGGGAAATCGCATGTTGGCGAACTCATCTCAACCAATTCTACGGAGACGAAACTGTTCGACATTGAGTTGGAGTCTGAAATTACAGTCGCCAAGCAAGACATCTCGAAAATGGCTAACCCTTTCGGTGAAATCGCTGCGGCTAGGGCGTTGGGTCTGCCAGCGTTTTTTGCATGGAAGATCAGGCAACTTCCAGCTCGTCAGTCTGCTGTTGGAAAGGTGGCCAAACTATCGCAGGCCACGATCTATTTCACGTTGAACAAAGACCAGGTCAAAGTCGGGCAACAACTTGATGTCTACCGACATGAGGGCGAAATCATTGATCCCGACACCGGAAAAATTTTGGCGGTCGAACGTCCCAGAATTGCAAGGATTGAAGTGACAGAAGTCGCCAATGCATTTTCAAAGGGCAAGCTTGTTGGAGAACTTGAGACCGTATTGCAAGTAGGTGACGAAGTCGAGCGTCCAGGAAATGGAGAACGTAGAATTGCTGTTTGTCCCATTCCATTACAGAATGGACAACTAAGCAATCTGGGATTGGAGATGAGCGAGGATCTGACGACAAGACTGGTCAACAGCGGAACAAAGGTCGTCGAGCGTTCCGCGCTGGACGAAGTTCTGACGGAATTGGTCGCGCAGAACACCATCTTTTTTGAACCGAAGGAGGCACAAAGAATCGGAGAAATGACCGGAGCGACACACGTCGTCGTAGGTAAGATCGTGCAGAAACGAAAACTCGGAACAGCCTACGTACGACTGGTCGATGTCACAAGTGGCGAAATTCGAGTCGCAGTTTCAGCTTCAATCTCTTTGGCCAATGCACAGATTCTCAGTGACGCGACAGGACGCATGTCCAAATCGACGTCGGGATCATCTTCCACCAAAATCGCGGTGTCAACGACGGATAACGAATTTGATTATCTCGCCAAATCAAGGGCGCTCCCCAAGTACCTGACAACCGCTTCTTCACTTGAAAAAACCGCGAAGGGCGTTCGTTTTCTTGGCTTTCCAAAGCATTACGATTTCGAAGCTGGAATCATTAAAACCCGCATACGGGACTTTATAGATCGCAATTTCGTTTTCGAAGTCCTGGTTACCTTTGGCCCAGACGACGGGGTTACGCATATCGGAATTGGTTCAGGGCGGCAAGATGGTTCTGCGAACCGGCGCGCTGAATCAGTATTTGTGCGTTTCCATTCGCCGCATCACGGCGATGGTGGCGTTTCTCAGTTAGGCTGGCAAAAGCCTGAGGTGACGTTTGGGCACGTTCGCGAACCGGGAGTGCATCTTCTTCGAATGACTAAGGAAGGCAACACTCTTGTTTTTGAGGTAGATCCTGAACACGATGGACCAACGGCCGACGATTTCGAGACCGTGATTCCAGATCTCTCAGCCTATGCGCCTTACCTGCATGCCAAAAACAGCGTGCTGTTCATTGGTGGCACCGGAACGATTGTCGCGACGCGATTAACGGTCAAACCGTGACTGAGGTTCTAGCCGGACCGAGCTGCAATTCATCAGCCCGCGGCGCCAGTTCGCCCGGCTCTGAGGTCTTCCCAAAGTGGTTCTGTCCGCCAGCCTAATTCCAGTCGGCTGCAATCACCTCTGCGTCTCACGAACCGAACGTCACCGTCTCAGTTAGCTTGTGCCGTCACTCCGCGAACCTAAGCTACCGTGGCGCAGTCTTTAAGGCACAAAACCAAAAATTGGACGCAGTCCCCTGATGCGGCCGTCCAGCAGACTTGATACCATCTCCAATTAGAAGTCGCGAGTGCTACGCGGCTCCGTTCAACGCTATTCGTTATGGCCATCGTGGTTGTTTCATCGAGTTGCTTCACATGAGAGTCGCTGCATACACATTGTTGGGGATGCTGCTAATCGTTAACGCACCTTCACGCGAGGGGATGGCGGATGATGCGAGCGTTAGAGAAGACACAGGTGTGTTCTGGGTTTCGCCGTCAAGCACGAGGTCGAAATCGTCGTCTGGCTTGTTCTTTAGTGCCAAGTCGATTGAGGTGCGCATTCATTTTCGTGCAAACACCAAGACGAACCGGTGGTGTTGTGCTTACGTGAGCTGGCGTGGGGGCGGAGAACCGGATCTCGCGTGCATGATCCTCTATGCAACTTCTGGTCAACCTCTCGGCAAGAGAACGATCGGTTATCGTGTAAAAGTATCAGAGGGAAGTCTCGCTGAGCTTGAGCTGTGGACTCTCG
Organism: Pirellulaceae bacterium; assembly: GCA_028281725.1. Classification (GTDB taxonomy): domain Bacteria; phylum Planctomycetota; class Planctomycetia; order Pirellulales; family Pirellulaceae; genus Aureliella. The sequence continues at coordinate 4,746 of JANQJJ010000263.1, read as the reverse complement.
ACGGTTCGAAAAAGACTGCGTTGGTCAAGACCGATTTTGACCGCACTGGCCCCAAGACGTTTACGACATCTGTCGGCAGCGAAAGACCGGTGGTTCGCGACAGCGCCGATGGGAAGGTTTTCGTGGTCACCAAAACACGTGAAACAAAGATTCGCCAGCTGAACCGTAAACCACGAAGCTTTCACGAAGACGATTTTCTTCTACTCGCGAATAAGCTCTTTGAGGAGTCACTGGTTTCCGAATAGGGGAACGTCACGTTCCCAGTTAGCTTGTGCCCATCAAAGTCGCGCGCTTGGCTATCTCTTTGAGCGATGCCGTCGGTCGGCTTCTCACTACATTTTCCAGGCTACAAAAACGCTCGACTGACACGTTTCGAGCCGGTATGCTGACCTCTTGTAAGCCGCTTCTACCTGAAGCTCGCCCGCGCACAAGGCGACAAGTTCAACGCACGATCTATCCGTACACCTCCATGACTCGGTAGATCGCAATTCGTTAATTCGTTTTAGCTGACCAAGGCTGAGTCCGACACAGCATGGAACAACCGCACCTCATCACTGTGAAAGAAACGGCCGAAACACGTCTTCATGCATCCGGTGCCGAGTTGACGATCTGTATTGCCGGCCAGTCGTTCCTTACCGGCTCCGAAGCGTTCAAAAAAGCGGCGGAGGTCAATCGCTGTGTTGAAGCGATGAAGGAATGCGGCATCGAACAAGACGACATCTCGATTCAAAATGTCTCCACAGAAGTCGAAAGCGGCATCCTGACCAAGTCGTCCTCGGCAACTTACTACCTTGCGGTTCGCTGCAAGTCACTCGAATCTCTCGGTCCCACACTCGCTGCGATCGCGTCCCAGAAGAATACAAAACTGGCCGAACTTCGCTGGAATTACAACGCCCTCGACAAAACTCAAAATGATCTGCTGCAAACCGCCGTCAAGAAAGCAAAAGCTACCGCCCAGTCCATTGCCGAATCGTTGGGCAGTCAGTGCTCCGCAATTCACAAGCTGTCGTATGACTTTCATGGCGTGAATCAACACGGGTACGCCGGTGATCTGTCCGCGTACGATGGAGTCAAACGTAAACGGTCATCAGGCGCGGCGGCTCTGCAGCAATTGAATCTCGAACACAATACAAAGCTGTTGGTTGCGGTGGCTGCGGAGTTCGTCGTTGCACCATTTGAAAAAGCCAGCTAACCATTCAGCCTTTGACATCGCGAGGGCACGAGCCGATGTTCAAGGGCTCTGTTCAAGAAAGCCGCTGAATAGCCGTCAGAGTCGACCTTGGGATTTGCTTTGCCGAGGCCAGTACGCGTTGGATTTGAGTCGCCGCGAGACGCCGCAGGCCAACAAGCGAGTGCCTCCGACTTCGCTACAACATCACTTAGCGCCGAAAGTCAAACGTCCAACGCGGACGACTCGCGGCGCGTTACTTGCACGAGGCAGCTATGTCGATGGCACTTCCCCTTCAGCTTGACATGATGGCGTTGCTTGGCTGCGATCGGATTCCGCAGCGATCGGATGATCCAGAAATCTGCAAGGACGTGATGTGGGCGGGTCGCGTTAGCTTAATCAAAAGTACGAACGTGGACTTTGGATACGACGTAGACGCATGGCGCAAACACTTGATGGAGAATCATCGAGACGGGTACGATGGCTGGAACTCATTCGACAACTACATCAAAGAGAAACTCCTGGATGATGATTACGCCAATCGGTTGCTAGCCGAACTAGAAGTCGAGCTGAGCACAGAATTGCGGGAAGGCAAGTAATCGGGTAACGACCGCCATCTCTGACGGCCCTACCCACTCCACCTAGCTTGCGAGTCCGCACTCAGCAGTCGAATAGAAGCAATCCCAGTGATTGCGACCATCCATAGGACACGCTGTCGGGGGATCAGTGATAGACGTGAACCGCAGCCCAGTTGTGTTCGGATGGCTCGGGGCCCAAGTTTGCACAAGGTGGCCTAACCGATGCGGCGGAGAGGGGTTTCTAGCGGATAGGAGTCGATGCAACCGCCGCGCCGAATGTCATCACACGCAACCCGCTGTGGTCTTGCTACTGGCCAATGGTCTTGTCATCGCCCGCCGATTTAGGCCGCAATCCCCCACACTGCTGATAGCATTCGCGGCGCGGTTTTGGCCGAGGTGGCTAAGATGGGCCGATGCGCGTGGAAAAATCAGAGCTGCCGGCCAACACGCTGAAAGCCGGTTGGTGAGCAACAAAAGAACGACAGGCGCCATCGTGGTAGTATTCAGAAGACTCGAATTCGCAAAATTCTTGGGTTTGCGTGAAAGAAGTGGCCTGTGGACGTGACTCCCTGGTGTCTGAGTCACTTTTCAAAACCTGACGTGAAACGCCGATGTCGCTCACATTCTCGGGAGCCAGTCCTCCTGAAACACGAGCCAGCCTGATCCTGAGACTGCCTAACGCCGCCGATTCGGCCGCGTGGGGCGAGGTCGTGTCGATCTACGGTCCACTGGTGTTTCGGATGGCGCGTAAGCAGGGGCTTCAGGGTGCCGATGCGGACGACTTGGTCCAGGAGGTATTCACTGCGGTCGCGAAGCAAGTCGAGCAGTGGCTTCAGCGTTCCGACCGCGGTCCCTTTCGTGCCTGGGTGCTGCGGATCGCTCGCAATATCGCCGTCAACGTGTTGACTCGCAAGCCGCTTGGTGGTGCAGCCGTTGGTGGATCACTGGCGGGGCTGTCGAGAATCGAAGATCACCTCAGCGAAGTCTCGTTTGATTTGGAATACCAACGGGAAGTATTTCGCTGGGCTGCGGAGCGGGTTCGCAAGTCGGTTGTTGAATCGACATGGTTGGCGTTTCGGCTAACGCACCTCGAACAGGTCCCCGTGGCAGAAGCAGCTGAAAGGCTGGGACTCAGTCCCGGCGCAGTGTACATCGCACGAAGTCGAGTGATGAACCGCCTAAGAGAACTAGTCCATCAATTCAAGGTGAGCCCATGAAAACGCAATGCAACGAAGAAAGCTTGATTGACTTGTTGCGATCGGAGAACGACGACTCCTTGCGAGGGACTGCGGAGCATCTCGAGCACTGTTCGCATTGCCAATCGCGAATGGAAGTGTTGGCGGCTGAGCCTCGCGAGTGGCAGGTGGCACATGACATCCTTGCGTCACCGGAGTGTATTGATACCGATGACAACGAGATGATTGATGAAAGATTCCGCTTGGAATGGACCGCACGAGTTGAACGATCGGCGCATTGGACCGAGTCCATGTCCAAGAATTTGTTGTCACCCGCTTCGCATCCCGAGTTGCTCGGTCGCATCGGTCGCTACGATGTCGAACGCTTGATCGGCAACGGCGGAATGGGCGTTGTCTTCAAAGCCCACGACACTGAATTGAATCGCCCTGTTGCGGTGAAATTGCTGGCTCCGTATCTTGCCGAAAACGGATCGGCGCGGAAACGGTTCGCTCGCGAAGCACGAGCAGCAGCGGCGGTCGTCGATGAGCATGTGGTGGCGATTCACAACGTTGAATCGGACAATGATTCTCAGCAGCCACCGTTTCTGGTCATGAAGTACATCGCAGGCGGTTCGTTGCAGCAACGACTCGATCGTGATGGGCCGCTGCACGTATGTGAAATCCTTCGCGTTGGAATGCAGACCGCCAGGGGACTCGCCGCTGCACACGCTCAAGGATTGATTCACCGCGACGTCAAGCCGTCAAACATCCTGCTGGACGAAGGCGTCGATAGAGCATTGCTGACCGACTTCGGTCTAGCAAGCGCGGACGATGACGCTTGTTTAACGCGCAGCGGTTTTCACCCAGGCACACCGCATTACATGTCGCCCGAGCAGGTTCGCGGCGAAGCAATCGATGGTCGCAGCGATCTTTTCAGTCTTGGGTGTGTGCTCTACGCCCTCTGTACCGGGCATCCGCCGTTCCGCGCCGAATCTAGCTACGCCGTCCTCCGCCGTATCACCGACGATACCGCTCGTCCGATTCGCGAACTCAACCCCGATATTCCCGAGTGGCTTGAAGGGATCGTGTTGAAGCTGTTGTCCAAGTCACCCGAAGATCGATTCGACTCAGCAGATGAAGTTGCTGAACTGCTTGAGGATTGCATCGCCCACGTTCAGCATCCAACGACCTCACCGTTGCCCGAGTGCGTCGCGGGATCCTCTATAACTCGCGCAGGTCGTCCACCGATCGGAAAGTTTATTGCCGCAGCGGCCTTTGGTTTCTCAATCATCTTTGCCGGTGTTCTGATCATCCTTGAAATGAACAAGGGAACGCTGACGATGGAATCAGAGGCGAGCGATGTGCCAATCCAGATCCTCCAAGGTGACGACCTCGTCAGAGAGTTGACTGTGACAAAAGGATCCGAATCCGTTCGTCTTGCCGCAGGAAACTACAGGGTAGAGATTAACGACAAGTTTGATGGTGTTGTTGTCAAAAACGGATTCGTATCGCTCAAGCGACGAGGGGAAGAAACCGTCAGACTGCAGATATCGAAAGAGCAATCGGCCGCATATCAGGCGACTGCGGAAGAGACCAGACCGCGAAATATGTCCGCCTTCAACGACTCGGAAATCAATAATCCGGCGGCTGATCATCCTGATGGACCGATTGTCGGAGAGACGGTGTTTCTCAGAATGACTGGTGACGTTGCCAGAAAGTACGCTGAGGAAGTCGGCACGCTCCCCGATGACAAGGCCACGCCCGGCCAGGAGATTGAAACCTCGGCGACAGTGGTGCAGCGTCTCAGTGACGGACGTTTGCGAAT